>DASYBO010000387.1:0-5002 GCA_036500685.1 Pseudonocardiaceae bacterium | reverse complement strand
TGGGTGCCGTCGATCTCGACGCCCTCCATCTCGCCTTCCCACAGGTCGGCAAGGGCCATGGCCTCGCGCCAGTGCCCACCGGTCGTCACATCGTCTGTCATGGTCTCCGCGCGCACGTTCATCGCACCGCCCGCAACCCGTCCGATGTGGACTCTTGAGGAGGTTCTGACGATGTTCCCGGCTCCGCGAACAGCCGAGCGTGGAAAGCATCCCGGGCCGTGCGGGCCTGCTCGGCCACCTCCACCGCCGACCGTCCCTGTTCGGGGAGGCGTTCCAACAGTTGGCCAAGACCGAGCGCGGCGGCGTCGGCCAGTGGAGACCACTTCGCGATCCACTTGCGCAGCGGTGTCACGTTCTCCGGGCACTGGCGCAGGCAGAACTGGACGAGCGCACCGACCCAGCGGTCGCGCCGGTCGTTGTCGGCCTGGATCGACCGGCCCAGCAGCCAGGACTGCTCGTCCCCGTTCGCCCTGGACACCTCCGCGAACTGGCGGACCAGCACGTCATCGAGGGTGGGCGCGAGCACGAGGTCGAGCGCGGTGAACGCCTCGCCCCAGTCGTAGGCCACCAGGGCGCGTTCGATCGCCTCCCGCGCAGGCTGCCAGGCGGGTTCGTCCTCCCAGATCCGCCGTTCTCGGTCCCCGATATCCGACCCCGGGTGGGCCAGTTGCAACTCCCTGGTCCGGTACGCGGTCAGCGTGACCCTGCGCAGGAAGTCGGCGGTGGCGAACCCGCAGGCGTTGGTGACGTAGGAGGTCGGCGCCATGTAGCCGATGTATGCCTGGATCTGTTGACAGCCGTGCACCAGATAGCGCGACGGGGTGTACAGCGCGCCCAGCAACGCCAACTGCCCTGGCCGCAGCGCGGCATCGGCGCCAGCTTCCGCGTACTGTTCGAGGACACCTGCGGCGTGTGTCTCGGCGTCGGACTGCAGCGTGACGTAACTGCGGTAGGTCAAGGCATCGGGGTCGCGGAACTGCTCCCAGTCCTGCGACCGCAACGGTGAGTTGTCCCGATAGGTCAGGAACCACAGGTTCGGCGGGGACGACGGGTTCTGTTCGAACGCGGCGGTTCGACCGGCCCGCGTCGTCCAGTTCTGCGCGTGCGTCATGATCTCGTACTCGCTGGGCATCTTGCGCACGTCGCCGAACGCGCTGAACGTGCGTCGAGGCCGCGGCTTCCTGGTCGCGTCAGTCATGACACGGCACCTCCCTTCGCCGACACGGCCCGCCGCGCCGACACGTTCTCCCAGGTGATCGAGTCGCTGCTGGTGATGATCCGGCCCGCGAAGGAGGACATGATCGTTTCCAGCGAACGAATGGCGAAGTCGGGGCCGAAGTAGCGGCGCAGGGTGTCCTGGGTCAGAACGACCCGGTCCTCACCCTGGATGCGCACGTAGGAGCCGCGGTCGATCACCTCGATCTCGGTGTCCGGGTTGTCGTCCTCGATGGCCGCGACGACCTGGTCGATCTCGTCGCCCATGCGCAGGATGGGCCCGACCGGATTCTTCATGAGGTTCCCTCCGGCAGGTCGTACTCGACGCGGACGTGGTCGAGCGGGGCGATGCCGGCCTCGGCGACGGTCATCTCGGGTGGCATCCTGCGGCCGGCGTGGAAGACGACTTTGGGGAAGGGCAGCGCCCGGACCCGCCTGCCCTCGACGTGGTGCGCGACCGCGTCGGCCACTTCGCGCATGGTGTTCGCGGTGGTCACCGGAACCAGGATCTGCACGAAGTCGGTAGCGAAGATTGCGTTGAGCGGCACCAGTTGCGGTGGCGCGTCGGCGACGCCCGGTTCAGGGGCGGCCGTGGTCTCGGTCATGACTGCGCACCTCCCACGCCGGTCGGGGCCAGGCCGGTGGCGACGCGGCCGAGGTAGTCCTTGGTCCAGGCCGCGTAGTCGGGATCGTCACCCATCACGTCCGGGGTCATGCCCATGTAGTTGAGGATGCCGCCGACATCCATCGGCTGGATCTGTCCGGCGAGGAACCGGTCGATCACGGTCTGGTGGTTGACGTTGTCCCGGTCCTTCCACCAGATCTGCCGGCATGCCTTGGTGCAGAAGTGGTAGGTGCGCCCGTCGTAGGACAGCGGGAAGTCACGCACGCGCCAACTGCCATCGCGCGCCTGAGTGGCGTTGCAGCACGGCAGGTGGCACATGCTGCACAGCCAGGGCAGTGTTTCCGGCAGGGTGGCCTCGACGTTGTTGGCGTTGATGTTGTCGATCAGCACGTCCCACTTGTCGCCGAACAACTTCTCCCAGTTCGGGTACTTCTCGTTCAGCCAGTCCCGATCCGCCGAGGACACCGCGGCTTTCGGGCGCCACCACAGCGTCGGGCGCCAGTACCACAATCCCATGTGCAGGGCGTGGTGCCAGACATCGAGACCACGCATGAACTCGTCCCAGAACCACGGCTTCTTCAGCCCGTAGTCCTCGATCGTGCGAATGTACTGGTCGATGACCCACTCCTCCATGAACTCCCGATAGGACTGCTTGCGGTGCTCGACCGGGGTGTAGTAGTCCATGGCCGGTCCGGTCAGCGCGGCGAAGGCGCGGGCCGAACCCCAGAAGCTCTTGTCGATGATCCACTGGGCTCGAACCGGGTCGTGCTCGACGAGGATCTCCAGAGTGGGGCCGCCCTGTTGGGAGTGCCGCGCCTCGTCGGTCTGGATCGAGGAGATCATGTTGGCGAAGTTGACGTCCCCGGACTCCAACGCGTCCGCGGACAACGCGACGAACTGGAGGTTGGTGAACCCGGTTTCGAACGTGAAGGGCAGTTCGATGGCGAGGTCGACGACGTTCGGCGCGATCATCATGCCGTCGAAGAGATTGCGCAGCGAGATCGGCACCCAGTCGTTGGTGTGGAAGGTCTTCTGCGTCCAGTCGTACTGCGGGTCGCGAGCGATGAACTCGTGCCCGAAGAAGGTGGTGATCTGCGCGTGCCGCAGTTCGTCGAGCTGGCCGAACGTGGCCATGTTGCGCCACGCCCCGTTGAGTCCGAACCGGGCCATCTTCAGCTCGCCCAGCACGGCCGCGTACTCGACCAGGGCGACTCCGCCGAAGTGCATCTTCGTCGAGGACTTCCAGCCCTCGTCAAGGGTGTCGAACGCGGTCGAACGCTGCAACGCGGCTTTCACCGCGTAGGCGGAGGTTTCCTTCTCCCGTTGGGTGGCGACGTATTCCGGGTAGCTGACCTTGTAGTCCTCCTCCCAGGTCAGCCAGGCCTCGCGCGGCACCTTGCCGGTTCCGCTGTGCCACTCCGGGTAGACGGCTTCGTCGTCGACGTAGCGGTAGGTCCAGTTGACGTCGCGGACGAAGTGTTGCCACTCCTCGCGTTTGAGCAAGGCCATCTCAGTTCGTCCCTTCCTAGTCGACTTCGACGTGCCCGAGTTGCCGGCTGATCCCGGCGTTGTCCCAGTACGCCTTCACCTTGTCGATCAAGCCCGCCGCGTCGACGTGGAAGATGAACAGGTGCGGTTCGCTGAACGACTTGCCCTGCGGCGTGACGAACCCCCACGGCGACTGCTGTCGGCCACCGATGTCGCAGGTGACCACGACGTCACCCTCGTCGTTGGCGTCGACCGTGTGCACGCGGTTGAACAGGTCGGGAAAGGCGGCGATCAGGCCGGTCCACAGCGGCTTACCCACGGTGCCGACCTTGCCGTCACCGCGCAACACCCGCTGCTTGCCCCAGGCTTCGTAGGGGACATAGGAGAAGTCGGCGTTGGCCGAGCACATCTCGGTCATGGCCTCGACGTCGTGGCGTCCGTACGCGGCGAAGAACTCGGTGACCAGTTCCGCGGCGCGGACAGCGGTGATGGGGGTTTCCTGCGTTGTGGTCATGGCATCCTCACACGATCGCGATCTGGTCAAATCGTTTGACGGCGAGGCGCCGGTAGAGCTGGGCCTGGCACCAGTACGCCCGGACATCGGTGATGCGGCCGTCAGCCACGGCGAACTGCCACGCCTGGTCGACGTCGAGATGCTTCTCCTGGTTGATCACGCCCACGTAGTCGGCGGCCTGGGTACCCTCCACTGTGAACTCGGCGGTCACCGATGGTGGGGTGTCGAGTATTCCCGCGACGGTCACCCGCAGGTCGGGAAAGGCCGTCACGATGTCGGTGAGCACCGTGCGCAGATCCGCGATACCGCCGCCGGCCACGCCGAGCGGGTGGACCGTGACCGTGACCGCGTCATCGACAACGGCGAGCGCGGCGTCCACGTCCTTGCGACCGAACGCATCGAGGAAGGTACGAACAGCGGGAAGTGATTCGCTCATCGTGCCCGCACCGCCTTCAGGACCGCGTCCGCGGTGGCCTCGGTCGAGTTCGGGTTCTGACCGGTGATCAGGTTGCGGTCGACCACGACGTGCGAGACCCACGCCGCAGGGCCGTCGTCGAGCACGGCACCCGCGTTCTTCAACGCGGTGTCGACGTACCACGGCAGGCCGAGCCTGCCGGGCGCGGTCTGGTTCTCCTCCTCGTCGGTGAACACGGTCAACCGGTATCCGTCGAACAACCACCGCCCGTCGATGGTCTCGGGCGCGGAGAGCAGCATGGCGGGGCCGTGGCACAAGGCGGCGATCGGCGCCTGCTTGGCGTGCAGCACCGCCAGCAGCCGGCCCACGTCGGGATTGTCGGACAGGTCGACCATGGGCCCGTGGCCACCCGGCGCGAAGACCGCGTCGAACTCGGCGAGCTGCTCGTCGCTCAGCGCGCTGAGCGCGACCGGTGACCCGAAGCCGGGGATCTCGGCGAGCCTGCGGGCCCGCTCGGTCGCGAGTGCCCTGCTGTCCGCATCGAGCTCGTCGACCGCAGCCTGCAACTCGGTGCGGGACAGGCCACCGTCGAGGCCGTCAGCAACCATCACATCGACCAGCTGCCGGTCTTGCCGCCAGGCGATCTTCGCCGCCGAACTGACCAGTTCATGCGCCTGTTGTGGCGACATTCCATGAGCGCGGAGCAGTTCGGCGATGCGCCGTGCCGCGACCAGTCCGAGTTCGG
>DASYBO010000386.1:0-16129 GCA_036500685.1 Pseudonocardiaceae bacterium | reverse complement strand
TTCGGCGAACTGCACCAGCAACTCGAGGACCTGATCGACGCGGTCGACCGCACGGCGGCCGTGGCCGATCACCGCTACGTGCTGCTGGTGCTCGCGCTGGCCACGGTCTGGCGCCACCAGGACCGGATTTCCGAGGGCCGGGCGGTGCTGGCCACCGCGCTGGACCGGGTCAGCGACCCGACAGACCGGGTCGAGCTGCTGATCTCTGCCGGTTGGCTGGCCGTGTTACAGGCCGACGCAGACGAGGCGCTGCGGTCGACCGAGGAGGCGGTGCGGGTCGAACGCGGTGAGGCCGACCCGTTCCGGTTGGCCAAGGCGCTCGGCGCGGTCGCGAGCGTGCGGATCCTGCGGCAGGAGGCCGACGAGGCGATCGCGGCCTATCGCGAGTGCCTCACCTACGCCGATCCGCTCGGCCAACCGCTGGACGCGGCGATCTGCCGGCGCAACCTGGCCTGGGCGCTGTTCCAGCAGGGCGAGACCGAGGAGGCCGCCGCGCTGGTCGCGGACGCGCTGCCGGTCTACCGTCGCCTTGCCCCCAAACCCCTGCGCGGCGCGGTGCTGCACACCGCGGGCATGCTCCGGTTGGCCGAGGGCGACGTTGCCGCGGCCGAGATCGCCTTCGAGGAAGCGCTGCGCGGCATGCCGGGCAACGGCTACCAGGTCCCCAATCTGATCGAGGCGATCGGTCTGGTCGCCTTGCGGCGCAAAGACTTCCACCGGGCGCGCTGCCTGTTCGGCGGTGCGACGCAATTGCGACGCACGCTGGTCATCGGCGCGGAACCGGCCTGGCAGAACAGGATCGACGAGGCGATCGAGCAGACCGAGCGCACTCTCGGTCGCTCGGCCAGCGCGGAAGCGGCGACCCTCGGCCGTCGGATGACCGAGGAGGGCCTGCTCGGCTACGCCTTGCGCGACAACAAGGACAACGGCGAAGGCAGGCCCGCCGAGCAGCGACCGGCGAGCGTGCCGGACTCTCCGTTGACCGCGCGCGAGACGCAGGTGGTCAGCCTGCTGGCGGGCGGCCTGACCAACCAGCAGATCGCCGCGCGGTTACAGGTCGCGGTCAGCACCGTGAAGACCCACCTGTTGAGCGTCCGCAACAAGTTGGGCCTGCGCTATCGCACGCAGATCGCCGTGTGGGCGACGTCGACCGCGCCCGACCCGGCCAGCAGGACGGCCACCCGCAGGCCCGTCTCCTGATCCGGAAGCACCTCCCTCGACGCGGAACGCATTGTTCCTATTCAGATTCGGTCACCCTAAATTGGCCGAAAAGCAAGCCCAATAAGCCAGGAAATTGACTCGATATCGAGAAAAATGTCATCAGCGCGCTTATCTTCTTGCGCGACGATGCAGGTTTCGTCTCGCGGTGCTCAGCTGAGCGGCCGCGCGTCGAAGCCCCAGAACGGCGCGAACATCGGACCTGCTGACAGAGGTTTTGTGCAGGTGAGCGGTGCTACGGTCGGGAAATGAGGGTGAGCGGAAGGTCGGTGCGTACCCGGATGTTTCGTAACAGAACGGGTGGTCGTTCGACAGGGTGATGCCCCGAACAAGGATCGCCGTGACACTGACAGAAAGAAGCGACGAACAAAACCCGTGTCGACACCGCCGCCCCATTAACGGATTGGTTGACAATGGTCGAGGCATTGCACAGTTGCCCTACGACTAGACCCTGGCCGTACCGGAGCGGGTGGTCGTATGTAACGGAATCGGTGTGTTCCGGACCGGA
This sequence comes from Pseudonocardiaceae bacterium, assembly GCA_036500685.1. Taxonomy (GTDB): domain Bacteria; phylum Actinomycetota; class Actinomycetes; order Mycobacteriales; family Pseudonocardiaceae; genus CAJCJE01. The sequence goes on along the minus strand of DASYBO010000386.1, from coordinate 14,403 downwards.
CCACGTATCTCCACGGATGCCACGCCCTCCTGGAACAAAGCCAAACCACTCGCACGCGCATTGATCGGGGGCCTTCGGATGACCAGCGTCATGACCAACTTGTGGTTCCCGCGCGTCGCGCACCGGCGATGGCCGAGGGTTCGGCTGCTGTGCGTCGGCGGTGCCGGCACCGGCCCTGCCGAGTTCGCTGGCTGGTCGACGGAACTGCCCGGCTCGGTCGAGCTGTGGCCCGCGCAGCTGCCCGGCCGGGAGCGCCGGATCCGCGAGGCGCCCGCCGCGTCGATCGATGAGCTCGCCGATGACCTCGCCGAACAGCTGTGGCGCTTCACCGATCCGGGCCTGCCGTGGGCGTTGTTCGGGCACAGCTTCGGTTCGCTCGTCGTCTACGAGGTGGCCAAGCGGATCCTGGGCGTGCTGCCGATGTGCGGGCTGATCGTGTCCTCGATGGCCGTGCCGCACCAGCAGGTCAACCGGTTGCCGGTGCGGGGCGGTGACGACGACACCCTGCTCGACTGGCTGAGTCGGGCAGGCGGCACCGAATCGGCTCTGCTGGAGGACGCGAGCTTCGCCAGCTGGCTCGCCGAGGACCTGCGGGCGACGCTGCGCATCCGCGAGGTCTACTCGCCCCCGGTACCGCAGCCGCTGCCCTGTCCGATCCTCGCGATCGGCGGGGCGGGCGACCCGGACACGCGGCCCGAGGATCTCGCGCAGTGGTGCGAGTACACCAGCAAGGCCTTTGCCTATCAGCGGATCGGCAACGGCCACTTCTTCCTCAGGGACAGCCGCCCGGACGTGGTCGGCGCGGTCGCCGCCCAACTCGACGAGTGGACCCGGCCGGTCGCCGTGTACCGATGACCATCATCGCCAGCGGCCGGCCGGCAGCCCGGACCGCTGGCGTTCGCGCTGGGGGACCGCCCGGTGGGAGCGCGAATCCTCAGCGCGCTCCCACCGGCGCAGGTTGACGCTGGGCGTACGTCTTGGTAATCCTTATATCAGGAATCCTGATATAAGCGCGGCGCAGATGAGTGAACCATGGGGCCAGACCGTGCTCGTCGAGTTCGACGAGGGCATCGCCTGGGTGACGTTGAACCGGCCGGCCAAGCGCAACGCGATGAACCCGGCGCTCAACGACGAGATGGTCCGGGTGCTCGACCACCTCGAAGGTGACGACCGGTGCCGCGTACTCGTGCTCACCGGCGCGGGCGACGCGTTCTCGGCCGGCATGGACCTCAAGGAGTACTTTCGCGAGGTGGACGCCACCGGCAGCGCGGCCGTGCAGACCAGGGTGCGCAGGGCGAGCGCGGAGTGGCAGTGGAAGCGGCTGTCCAACTGGCTGAAACCGACCATCGCCATGGTCAACGGCTGGTGCTTCGGCGGCGCGTTCACCCCGCTGGTCGCCTGCGACCTCGCCTTCGCCGCCGAGGAGGCGCGGTTCGGGTTGTCCGAGGTCAACTGGGGCATTCCGCCCGGTGGCGTGGTGTCAAGGGCGCTCGCCGCGACCGTCAGCAGGCGCGACGCGCTCTACCACATCATGACCGGCGAGCCGTTCGACGGCCGCGCGGCAGCCGCAATGCGCCTTGTCAACGAAGCCGTGCCGGCCGAGCAACTCCGCGCGCGAACCCGCGCCGTCGCCAGCAAACTGGCCGAGAGCAACCCGACCGTGCTGCACGCGGCCAAGGTCGGCTACAAGGTGGCCGCGGACATGCCCTGGGAGCAGGCCGAGGACTACCTCTACGCCAAACTCGACCAGTCCCAGTTCACCGACGGCGCGGGCGCCCGCGCCAAAGGACTCAGCCAGTTCCTGGACCACAAGAGCTACCGGCCCGGCCTGACCGCCTTCGACCCGGAGGGTTAGCGAAGACGCATGGACACCGACGAACTGCTCGCCATCGACGTGCACGTGCACGTCGAGGTCTCCGACGACGGCCGGACTGCGCTACCGCACCGCCTCATCGAGGCCGCCAGCAAGCACTTCGGCGCCGACAACGTGAAGCCGACCGTCGCCGAGATCGCCGCCTACTACCGCGCCGCGCGGATGGCCTGCGTGCTGTTCACCGTCGACGCCGAGTCCGCGACCAGCCACCCGCCCATCTCCAACACCGAGATCGCCCGCGCCGCGGCCCAACACCCGGACGTGCTCATCCCGTTCGCCAGCCTGGACCCGGCGCGCGGCGCGACCGCGGTGCGCGAGGCGACCCGGCTGGTCGAGCAGGAAGGCGTGCGCGGGTTCAAGTTCCATCCGAGCCTGCAGGGCTTCGCTCCCTCGGACAAGGCCGTCTATCCCCTCTATGCGGCCATCGAGGCGGCAGGCGTACCCGCTCTGTTCCATAGTGGACAGACTGGGATCGGGGCCGGAGTGCGCGGCGGCGGTGGCGTCCGGATCAAGTACGGCAACCCGATGGAACTCGACGACGTCGCCGTCGACTTCCCGGACCTGACCATCATCATCGCGCACCCGTCGTTCCCGTGGCAGGACGAGGCATTGGCGGTGGCCGTGCACAAACCCAACGTGTACATCGACCTGTCCGGCTGGGCGCCCAAGTACTTCCCACCGCAGCTCGTGCGCTACGCGAACTCGCTGCTACAGGACAAGGTGCTGTTCGGCTCGGACTACCCGCTGATCACGCCGCAGCGCTGGCTGCGCGACTTCGACGCGCTGGACATCAAGCCGGCGGTCCGGCCGAAGATCCTCAAGGACAACGCGATCCGCGCGCTGCGGCTCGCCGAGGGGAGTGCGTCGTATGCGTGACGGGGGTCTGGGTTCGTGGCCGGCCCGCCGCGCCAGGATGACACCCAACGCGATCGCGATCCGGCACGGCGACCAGTCGCTGACCTACGCCGACCTCCGCGACCGCGTCACCGCGCTCGCCGCCGGCCTGCGCGCCGCCGGCATCACCAAGGGCGACCGCATCGCCTACCTCGGTCCGAACCACCCCGTCTACCTGGATCTACTGTTCGCATGTGGACGGTTGGGTGCGATCTTCGTCCCGGTCAACTTCCGGCTCACCGCACCGGAAATCGACCACGTGCTCACCGACTCCGGCGCCGCCCTCCTCGTGCACACCCCCGAATATCCCGTGACCACGAGGATCCCCACGGTGTGCGCCGAGAACACGGTGCCGCTGACCGGAGACGGCCCCGACGTAGACGTCCCGGTCGACCTCGACGACCCGTGCGTGATCATGTACACCTCCGGCAGCACCGGCCGACCCAAGGGCGCCGTGCTCACCCACGGCAACCTCACCTGGAACAGCGTCAACGTGCTCGTCGAAATGGACCTGGCCGGCGACGAGCGCAGTCTGGTCGCAGCCCCCTTGTTCCACATCGCCGCGCTGTCCATGACCTGCCTGCCCATCCTGCTCAAGGGCGGCATGGTCATCCTGCGCGAGAAGTTCGACCCGGAGGCCGTGCTCGCCACGATCGAACGCGAACGCGTCACCTTCATGTTCGGCGTGCCCACCATGTTCAACGCCATGGCCGCACACGAGAACTTCGTCACCACCGACCTGACCAGCGTGCGCCGGTTCATCTCCGGCGGCGCGGCCGCGCCTGAGGAGACCCTGCGCCGATACCTGCGCAGGGACATCACCATCACCCAGGGCTACGGCCTGACCGAAACCGCGCCCGGCGCGCTCCACCAGGACGTCCCACACGTGTTCAGCAAGCTCGGCTCGGTCGGCGTCCCGTCCTTCTTCACCGACGTGCGCATCGTCGACCCCGACGACAACGAACTCCCGGCGGGCGAACGCGGCGAGGTCGTCATCAGCGGCCCGAACGTCACCCCCGGCTACTGGCAGAACCCGGCGGCGACGGCGGATGCGGTGCGGGATGGCTGGTTCCACTCCGGCGACATCGCCACCCGCGACGAGGACGGCTACCACTACGTGGTCGACCGGGTGAAGGACATGATCATCTCGGGCGGGGAGAACATCTACCCGACCGAGGTGGAGAACGAGATCCACGGTTTTCCCGGCATCGCCGAATGCGCCGTCATCGGCGTCCCCGACGAGCACTGGGGTGAGGTCGGCCGGGCCATCGTCCGCGTCCTGCCCGACGCCCGGGTCGAGGCCGAGGAACTGCTCGCTCACCTGCGCACCCGCATCGCCGGCTACAAGGTGCCGAAATCCGTGGTGTTCGTCGACGACCTGCCGACCACCGGCTCCGGCAAGATCCGCAAGAACGTGCTGCGCGAACGGTACGGGCGCACGGCCTGAAACCGTGCGCCCGCAACCGAATCAGACCGATTTCGTCAGCGTGCAGCCCTCGCGGTTCAGGTCGAGCAGGGAACCCTTGGTGAAGCAGCCCGGAATCATGTCGATCTGCTCACCGTAGGCCCGGCCGGTCACCGAGGTGACCGAGCCGTCCGCCGCGACCTCGCACGGATTGTTGTCCGTGCACGGCTTGTCGGTGCCCTGGTCGCTGGTGTTGTGTACACCCACCACCGTGTTGCCGTCCTTCGCCAACATCGGTGAGCCCGACATGCCGGGGAACAGGCCGCAGGTGTCGGTGTTGGTGCCGCGCGCCGCGTCGTCGAGCTGGTAACCGCCTTCACGCAGGTGCGGCACGATCGCCTGCACCGTGCACGGCTGCCGGTGCACGCCGCTGAGCACGTCCACCTTTTCGTTGGTGGACATCGGCTTGGTGCTCAGTGTGAACAGCGTCGCGTGTTCGGCGGCCAGTTGCGCGTAGGTCTTGTCCAGTCGGTAGATCGCCACGTCCGTGCCGGTCATGGTCGCGTACACCAGCCGGGTCGCGTTGGCGGTGGCGCCTGCGTAGCCGTCGTGATCGTCGACGCCGACCGCGAAGCTCGCGGGCTGGTCGACCAGCGCCTTGCCTGGCGCGGGTTTCGTGCCCTGAACGCAGTGCCCGTTGGTCAGCAGCAGGGCAGGATCCCGCAGCCGGGCATTCGGCATCCGCACCACCGAACCCATGCAGCCTGCCAGGTTCACCTCGCCCGCGAGCGAAGCCTGCGGCACCTCCGGCGGCACGTTCCGGCCGGACACGACGCCCTCGATCCGACGGCGGCGGCGGCCGGCGACACCACGGCCACCGAACCGGCGACGGCGAGCCCGGCGGCAACCAACAGTTTCAGGACACTCGCGGTACGAACATTCATACCGATCACGGTGGCCACGCCGTGTGCGCGCTCGGTGATCGGACTGTCACAGCTTCGCTGTGAATCACTCCGTCCCGGCGACGGTCGCCCTTCGGGTGGCGGAGAGGTTGCCGAGGGCGGTGATGCCGTGTTGCAGGTCGTCCCGGAACACCGCGCGGGCTTCCGGCGGGAGTTCGGCCAGCAGTTCGCGCTCGATTTCCAGTACCAGTGGGTTGCACTGGGCGAGCAGCGTGCGGCCCTCGTCGGTGAGCCGGGCGAGCAGGATGCGCTTGTTGCCCTCCTGCGGTTCGCGGGCGATCACGCCGCGCTTCTCCAGGTTCAGCACCATTTCGTGCATGGTCTGCGGGCGCAGGAACGAGCGCCGCGCCAGCTGTGCCGAGGACAGCGGGCCTCTGCTGTCCAGCACGGTCAATGCGGTGTACTGCAGGGTTGTGACGCCGAGCGGCCGGAGGGCGTCGTCCATCAGCGCCCTGATGACCAGCTCAAGGCGCTTCACCAGGTACAGCGTGAGAGGCATTTCGGCGGCGGCAAGGCCGCCTTCGGCGCTCCAGGCCCGCTCGGTTTCGATGTTCACCGCGCCATGATCCCACCTGCCGCCAGCGCGTGTTCGGGTGCTCACGCTCTGGTTGCACGAGTGGGTCTTGGCTGAGCGGCTGCTTATTCGGTTACGAGCGAAGGAAAGCCAGCAGTTCCGCGTTGAACTCGTCGGCGTGGGTGACGTTCGCGCCGTGCGGCGCGTCCTTGAGCACCACCAGTTTGCTGTTCGGGATCGACTCGGCGGTCAGCTTGCCGCTGTTCTCGAACGGCACGATCGCGTCCGAGTCGCCGTGCATGACCAGCGTCGGAATGGTGAAACGGGCCAGGTCGCCGCGGAAGTCGGTCTTGGTGAACGCGGTCGTGCAGTCCAGCGTGCCCTTGGGCGACGCGAACGCGGCGATCGCCTGGTTGTAGTCGTGCACCTGCTGGCTGACCAGGTCGGTCCGGCCGCGCACGCTGAAGAAGTTCGTCACGAACCCGTCGATGAAGGTGACCCGGTCGGTGCGGATGCCGTCGTGGAACGCGTTCAGCGTGGCCGCGTCGACCGCGCCTTCCGGGTGTTCCGCGCTCTTGTCCAGAAACGGCGGGACGGCCGAGGCGAAGACCGCCCTGGTGACCCGCTCGGCACTGCCGTACGTGCCGATGTAGCGGGCGACCTCGCCGCCGCCCATGGAGAAGCCGACCAGCGTCACGTCGACCAGGTCCAGGTGCTCGATCAAATGGTGCAGGTCCGAGACGAGGGTGTCGTAGTCGTAGCCCTCCCACGTCTGGGAGGACGCGCCGAAGCCTCTGCGGTCGTAGGTGATGACGCGGTAGCCCTCGTCGACCAGCGCGGGCACCTGGTTCTCCCACGACCGGCCGGACAGTGGCCATCCGTGCACCAACACAACCGGTCGGCCCGAGCCCCTGTCCTCGTAGTACAGCTCGATCGGGGCGCCGTTCTCCTCGCCGACAGTGACGCGTGCCATGGCAGATGTCCTTTCTCGGGTGAATCAGGCTTGACCGGTTTCGAAGCGGATGATCTTGTCGCCGTCGACGAAGAACTTCCACGTGGTGCGCATCGCGCCCCAGGTGTCGTTGGTGACCTGCGCGATCAGCGAAAGGCCCTCGCCCGACGACGACTCGATCTCGATGCGGCCGTTGGTGGAGAACATCTCGCGGTCCAGCCAGGCATCCAGGTCACGGTCGCTGCCGTCGTCGGACATGGTCGCCCCGTCCGCGAGCAGCGCGGACAATCCATCCTTGTCGCCCGCGTTGATCGCGTCGACGAACTGGGTGACCAACGGGTTGGCGGAGTCCGGCATGGCCCCTCCTTGATCGGTTCTCGGCTGAGGCGAACGGGCCCGTCCACGGTGCACCATACGGATTTCGCCCGTTGCCGCCAGTCGTGCGCGTGCCAAGGAATGGACGTCATGCAACAATGCGACTAATCTGCTGTTTTGTCGCTCAGTGCGCGACGAGGTCAGGAGGCACCGATGCTCGAACCGGACTCGTTGCTGTGGCGCGATGCGGGCGACTGGCGGATCTACCTGATGGCGCCAGGAACGGCGTTGTTGCAGAACATGCTGCCCGGCGTCTCCGCCGGAATCGAACAGCACTCGGTCGCCTTCCGTGAGCCGTGGGCGCGGATCATGCGGTCGATCCCGCAGATTCAGCAGAGCGTGTTCGACCCGGACATGGCCCGCCGCATCCGCGACTACCACCGCGACATCAAGGGCCTCGACGCGCACGGCCGCCGCTACCACGCGCTGAGCCCGGAGCTCTACACCGCGGCGCATGCCGTGTTCACCTACACCGCGATCACCGTGATCGACCTGTTCGACCACGAACTCACCGATGCCGAGAAGGCCGCCTACTACGCCGATTGCGTGACCTGGTACCGCGGCTACGGCGTCTCCGACCACCTGATGCCCCGAACCTGGCCGGAATTCCAGGAATACTGGGCCACGCTGACCACCGACGGCATGGAGAACACCGCGGTGGCCGCCTTTCTCGCCGATGCCTACGCCCACCCGATGACGTACAAGCCGCCCCGGATGCCAGGGCCCGCATGGCGCGTCCTGAGTCCCGTCATCGGTTCGCACGTCCGCCTCCTCGCCGCTGCGACCATTCCGGCGGCCTGTCGCGCCCACGTCGGACTACGCTTCACCAAGGCCGACCGGGCCCGGTTCGTCGCGCTGGCCGCCACGGTGCGCGCCGTGTGGCCACGGCTGCCCGAACGAGCCAGAATCACCCCACGCGCCTGGCAGGCCAAGCAGGCCGTGCTGCGATCGCGAAGTTGACGTCGAAGGAGTCACCGATGCTCGGCGAACTGCTCGCCACCGCCGATGACCAGGACGCCACCGCCGAGCAGATCATCGACGCTGCCCTGGCCGAGTTCACCGAATTCGGGTTCCGTCGGGTCAGCATCGCGGACGTGGCCCGCCGCACCGGCCTGCATCGCGCCACCGTCCACCGCCGCTTCCCCACCAAGGACGACCTCGTCGTCGCCGCATCGATCGTCTGGGCCCGCCGGTTCTTCACCACCATCGCTACCGCCGTCGCCGATCTCGACAGCTTCGAGGACCGACTCGTCGAAGGCTTCACCCTCGCCCTCAACGGCCTGCGCGCCGACCCGCTCGTCGCCAGGATCCTCACCACCGACGCCGACACGGTGCTGCCTTTTCTCACCACGCAGGGCACTCTGGTGCTGGCCGCCGTCGCCGACTTCTTCGCCGAGCAGTACCGCGCCGCCTATCCCGACCGGCCCGGCATCGACGTCGCCGCGGAACTCGCCGCACGCCTCGGCCTGTCCCTGCTGCTCACCCCCGACAGCAACGCCCAACTCGACACCGACGCGGATATCCGCGCGTTCGCCCGCCGATACCTGCTCGTCCTCATCTGAGCGGTTGGCGTGGAGAGCGCTCTCAGATCGGAAAAAGCCAGGTGAAGATGGGTTAAGCGGACTTCTCGGCCGCCCTCGCGCGCGCCGCGTCCGGTTGGAGCATTCCCGCCACGATGTCTTGACACCGTTGAAACATCAGGAGTCTACTAACGTGCTGAGAGCGCTCTCACAGCCGAGTCGGTCGACCCGTACGCCCGCTCGGAAGCCTTCACTTGCCGTGGAGTCGGTGTCAGCGCTGTCCACGTTCAGCCTGTTCACCTGGCCTGCCCGCCGACTCCCGGTATTTCGCGTGTTTCCCGTCGGGACAAGGAAAGGCACAGGCATGACCAGCACAGCACACCCTCCGGTCCGTTTACCCGGAGCGGCGCGCCGAACGCGCAGGCTCATGATCGCCGCGGCCGCGGCCGCCCTGCTCACCGCGTCGTTCACGACAACCGCCCTTGCCGCGCCGCAGGCCGAGACCCAGCTGTCCGAGGCAGGCTGGAGCGCCAGCGCCAGCGCCAGCACCAACTCGGCGCCCGGCGACGCGCCCGCCAACGCCATCGACGGCAACCCCGGCACCCGGTACAGCTCCGACGCGGTGCAGGCGCCCGGCATGTGGTTCCAGGTCAACCTGGGCGCCAGTCAGAACTTCAACCAGATCGAGCTCAATGCGACCAACTGGCCCGGCGACTGCGCGGTCGGGTACAACGTCGAGGTCTCCAGCAACGGCAGCAGCTTCACCAGTGTGGCAACGGGTTCCGGGTCGTCGTCGATCGAGACGATCACCTTCGCCGCGCAGACCGCGCAGTACATCAGGGTCGTGCTGACCGCGTCCAGTACCGGGCCGTGGTGGTCGATCGGCGAATTCACCGCGTACACCAACGGATCCGGTGGTGGTGGCGGGAATCCGCCGCCGACCGGTGGCAGCCTCGGCCCGAACGTGTACGTGTTCACGCCGAGCATGTCGCAGGCCAGCATCCAGTCCACCATCAACACGATCGACAGCCAGCAGGCGTCCAACCAGTTCGGCCCCCAGCGCGACGCGCTGCTGTTCGCTCCCGGCACCTACGGCTCGGCGGCCAGCCCGCTGACCATTCCGGTCGGCTACTACACCAGCATCGCCGGCCTCGGCCAGAACCCGAACCAGGTCACCATCAACGGCACCATCGACGCCTACAACCAGTGCGACGGCGGCGTGCAGACCAACTGCAACGCGACGACCAACTTCTGGCGGTCCATCTCGAACCTGACCCTCAACGTCGCAGGCCTCACCGGTTGCTTCAACGGCACCGACGTGTGGGCGGTCTCGCAGGCGGCCCCCATGCGCCGCGTGCACGTCAACGGCAACTTCACCTTGATGGACTACTGCGACGGCAGCCCCGACTACGCCAGTGGCGGCTTCATCGCGGACTCCCAGTTCACCGGCGGCAAGATCACCAACGGCTCACAGCAGCAGTTCATGACCCGTAACACGGACATCGACAGCTGGAGCAATGCCGTGTGGAACCAGGTGTTCTGCGGCGATCCCGGCGCGCCCGCGCAGAGCTTCGCGGGCAACTCCGGCGACAGCGGCGGCCCGCAGTCCTACACCACCCTCGCGACCTGCCCCACCACCGAGGAGGCGCCTTACCTCTACACCGACTCCTCGGGCAACTACAACGTGTTCGTGCCCTCGGTGCGCACCAACTCCAACGGCCCCAGTTGGGCCAACGGCAACACTCCCGGCACCTCGCTGCCTTTGAGTTCCTTCTACGTAGTCAATTCCTCGAGTACCGCGGCCGTCATCAACGCGGCCCTCGCCGCCGGTGACAACCTGCTGATCACGCCGGGCGTGTACAACATCGACAGCACGCTCAATGTGACCAAGGCGGACACCAAGATCGTCGGTCTCGGCTTCCCGACGCTGATCCCGACCGCCGGCAACATCACCATGAACGTCGCGGATGTCAGTGGGGTCAACGTTTCCGGTGTCATCTTCGACGCGGGTGCGAGCACCTCGCCCGCCCTGCTTCAGGTCGGCACCCAGGGCTCGACGGTCAGCCACGCCGGTGACCCGGCCAGCTTCGACGACGTGTTCTTCCGCGTCGGCGGGGCCGAAGCCGGTTCCGCGACAACGAGTTTCATCGACAACAGCAACAACTCGCTGATCGACGACGTGTGGGTGTGGCGGGCCGATCACGGTGCCGGCGCCGGTTCGTGGACGTCCGACCAGGGCGCAACCGGCCTGACCGTGAACGGCAACAACGTCACCTCCTACGGCCTTGCCGTCGAGCATTTCCAGAAGAACGAAACCGTGTGGAACGGCCAGGGCGGCACGGTGATCTTCTTCCAGAACGAGAATCCCTACGAGGTGCCCAACCAGGCGTCGTGGATGGCCAGCCCGACCCAGAACGGCTACCCGTCGTTCTACATCCCGAACAGCGTCACCAGTTTCCAGGGCTACGGGATGGGCAGCTACTCCTACTTCGACCAGGGCGTGAACATCGAGAACGCGATGGCGTTCCAGGCCCCGAACACCTCAGGCGTGCAGTTCCACGACCTGCTCACAGTGTTCCTCAACGGGTCCGGCGGCATCCAGTCCGTGATCAACGGCACCGGAGCCGCGGTGAGCACCAGCTTCGCGGGCCAACCGGCCGACGTGGTCACCTACCCGTAACCGAACGCGTTGGGGCGGGCCGGCGGAAACCGGCCCGCCCCAACACTTTCCGCCTCAGTCGAACTGCGCCAGCCAAGCCTTCGTGTTCTCCGGCGAGCGCGTCATCTCCCACATGTCGGCTGGCCGGTTGAAGTTGTCGGCGAACGCGTCGGCGATCCTCGGGTCGTCGCCTGCCCGGCTCAACACCTCGACGACCTCGTCCGGTGGCGGCAGGAGGAGTTGGTTCGACCAGTTCACCACCGGTTCCGCGATCGCCCACAGCCGAGCCTCGGTGCGCCGGCAGAACTGTTCGTCGTAGACCTCGTTGGCCAGGATCTCCTCGGCCAGCGCGAAGGCGCACCGCGACCCGAGGTTCGCGCCCTGCCCGGACACCGGGTCGTTGACCACCCAGGCGTCCCCGACGGCCATGGCGAAGCGGCCGTTTCCCAACCGCACCCAGGCCTTGCGCACGACCGGCGTGATCGCGCCCTGCAACACGTCGATCGGCCGGGTCAGCCCGAACTCGCGCTCGTCGATCCGCGCCCGCACCGTTGGCGCGTGCTCGGTGACCAGGTCCAGCATGGCGCGTTCGAACGCACGCTGGTCCTGCCGGGGGTCGACCCGCGACAATTCCGCGAGCTGCGTACCCGGCAGTCCCTCGATCACCATGCCGTGCATGAGCCCGCCGAAGGTCAACACCTTGGTGCAGAAGATCTCGCCGACTTCCGGCACCAGCTGGAACTGCACGAAGGACGGGTCGCTCGGCTCGACGCCGAGCACGAAGGCAGCGGTCAGCCTGCGCTGCGGTTCCGCGAACTGCGAGCGTTCCGGGTCGCGCGGGAACAGCCCGTCGAACCCGTTGCGCCCGGCCGCCACCACGACCAGGTCGTGCCGCTCGGCCAGCCCTTCCAGCGTCGCGATGTCGAGGTCGAGAACCTTCAGTTCGCCACCGCGGTCGAGGTAGTCCTCGACCAGTCGCGGCAGGTAGAGCCGGAAGTCCACCCCGCTGCCCGGCTGGCCGAGCCGACCCATGAACTTGAGCGGATGCTCACCCTCGGCAGCGAAGTTGATCGCGTGCACGTCCCCATCGGGCGAGAAGTGCGAAACGCCCAGGTCACGCTCGCGTTGCCGGGTCTGCTCGAACCGCACCACCATGTTCAGCGGCGGCCCTGCGGCCATCTCGGCCAGACTCCGCTCGGCGTACAGGGTCGTGGCCGCGCCGGCCTGCTGTAGGCGCAACGCCAGTTGAACGCCGGATATCCCGGTCCCGACAATGGCGATGTCCGGCATGAACGGTCCCCTCTGTAGCCGTCAAGGTGCGGACCCTAGTCGCGGGCCTGTCAACCCAGCGTCACGAAACAGTCAAACCCGGCCGCGAATGGCGGTCGTTCACGTGCTCGTCACCGAGCGGTCCGACACTGGCCGGGCGCGCGGTGACGCGCGGGGGCTGCGCTAATCTTTGCGCCCTGCGGACAAAGGAGGACAGCGGTGGGAGCCGTAATCTCTTTCGAGGTTGACGAACAGGACGAGGCATCCTTCGCCGACCTGCCCTGGCTGGTGACGTTCGAGCCGGACGACGACGAGGCGAGCCAGCAGTGGGACTCCTTCTCGTGCGGTCCGTACCTACGTGACCATGCGCTCGCCATCGCCGAGGCCGTCGCGTTCGAACAGGACGGCGTGATCGCGGTCGTGTCGCCCGTGCTGCCCGCGCTGAGCCCGGACGACGTGACGGCCATCATCGAGGAGCGGCGGGCCGAGGCGACCGCGGCGGGCTACGAGGATGACGACGACGAATTCGACGAGGACGACGATGACGATGACGTCGACCTGGACGTCGACGAAGTCGAGGTCGACGAAATCGAAGAGGACGCCGACGAGTTCGAGGACGAGGCCGAGTTCGACGAGGAAGACGACGAAGACGAGGACGACGACGACCTCGACGTCGTCGAGATAGACGTGGACGAGCTCGAGGTGCCGCTGCCGGAAGAGGTCCGGGCCGGCATCGAGACCGTGTTGCGGCGGCTGCTGGCGCACACCGCGCCCGCCGTGCAGCCCGAGTCCGCCTGAGACCAGGGGTGGCCGACCCGGGGAAGTGGGGTCGGCCACCGGGAAAACGTCGGTGTCCTGACTTACGCTGGGTGTGATGGCGGCGCGGGATCTGGACCAGGGTGGCTCGGCGGGCGGTGTGCCCGGCGAGGAGTGGGCCGCGCGCCAGTTCGACGGACACAACCTGCGCATCGGCCGCAACCGCACCGTCCACCGGGTGTCGTTCCTCCCCGATGAGCGCGGCGTCGAGTTGCCGGTCCCGCACTGTCACACCGGTTATTTCGCGGCCGGGCGTCCCTGGTGGAAGGTGTACTCGCCGACTCGGGACCGGGTCGACTGCGGGTTGTGCGTCGATGGCAGGCGCGGTCGGGTGCGGGCCGAGGACGGGGCGCACCAGTTGGAGTTCAGTCTGCCGCACTGAATTCCACTGTGGAGGGTGCGGGGCCTCAGCATCTGGGGCGGGCAAGCAGGAAGGGCACGATCAGCGCTTCGCCGATGTGGATCTGGGTCGAGTCGCCGAGGTCGTTCTCCTGCTGGAGGTGCGCGATCGTGGTGTCGTAGCAGCTCGCGATGCCGCCGAGGGTCTGGCCATCGCGCACGACGACGGTGCTGGTCAGGGGCCGTGGCTGCCCGGTATTCGTCGGGGGCGACACGGTGTACTGCGGGTTCACCGAGGGCGGCGACATGCTCGCGCGCTGGCCGAACCCGAACAGCAGCACCACCGCCGCGACGGCCAGGCTGATCACGCCACTCACCATGACGTTGCGGCGATCCCTGCGCTCCTGGTCGACGTCACCGGGCCGGACGAGAAGCCTGCGCGGCTCTGCCGGTTCGACGGTGATCGGCGCGTCCGGGTTGAAGCCCAGGGTGATCAGGTACAACCGCAGGCGGTCGACCTCGCTGGCACGCTCGACCGCGGCGAACACGGCCTCGGCCAGTTGCGCGGAGTCCGTGCTGCGCACGCCGGAGAGGCTGAGCTGGTCGACGATCAGTTCGCTCGGCCGAGCCCAGCGCAGCTGCCAGTGCCCGCATCCTGCTCCGACCAACGCGTGCGCAAACACCGCGAAAAGCGATTCGCGCAGCTGCGGTTCGTCGTCATCGTCGTCGGCTTCGGCCAGTGTCTCGGCCAGTTCCGGGCCGCGACCGTCCGCGAGCAGATCCAGCACGGTACCCAGCGTCGCCTCGGGCCCGGCCAGGCTTTCG
>DASYBO010000385.1:0-4703 GCA_036500685.1 Pseudonocardiaceae bacterium | reverse complement strand
CCCGGACGAGCGCGGGTACTCGATGTCGGCTGCGGCACCGGCCGCCCGACCGCCGAGGTACTCGTCGACGCCGGTCACGACGTAACCGGCGTCGACGTCTCGCCGCACATGATCGACCTCGCCCGCACGCAGGTCCCCGCCGCCCGCTTCGACGTCGCCGATCTGCGCACGCTGACCTATCCGGCGGGGAGTTGGGACGCCGTAGTGGCGTTCTTCCCCCTGCTCCAGTTGACGCGCGCGGAGATCGACGCGGCCCTGGCCAAGTTCGCCGGTTGGCTCGCGCCCGGCGGGATCTTCCTGCTGGCCACCGTTCCCGTCGACGTCGAAGGGTTCGACACCGAGTTCATGGGCCAGCCGGTGACGGTGAGCAGCTATCCGCCGGAGGCGTTCCGCGAGCGGTTCGCCGGACTCGGTCTTCAGGTCGTGCGTGAGCGGATCGTCGAGTTCCTGCCCGACCACGCCGGCGCCCGGCCCGAGCACGATCTGTTCATGGCCGCGCGCGCCAGCTCGGCGACACCACGAAGTTGATCACCTGCTCCGGGGCACCCGGATGATCAGCCGAGTGTCCTCATCGGACTCATACGGCGGCGGACAGCCCAGGTGGCGCTCGGCACAGCAGGGTGTCGCCGTCGCGGACGAAAGCAGCTCAGCGGGGCTGGATGATACGCAGCACAATGGGGTCATGCGCGATTGGCACAGGGAGCTGGCCGCGGTAGCCAGGGAACGGTTCGTGCCCGAGACGATCTGGCTCGACACCGGCACCGGCTACGCCCCGCTGCGCAGGCCCGACGATCCGGTCGCCTGGCGCCGGCACGTCGCTGCGAACGAGCCGATCGTCATCCAGGTCGACGACGGCCGCACCGCGCCCGGCGTGCTCGGTGTGGTCCCGTCCAGTTCCACCAGCCAACCGTCGGTGGTCGCGCTGATGCTCGCCGCCGCGGACCTTCGGCGCGGCAGGCGAATCCTGGAGATCGGCACCGGAACCGGTTGGAACACCGCACTGCTCTGCGAACGACTCGGCGATTCGGCCGTCGTCTCGGTCGAGATCGATCCGTTGGTGGCCGACGCGGCAGCGGCAGCGTTGGCCACCAACGACTATCACCCCACCCTCGTGGTCGGCGACGGCGCGCTCGGCCACCCCGAGGGCGCGCCGTACGACCGCGTGCTGGCCACGGTCGCGGTGATCGGCGCGGTCCCGTACGCCTGGATCGCGCAGACCAGGCCCGGCGGTATGGTGATCACCCCGTGGGGCACGGACTTCTGCAACGGCGCGTTACTTCGCCTGCACGTCAACGAGGACGGCGCCGGCATCGGCAGGTTCCACCAGACCGTCGCGTTCATCCGCCTACGCGGCCAACGTCGCGCGGGCGACGTGGCCGAGGCGGGCGGCGTCGAAACCACGACTTCTTTGCGGGAGCGGCAGATTCACGAGGCGATCAGCATCCGCGGCGCCGCCTTCGCGGTGGGCCTGCGGGTGCCCGACTGCGGCGTGCGGATCGTCAACCACGCGGTGGCCGACGGCGTCGAACACGCGGTGCACCTCAACGACCCGAACACCGATTCGTGGGCGCGCGTGGAAGTCGGTGCGGTGCGGCCGTTCCCGGTGTATCAGTCGGGTGCCCGGCAGCTCTGGGACGAGCTGGTGGCCGCCTACGACTGGTGGCGCCGGATGGCCCGGCCGCACGCCCACCGGTTCGGCCTCACCGTCACGCCGGGAGACCAGACGGTCTGGCTCGACAACCCGAGCAACCGCCTGCGCTGAGGACCGGTCCCGGTCACGCGGGGGCGGTGGCGATCTGGAACGTGTTGCCGAACGAGTCGCGGATCATGGCGCGGCGGTCGCCGTACGGGGTGTCGCCCGGTGCTTCCACGCTGACGGCGCCGGCTGCCATCGCGCGGGCGTAGGTTGCGTCGGCGTCGGCGACATAGATGTAGAGAAATGCCGGGAAGGTGTCGCGTTCGCCGATGGTCGACACCAGGATCCGCGAGTCGCCGATGCGAATTTCGGCGGGGCGGCCGGCGACCACATCACCCTGCGCGTCGAAGACCGCGCGCAGGAAATCCACTGCCGCGCCGGTGTCCGCGACGACCATGCGCGGGGTGACGGTGTGGTATCCGGGGGGCGTGGTCATGACTTGATCCGTTCGGGTCCGGTGTAGACGTTCATGGAGTCGCCGCGCACGAAGCCGGCCAAGGTCATGCCCTGTTCCTCCGCCAGTTCGACCGCCAGTGAGGACGGCGCCGACACCGCGGCGAGGATCGGCACGCCGGCCATGGCGGCCTTCTGCACCAACTCGAACGACGCGCGGCCGGACACCATCAGAACGGTGTCGGACAACGGGATCTCGCCGGCCAGCAGCGCGGTGCCGAGCACCTTGTCGACCGCGTTGTGCCGGCCGACGTCCTCGCGTACCGCGATCATCGAACCGTCCGACCGGTACAGCCCCGCTCCGTGCAGGCCGCCGGTGGTGGAGAAGATCCGCTGCTGGGTGCGCAGCTTGTCCGGCAGGCTCAGGATCAGCTCGGGGGTGACCGGGCAGGGCGAGCCTGCCGGTGGGAAGCGGGTGGCGAGTTTGACCGCGTCCAGTGCGGCCTTGCCGCACACGCCGCACGAGGAGGTGGTGTAGAAGTTGCGCGTCACCGAGGCGTCCGGCGGGGCGACGCCGGGGGCGAGCTGCACGTCTAGCACGTTGTAGGTGTTGCGGCCGTCGACCTCGGCGCCCGCGCAGTAGCGCGCGTTGCTGACATCCTCACGGTTGCCGATGACGCCCTCGGTGAGCAGGAAGCCGTGCGCCAGCTCGATATCGTGGCCGGGCGTGCGCATGGTGACTGACAAGGGGGCGCCGTTGACCCGCAGTTCCAGCGGTTCCTCGGCGGCGAGCGTGTCCGGCCTGCGCACCCGCCGACCCGAGGAGATCTTCAGCACCGGCCGGTGCACGCTGACGCGCCCCATCAGGCCACCGCCTCCAGCCGTACCACGATCGATTTCGATGTCGGCGTGTTGGACGTCTCGGCCACCGAATCCAGTGGTACCAACGCGTTCGCCTCCGGGAAGTACGCTGCGGCGCAGCCGGGGGCGGTCGGGTACTCGACGATCCGGAAGCGAGGTGCGCGCCGTTCAGCCATGGTCCCGGCCTGGTTCCATTCGCTCACCAGGTCGACGAACCCGCCGTCGCGCAACCCGAATGCCTTGATGTCGGCCGGGTTCACGAACACCACCCGCCTGCCGTCCTTGACGCCCCGGTAGCGGTCGTCAAGGCCGTAGATGGTGGTGTTGTACTGGTCGTGGCTGCGGATGGTCTGCAACAGCAGCCTTCCCGCCGGCACGTGCGGGTACTCGAACTCGTTGACGGTGAAGTTGGCAAGGCCGGTGCTGGTCGGGAACTCGCGCGCGTCGCGGGGCGGGTGGGGGAGTACGAAGCCGTCGGGCGTACGCACCTTGGCGTTGTAGTCGGCGCAGCCGGTCACGACCTTGGCGATCCGGTCGCGGATCAGGTCGTAGTCGCTGGTGAACGACTCCCACGGCACCGGATGGTGTTCGCCGAGCACCGCCCGTGCCAACCGGCAGACGATGTCCACTTCGGACATCAGGTGCTCGCTGGCCGGCGCGAGCCGACCGCGCGAGGAGTGCACGACCGACATCGAGTCCTCGACGGTGACGAACTGTTCGACGCCGCCCCGGATGTCGCGTTCGGTGCGGCCAAGCGTCGGCAGGATCAGCGCGGTCCTGCCGGGTACCACGTGCGAGCGGTTGAGTTTGGTGGAAACCTGCACGGTCAGCTGGCACGAGCGCAGCGCGCGTTCGGTCAGCTCGGTGTCCGGGGTTGCCGCGACGAAGTTGCCGCCGACCGCGAAGAACGTCTTGGCCTCGCCCGCGTGCATGGCGCGCAGCGCGTCCACCGTGTCGTAGCCGTGCTTGCGCGGGACCGGAATGCCGAACTCCGACTCCAGGGCGGCCATGAACTTCTCCGGCATCTTCTCCCAGATGCCCATGGTCCGGTCGCCCTGCACGTTCGAGTGGCCGCGGACCGGGCACACGCCCGCGCCGGGTTTGCCGATCATGCCGCGCATCAGCAGCACGTTCACGATCTCGCGGATGGTGGCGACCGCGTGCTTGTGCTGGGTGAGGCCCATCGCCCAGCAGACGATGGTCCGCCGCGACTTCGCGAAGGCGTGCGCGACGTCCACGATCTGGGTGCGCGGCAGGCCGGTCGCCGCGTCGATCTCGGTCCAGTCCACTTCGGACAGTGACTTGGCGTAGTCGTCGAAGCCGTGCGTGCGGGTGTTGACGAACTCCTTGTCCAGCACGGTCCCCGGCGCTGCCTCCTCCTCGGCCAGCAGCAGGTGCCCGATGGCCTGGAAGAACGCGAGGTCCCCACCGAGCTTGATCTGGCAGAACTCGTCGGCAAGAGCGGTGCCCCTGCCGATCAGCCCGCGCACGTTCTGCGGGTTCTTGAACCGCATCAGCCCGGCCTCGGGCAGCGGGTTCACGGCGATGATCCGTGCACCGTTGCCTTTGGCCGACTCCAACGCCGAGAGCATCCGAGGGTGGTTGGTGCCGGGGTTCTGGCCGACCACCACGATCAGGTCGGCCTTGTCGAAGTCGGCAAGGCTCACCGAGCCCTTGCCGATGCCGATGGTCTGGTTCAGCGCGGCGCCGGAGGACTCGTGGCACATGTTGGAGCAGTCCGGCAGGTTGTTCG
>DASYBO010000384.1:0-6605 GCA_036500685.1 Pseudonocardiaceae bacterium | reverse complement strand
TGCTGGAGCGCATCGGCGGCGTGGTGACCATCCTGATGGGCCTGGTGTTCATCGGCCTGGTCCCGGCCATGCAACGTGAGTTCCGGCTGCACGCGGTGCCCAAGGCAGGCGTGTGGGGTGCGCCGCTGTTGGGCGCGGTGTTCGCGTTGGGCTGGACGCCGTGTCTCGGGCCGACGCTGACCGGGGTGCTCTCGGTCGCCGACGCCACCGAGCCGGGTGTTGGCAACACGGTGCGCGCGGTCCTGCTGATCGTCGCCTACTGCCTCGGCCTCGGCGTGCCGTTCGTGGTGCTGGCCCTGGGGGCCCGCTGGGCGGTGCGGGCCACCGGGTGGCTGCGCCGGCACGTGCGCGGTATGCAGATCACCGGCGGGGTGCTGCTGCTGTGCGTCGGTATCGCGCTGGTCACCGGGGCGTGGGACGTGCTGATCTCCTGGCTGCGGGAAACCGTGGCCTCCAACGCGACATCGCCGATCTGAGGTGGCCGCCGCCGTGACCAGGACCGTCAACGAGCCGACCGAGCAGACCGCGAGTGAGCCGCCGCGCCGGTCCGGTCCGTTCGCCGCGTTCGCCTTCCTGCGCAACACCTGGCGCGGCCTTGTCACCATGCGCACCGCGCTGATGCTGCTGTTCCTGCTGGCGGTCGGCGCGATGCCTGGCGCGCTGCTGCCGCAGGAGCCGTTGAACCCGCCGCTGGCCCAGCAGTACATCGCCTCGCACGGCTGGTGGGGCCAGCTGCTCAACAAGCTGCAGTTCTTCAACGTCTACGGCAGCGTCTGGTTCGCCGCGATCTATGTGCTGCTGTTCGTCTCGCTCGTCGGCTGCCTGCTGCCCCGCTCGGTCGACTACTTCCGGCAGACCATGGCCAAGCCGGTACTGACCCCGCGCAACCTGGCCAGGATGCCGCACCACGCGCGCACCACCACCGCGACCGACGGCTCGGCAGCCCTGGACGTGGCCCGCAAGCAACTGCGCGGCTGGCGGCTGATCGAACGGACCGAGCACGACGGCGCGCGCAGCATCTCGGCCGAGCGCGGCTACCTGCGCGAGACCGGCAACCTGATCTTCCACTTCGCCATGCTGGGCCTGATCATCGCGTTCGCGGTCGGCAAGCTCTACGGCTACACCGGCCAGTCGATCGTGCTGGCCGAGGGCAACCAGCAGTCCCAGTGGTGCAACTCGGGCGTGCTCGCCTACGACTCGTTCAGCCCCGGCCTTCGGGTCGACGGCACCGACCTCGCGCCCTACTGCATCAAGGTCAACAGCTTCGACTCGACGTTCCTGCCCAACGAGGTCGCGAACAGCTTCGACGCGAAGGTGTCCTATCAGGCCGATCCGGTCAACGACCCGAGCACCTGGCAGTCCTACGACCTCCAGGTCAACGCGCCGCTGAACATCGACGGCGACAAGGTCTACCTGGCTGGCAACGGCTACGCCCCGGTGTTCACGGTGACCTACCCGAACGGGCAGACGCGGACCAACGCGATCCAGTGGAAAGAGGACGACGGCCTGACCTACCTCTCCGAGGGGGCGACCAAGTTCGATCCGCCGGGTATCACGGATCCGACCGAGCTGCACCGCAAGCAGATCGCGGTGACCGGGTTGTTCGCGCCGACCGCGCTGATCAACGGCGGCATCATGACCTCGGTGTTTCCCGCGCCCAACAATCCCGGTGTCGCCGCCCAGATCTACGAGGGCAACCTCGGTTCGGACTCGCAAGATCAGTCCATTTTCGACATCGACAAGAACATGGTCGACAACGGCAGCCTGAAAATGGTCAAGCAGGCCAACCTGATGCTCGGCCAGTCGGTGACCCTGCCGGACGGGACCAAGGTCCGGTTCGACGCGGTGCAGCGCTGGGTGTCGCTGCTGATCACCCACGACCCGACCCAGAGCTACGTGCTGGTGTTCGCGATCGCCCTGCTGGTCGGCTTGATCACCTCGCTGGTGATCAAGCGTCGCCGGATCTGGGTGCGGGTCACCCCGGCCGGCGATGACGAGTCGGCTGGTCGTACCGTGATCGAGGTCGGCGGCTTGGCCCGCACCGACCAGGCTGGATACGGCGAGGAGTTCACCAAGCTGTCCGCGCGGATTCTGGGCGCGGCGGCTGGCGCGGAGCGTTCGACGTCTGGAAAGGACGCCTGATGTCGGTCAACGAGACATTGGCCCACTACAGCACCTGGTGCTACGGCAGCGCGGTCGGCATCTACGCGCTGGCCATGTTCTTCTGCCTTGCCGAGGGCGTGTTCAGCCGGGTCAGGAAGACCCCCGCGCAGGCCCGTGAGCTGGTCGGGGCCGGCGGCCCGAGCACGACCGAGGCGGCCGACATCGTTGTGGCTGAGAAGCCGGCCATGCACATCGGCCGGACCATCGAGGCGCCCCGGCGGTCCTGGCCCGAACGGCTCGGCAGGATGGGCATCTCGCTGGTCATCCTGGGCCTTGCCCTGCACCTGATCGCCATCGTGCTGCGCGGGTTCGCCACCCACCGCGCGCCGTGGGGCAACATGTACGAGTACGTCTCCGTGATCGGCTTCGTCGCGCTGGCCGCGTGGACCGTGCTGATGGCGAAGTTCCAGATCCGCAGGGCCACCGGATTCGTGCTGGTGCCGGTGGTGATTCTGCTGTTCCTCGGCGGCACCGTCCTCTACACCCAGGCCGAACCGGTCGAGCCAGCACTGCAGTCCTACTGGCTGGCCGTGCACGTGACCATCGTGTCCGCCTCGACCGGCATTCTGCTCATCCCCGGCGTGGCCAGCCTGCTCTACCTCTTCCGCGCCGCGCACGACCGCAACCCCGCCCGCTTCGCGAAGTTCGCGCCGAAGCTCCCGGCCACCGACACGCTGGACCGGCTCGCCTACCGCACCACCGTGTTCGGCCTGCCGCTGTTCACCCTGGGCGTCATCTGCGGCGCGATCTGGGCCGACTCGGCCTGGGGCCACTACTGGCAGTGGGACCCCAAGGAGACCACCGCGTTCGTGGCCTGGGTCGTCTACGCCGCGTACCTGCACTCGCGCGCGACAGCCGGCTGGCGGGGCACCCGCGCGGCCGTCATCAACGTGCTCGGGCTCGCCGTGATGCTGTTCAACCTGTTCTTCATCAACCTGGTCGTGACCGGCCTGCACTCCTACGCCGGGGTGGGCTGAACCGCAATCTTGGGTAACGACCTGGGACGTCCGCGTGGCCCCAGGTCGACCGTGGTGTCCTCGACGACTACCGTCAACCACTGGTTGGTCGCGATCTTTTCGCAAGGAGGACTCCAGCGGTGACTGGACGCTACGAGGAGCAGCCGCCGGGGTTCGGCGCGGGTTGGCAGGCACCGGGTGCGGAAGCGCCCGAGCCATATCAACAGAACCCGGACGGCGCCCAACAGTCTGCCCAGGCGCCGGTGCAGCAGCACGCGGAGCCGGACTACCAGCAGCCGCCGGAGGACACCACCTACCCGGCCATGCAGCCGGTCGCCGACCCGAGCTCGGGCTCCTTCCCTGCGCAGCCCGCGCCGCTGGACAACACGGCCACCCAGTACGTGGATCCGACCGGTTCGGGGTCGTTCCCGGCCCAGGCTCAGTCCTCGGGCGCGCACCATGCCGCGCCCGGCAGCCAGAGCGGGCCCTACCCGGTACAGCAGGCCCAGCAGCAGCCGCAACAGCCGGGCAGCCAGTCCGGGCCCTATCCGGTGCCGCAGCCCGGTAGCCAGTCAGGGCCGTACCCGGTGCAGCAGCAGGGGCAGTATCCGCAGCAACAGCAGGGCAACCACGCGTTCCCGTTCGAGCAGCAGTACCCGACCGGTGGACCCGCGCAGCCGCCCGCGCCGATGCCGGGTGGCCCGACGCCGCTCGGCGCTCCGCCCGGGAGCCTGTCTCGGCAGACCCAGGCCGCCGCGCACGAACTGTCCTCGACGCACCTGCTCAAGCAGGCCAAGCGACCCCCGCAGAGCGGCTGGCGGCGCGCGGTCTACAAGGTCAGCGGGCACGCGCTGAACATGGGCGAGAGCCCGGCCGACATCCGCAGGCGCGAGCTGATCGCGCGGATCAACCAACCGCTGCGCGGCTGCTACAAGATCGCCATGCTCAGCCTCAAGGGCGGCGTCGGCAAGACCACCACGACGACCACGCTGGGCTCGACGTTCTCGTCCCTGCGCGGTGACCGGGTGATCGCGGTCGACGCCAACCCGGACCGGGGCACGCTGAGTCAGAAGATTCCGCTGGAAACCACGGCGACGGTGCGGCACCTGCTGCGCGACGCGGGCCGGATCACCCGCTACAGCGACGTCCGCGCCTACACCTCGCAGGGCCCGAGCCGGCTTGAAGTACTGGCCAGCGAGCAGGACCCAGCTGTGTCCGAGGCGTTCAGCGAGGACGACTACCGGCGCACCATCGACCTGCTCGAGCACTTCTACAACATCGTGCTCACGGACTGCGGCACCGGCCTGATGCACTCCGCCATGAAGGGCGTGTTGGACATCGCGGACTCGCTGGTCATCGTGTCCTCCGGTTCGGTCGACGGGGCGCGCAGCGCGTCCGCGACGCTGGACTGGCTGGACGCGCACGGCTACCACGACCTGGTGGCCCGCTCGGTCGCGGTGATCAACTCGGTGCGCCCGCGCTCCGGCGCGGTCAACCTGGACAAGCTGGCCGAGCACTTCGGCGCACGCTGCCGCGCGGTCTGCCGCATCCCGTTCGACCCGCACCTCGAGGAAGGCGCTGAGATCGAACTGGACCGGCTGAACCCGGACACCCGGCTGGCCCTGCTGGAACTGGGCGCGACGGTCGCGGACGACTTCCCGAGCGACAACTCGCGCCGCTAGTTTCCGCCGGTGGCAGAGGAAGACGAAGCCCAGGGCGAGGAACTCCGGGTCAGCACCCTCGAGTGCTTCTTCGACCTGGTGTTCGTGTTCGCGATCACCCAGTTGACCTCGGTGCTCGGCCGCGAGCCGAACGCGGTCGGGCTGGCCAAGACGGCGTTGCTGCTCGGCGTGATCTGGTGGATGTACGGCGGCTACGCCTGGCTCACCAACGTGGTCGCGCCGGTGACACCGGCCCGCAAGGCCCTGCTCGGCCTGGGCATGGCCGGGTTCCTGGTGCTCGCGCTGGCGGTGCCGACCGCGTTTGACGGTGGTGGCCTCGCCTTCGGCATCGGCTACCTGATCGTGAACCTCGTGCACGCCGGGCTGTTCCTCACCTCGCCCTCGGCGCGGCCGGGCATCGTGCGGTTGGTCGCCGGGAACATCGTGAACGCGGCCGCGCTGGTCGTCGCCGCGTTCCTGCCGGTGCCGGTGCGCTGGGCGTTGTGGGTGCTGGTGCCGACCGTCCAGTGGGGCCTGCCGTATCTGCGCGGCACCGCGGCGATCCCGTTGCGGCCCGCGCACTTCGTCGAGCGGCACGGACTGGTGCTGCTGATCGCGTTCGGCGAGTCGGTCGCGGCGATCGGCGCCGGCATTCCCGGCCCGCACCTGAGCGTCGGTCTGATCCTGGCCGCCGTGCTCACCCTCGGCGTGCTGCTCGCGTTGTGGTTCAGCTACTTCGGTGGCGAAGACGAACTCGCCGAGCGTCGCCTGCTCGACGCGGACACCGGCAGGCGAGCGCTGATGGCGCTCAACGCCTACGGCCGCGCGTTCTACCTGCTACTGGCCGGCATCATCGTGCTGGCCGCGGGGGTCAAGAAGGCGATCGCCGAACCGTGGCATCCAGGGCATCCTGTGGAGGCGATGGCCATCGCCGGTGGTGTCGTGGTGTATCTGGTCGGCGACCTGTTGCTGCGCCGCACGTTGCGGCTGCGGCCGTGGCTACCGCGTTGCGTGGCGGCGGTGCTGGTGGCGGGGTCGGTCGCGGTCGGCGTGGGCGTGTCGACGATCGTGCAGTTGGTGACCATCGCGGTCGTGCTCGGCGGCGCGTTCGGCGCCGAAAGGCTCAGGGACAAGGGGGTCGGTCATGCCGAGAGTTGAAGCGAGCGTTGTCGTGGACGTGTCCGCGGACGTGGCGTTCGCGGTGTCGCAGACCACCGGCGAGCTGCGGCTGCGCTGGGATCCGTTCATCCATCGGCAGTATCTGCTCGACGGTGCGGCGGCGCCGGGCAAGGGCGTGCGGACCCACACCCGCTCACGGCACGGATTCGTGATGGTCAGCGAATACGTTTCCTATGTCCCGCCGCGCAATGTCGGCATGACCATGCGGGAAGGCCCGTGGTTCTTCGCGACCTTCGGCGGTGGCTGGCGGTTCGAGGCGCTCGCGGACGGCAGGACCAAGGCGGTCTGGAAGTACAGCTTCACCTGCCGGCCGCAATTCCTTCGGGCGATCGCGGAGCCGATCGGAGCATGGTTGCTCGGCCGGGACATCCGCCGCCGGATCGAGGCGTTCGCCCGAGCGTGCGCGGACCCGGAGATCGTCGCTAGTGCGGTTCCTCGTCGTCGGGACGCCTGATCTGCTCACCGAGCTTGCGCAGGAAGTCCGCGTCGTCGTCGGGAGCCATCGGGCGCCGCCGCGCGCCGACCCCGACGCGAGCGGGCGAAAGGGCGCGCCAGATCAGGACCGCGACGATGACCAACCCGACGATCGCGAGAACGTAGAGCAGCCGGTCACCTCCGATTCGGCGTTCTCCTTGGCTGGCAAGAG
>DASYBO010000383.1:0-20700 GCA_036500685.1 Pseudonocardiaceae bacterium | reverse complement strand
CGGGTTGCCGTCCGCGCCCCACAGCACATTGCCGTTCCACAGGTCGCCGTGCAGCCGCGCGGGCGCCGCGATGGGCGGCACCAGCTCGGGCAGTCGCGCACACACCCGCTCCAGTTCGGCCACCTCGACCGCGCTGATCAGGCCGTCGTTGCGGACGCTGCGCAGGTAGGGCTGGACGCGACATCGCGTGTACCAGTCCGGCCAGTTCAGGCCCGGCTCGTTGACCATCGGCACCGGACCGATCCACGCGTCGCGTGGCCCGCCCGGTGGCGGTGCGCCGAACGCTGGGGCGCCCGCGGCGTGCAGCGCGGCGAGTTCGCGGCCGAGTTGTTCGGCGACCGGGATGCTCGGCCGCGTGGTCGGCACCCGGTCCATGACCAGCCAGTCCGCGTCGGCGCCACGCACCATCGGGATCCGGATGGCGTGCGCGTCGGCGAGCCAGCGCAGTCCGGTCGCCTCGGCCAGGGCGGCGTCGCGGCCGATCCCGCGCTTGAGGAGCAGCACGTCGCCGTCGGCCAGGGTGACTTCGGCCAGGCCGGTCTCGGATTGGCTCGCGCCGAGGGTCGGTAGTCCGGTCAACCGGGCGACGACCTGGTCGGCGGGCTCGCTGTTACTGGCCACGCAGGCCAGGATACGAGCGGTGACCAGCAGCCGACGCGAATTCGTCGGTACCTGCGGCTACGGTGGGACCGTGCGGATCGCGACATGGAACGTGAACTCGATCAAGCAGCGGATGCCCCGGTTCCTCCCGTGGCTGGACGAGCGCGCGCCCGATGTGGTGTGCCTACAGGAGACCAAACTCGCCGACGACGCCTTCCACGACCTGCTGGACACCGAACTCGCCGAGCGCGGCTATCAGGTCGCCGTCTACGGCGAGCCTCGCTGGAACGGGGTGGCGCTGCTGTCGAAGGTTGGACTCGATGACGTGCAGATCGGCATTCCCGGCGCGCCCGGCTTTCCCGACGCCGAAGCGCGCGCGGTGTCCGCGACCTGCGACGGGCTGCGGATCTTCTCGCTGTACGTGCCCAACGGCCGCGAGCCCGATTCCGACCACTACCAGTACAAGCTCGGTTGGCTGGCCGCGCTGCGCGAGTTGGCCACCGCCGACCCGGCTATCACGGTGCTGTGCGGGGACATGAACATCGCGCCTGCCGACGCGGACGTGTTCGACCCGGCGGCCTACGTCGGCCAGACGCACGTGACCCCGCCGGAACGCGCCGCGCTGACCGCCATCACCGATCTTGGCCTGCACGACGTGGTGCGCGAGCGGTGGCCGAGCGAGTCGGTGTTCAGCTACTGGGACTACCGGGCCGGCATGTTCCACCAGAACCTCGGCATGCGCATCGACCTGGTGTTGGCCGGTGATCCGGTGGCCGAGCGGGTCAAGGCGGCGTGGATCGACCGGAAGGCGCGCAAGGGCACCGGCCCGAGCGATCACGCGCCGGTCATCGTCGACCTGGACACCGCGCCGGACGGTGACATCGGCCCGATGGTGCCGCCGCCTTCGGCCGGTCGCCCGAAGCGCGCGGTCAAACTGCCACAGGCGTAGCCGGATGCGCCGCAGGCAGAAATCCCCGCTGCCGCAACGTCATGGCCTCGACCCGGCCCGGCTGCGCCTGCCGTTGGACGGTGACTGGGCGACCATCCGCGATCACCTCGTCGACCGGCTGCCCCGAGTCGCGCCGGAGCGGATCGACCTCATGCTGCGCGAGGAACGCATCGTCGACCTGCACGGGCCGATCGCACCGGACGCGCCGTTCGTGCCCGGCGGGGCGATCTGGTTCCACCGTGACCTGCCGGAGGAGGTGGAGGTCCCGTTCGACATCCCGGTCGTGCACCGCGACGAGGGCATCCTCGTCGTCGACAAGCCGCATTTCCTGGCGACGATCCCGCGCGGCCAGCACATCACCCAGACCGCGCTGGTGCGGTTGCGCCAGGAACTGGACCTGCCCGATCTGGTGCCCGCGCACCGGCTGGACCGGGCGACGGCGGGTCTGTTGCTGTTCGTGATCAATCCTCGGCTGCGCGGGGCGTATCAGACGCTGTTCATGCGGCGCCGGGTGCACAAGGAGTACGAGGCGATCGCGCGCCACGACCCGGCGCTCGATCTGCCGACCGTGGTGCGCAGTCGGATCGTCAAGGAGCGCGGGGTGATCACCGCGCAGGAGGTGCCCGGCCCGGTGAACGCGGAGACGCGCGTCGAGCTGCTCGAGCATCGGGCCGGGCTCGGCCGCTACCGGCTGCTGCCGCTGACCGGCCGCACCCATCAGCTGCGGCTGCATCTGAGCGGGCTCGGCATCCCGATCATCGGCGACGACTTCTACCCGGTACTCACCGAGAAACCCTTGGACGACTTCACGAACCCGCTGCGGCTGCTGGCGTCCACAATGGAATTCACCGACCCGGTCAGCGGCCAGCAGCGGGTTTTCCGTTCGACGAGAACGCTCGAAGGGTGGGCGTGATCAGCCGCGGCCGATGAACGGCATGGTGGTCGCGGTGATGGTCAGGAACTGCACGTTGGTGTCCAATGGCAACCCCGCCATGTACAGCACCGCGTCCGCGACATGCCGGGCGTCGAAGGTCGGCTCGGCACGGATCGAGCCGTCCGCCTGCGGTACGCCGCTGCTCATCCGCTCGGTCATCTCGGTGGCCGCGTTGCCGATGTCGATCTGGCCGCAGGCGATGCCGAACGGCCGTCCGTCCAGCGACAGCGACTTGGTCAGGCCGGTGATCGCGTGCTTGGTCGCCGTGTAGGCGGCGCTGCCCGGTCGCGGCGTGTGTGCGGAGATCGAGCCGTTGTTGATGATTCGCCCGCCGCCCGGTTCCTGGACGCGCATCAGCGCGAACGCCTCCCGCGCACACAGGAACGACCCGGTCAGGTTGGTGTCCACGGCGGTGCGCCAGTCCGCGACCGCCATCGTGTCGACCGTGCCGCCCGGCCCGAACATGCCGGCGTTGTTCACCAGCAGGTCGACCCGGCCCCAGGCGTCCCGCGCCGCGCCGAACAAGGCGGCCACCGACTCCTCGTCGCGCACGTCGGTCGGCACCACCAGCGCCGACTCGTGCCCGGCCGCGGTCTCGGCCAACGCGTCCGCCCGCCGCCCGGCCAACGCGACCCGGTAACCGGCGCCGAGCAGTGCGGTGCTGATCACCCGGCCCAGTCCGCTGCCGGCGCCGGTCACCACCGCGATCTTGGGTTCGGTCATGGTCAGCTCACCTGCGGGATGATCTCGGCGGCGATGCGTTCCATCTGTTCGGCCTGATGGTCGACGGTGGTGAACAGGACCAGTTCGGCGCCCGCGTCGATCACCTCGCGAACCTGCCGCACGCAGTCCTCGACGGTGCCGGCGATCGCGGCCGAGGCGATCGGCTCTGGCAGCGAGCCGTAGATGTCGGTCAGGCCGGCGTTCATCCGCTCCCGAGCCTGCCCGGCGTTCTCGTCGACGGTGAGGTAGACGCGCTTGGCGATGGGGAAGCTCGACTGGTCGCGGCCTGCTTCGTCAAGGGCTTCGCGGACGACGGCGACCTGCTCGGCGAAGTTCACGGTCGGCGATGAGCCCGCGCCGAAGAAGCCGGTGCCAAGGCGGATCGCGCGGCGGATCGCCTTGGGCCCGGAACCGCCGAACCACAGGGGCGGGTGCGGCTTCTGGAACGGCTTCGGCTCCATGCCCATCTCCTTGAGCTGCCAGAACTCGCCGTCGAAGGTGACGCGCTCCTGCGTCCACAGCGCCTTCATCAGCTCGACACCCTCGGTGAACCGCGCGACGTAGCGCTCGCCGCTGATGCCGAACGCGGCGTAGGGCCGATACTTCCCGCCGGTGCCGACGCCGACCTCAAGGCGTCCTCGGCTGAGTTGGTCCAGGCTGGCCAGGCTCTTGGCCAGGTGACCAGGACTGTGCACAGTGGACACATAGACGGTGCAGCCGATGCGCAGGGTGTCGGTGCACGCGGCGGCGAAGGTCATCGCCTCGGTCGGGCTGAGCTGCGGCGACGTGCCGTAGACCTGTTCCTGGGTCCAGGCGCTGTGGAACCCGAGTTGTTCGGCGCGCTGGAGATACTGGCGGAACCCGGCAGGGTCGAAGGTGCCGTCGGCGTAGAACTGGGGGATCGCGATCGCATACCTCATAGTTGAATCCTAAATCGACTATGGGGCCGCGGTCAGATCCGGGAGCAGGTCCTTGATCGCCTGGGTCAGCTCGTCGCTGTCCTTCTTGCGCACCGCCGAGCCGCCGCCGGTGTTGTGCGAGGTCAACGCGACCACGATGTAGCGGTCGTCGGGGCCGACCAGGCCGGTGGTGTTCAACACCCAGCCCGGTTCGCAGCAGCCCCAGCCCTGTTTGACCGCCCAGTAGGTGGCGCCGCCGACCCCGTAGGGGATGCCGAAGTACTGGTCGGTGCCGTCCGCGCCGAGGTTGGTCGCGTTGTGCATCGCGGTGACGATGGTGTCGCGTTCGGCGGCGGGCGCGGTGTTGAGGATGTACTGGTAGATCAGCACCAGCGCGTCGGCTGTGACGCGGGTATCGCCCCAGAAGCGAGGATCGTGCGGTGGAGTGATGTCCTGCAGGCCGATCTTGGCGGCCATGGTGGTGATGATCTTGGCGCCGCCGAGCGAGCCCCACAGCGCGTCCGCGGTGGTGTCGTCGCTGCGCGAGATCATCTCGCTGACCTTGGCCGCGCTGCCGCCGTTGTCCAGGCTGTCCAGCCCGATCAACAGCTTCACCACCGACTCGGTGTACCAGGCCTGATCGGGGTTGTAGGAGCCGACGATCTTGTTGTTGACCCGGTCGTAGATGGCGATGGAGATCTTGCCGTCCGACACCTCGGCGACGGCCTGCTGGATCGCTGCGCTGAAGTCGACCACCGGTGGGAGTGGCGGGGTGGTCGGCACCGGTGTCGTCGTGGTCGTCGGTAGTGCGGATGTGGTGGCAGGCGCGGTGTGCGCGACGCGTGACGGGGTCGTGGCTGACCCGGCCATCAGTCCGCAGCCCGCCATCGTGAACAGTAAGGCCGCGGCCGTGCCGCCAGTCAGGATCTTGCGCAAGCGCACCGTCATGCTGACCAATATGCCCGGCGCGACTCAGCCGCGACGCACCGCCCTCCCGATATTGCCCGCTTGATCGCCAAAAAACCGCACTACAGGCCGATCGCCGTGGCGATCTGCTCGGGCCGCAGTAGCCGCATGATCCCCTCGAACAGGTAGTAGTCGGCGTAGGGGAGCGAGATCTCGATGCCGTCCTCGGCGGGCCGGTTGCGGGTGCAGCGGGCCACCACCGCGTCCGCGCGGGTGGACCGGTCGGTGAGGCAGGTACGGCTCAGGGCGTGCAGGATGCGGATGCCGGCCTCGCGGTAGCGCGGCTGGTGAGTGGCAACGGCGAGGTCGAGCAGGCCGCACGCCATCACCGCGCCCGCCGACGCGTCCTTGATGTCGTATGGCGCCTGCGGCGCCTTGTAGTCCCATACCGGGATGCTG
This sequence comes from Pseudonocardiaceae bacterium, assembly GCA_036500685.1. Taxonomy (GTDB): domain Bacteria; phylum Actinomycetota; class Actinomycetes; order Mycobacteriales; family Pseudonocardiaceae; genus CAJCJE01. Next base: position 15,230 of record DASYBO010000383.1, on the reverse strand, counting down.
TCCGGGGTCAGCACGCCCAGCGCGTAGTTGGCCAGCTTGGCCGCGGTGTCGAGGAAGTCCTGCTCGCCGGTGCGCCGGTACATGGTGGTGAACCCGTAGACGCCCCACGCCTGCCCCCGCGACCAGCACGAGGTCGGGCTGTAGCCCTGCACGGTGGCGGGGCCGATCGGCGTGCCGGTGGTCGGGTCGAAGTCGTAGCAGTGCGGGGTCGAGCCGTCCTGGCGCGGGAAGTAGGTCTGCTGGGTGCGCGCGTGGTTGACCGCGATGTCGAGGTACTTCGGGTCGCCGGTCTGCTCGGTGGCGAACGCGAGCAGGTCCAGGTTCATGATCGTGTCCATGATCGCCCGGCCCGCGTTGGTGGACGTGCCCAGCGCACCCCAGGCCCTGATGAACTTGCCGGCCGGGTTGTAGCGCTGGATCAGCGAGCCCGCGGCGGTGATCGCGCCGTCGCGCCAACTGGTCTCGCCGGTGAGCCGGTAGGCGGTGATCCAGGACGGTGTGAACAGGAAACCCAGGTCGTGCGTTGTGGTGTCGGTTTCGCGCGGGGTCAGCTTCAACGCCCAGTTCCGTGCCCACTGCTCGAAGGTGGCGTCACCGGTGTAGAGCCAGGACAGCCAGAACAGACCGACCCAGAAGCCCCCGACCCAGTCACCGCTCGAGGTGAACGTCCACTTCTCGAACTTGGTGCCCCCCGGGAACCCGGTCACGGTCGGCTCGACCGCCCGCAACTTGGCGATCGTGTACTCGAGAGCGTGGGTGAACGAGTCGGTGGTCGCGGCGTCGAGCTGTGCGCTCGGGGTCGGGGTGGCCGCTGCCGCGAGACCGGGCAGCGCGGCGGTCGCGACCACGGCGGACGCGGTCGAGGTCAGCAGGGAACGACGCGAGAGAGCCACGGAACTCCGCCAATCTGCCAGTCTGGACGGGAGGCTGAAAGCGCTCTCCGTTGTACACCAGCGATCACGGCGTGTACAGGCATGAGAATGCTATTCACGGTTGTGAACGCGTCCATCTGGGTGATGCCGGGCCGGACGATTCGGCCGTCCGGCCCAGCCGTGGAGGTTCAGTCCAGAACCTGCCAGTGGTTGTAGTTGGTGATCATCTGGTACCGCATTGCCGGGCAGTCGAACGCCGACGCGGGCTGGTCGAACTCGGTGTCGGAGTTGCTTGGCGAGGCCGCCGTCCAGGTGCCGCCCAGATCGACCTGGATGTTGTCGGCCGAGAAGGTCAGGTTCGCCATGTCCGTGCAGGCGTAGCTCTGGCCGTCGCTCTGCACGTCGGAATACAGCTCGTTGACATCCCAACCGGTGTCGCCGGCCTGAGTGCTGCCCGATGAGGTGTAGAGCGTGTCGTAAGAGCTGCTCGAGTAGTCGTAGAGGTACGCGGTCCAGGTGTTGTTGCTCGCGTCGGTCTGCTGGATCTGCACGGTGTACGCGCCGGTCCCGTTGGTGTAGCGGCTCAGGAACGACGAGTCGATCGGCACCGACGCCTCGAAGTCGATCTTGTTGCACCAGTCCCACGCCTCGACGGCCTGCGTGCCGGCGGTGTAGACGGTCGTCACCTCGACGCACGATCCGCCGGCCGGGTACATGGTCGGTGTGTAGATCGTGGTGGCGCCGTTGGTCGGGTGCAGGGCGGTTGTCACGCTCTGCTGAGCGAACGCGCCCTGGTTATTGCCCTCATTGACGAACCCGGTGCCCTGCGCAGGATGGATCGTCTGGGCGGCGGCTTTCGGGGTCCGGGCCGAGCGGGGCAGCAGACCGGCGTGCGCGGCGAGGAACGAGCGGACCTGACCTTTGGTGGCCGCACGGGCGGCGGATCCGCGCAGTTCGCCTGCCACAGCGGCGTGTGCGGTGCGGGCGGCGGTTGGCATCAATGGTGCGGGGGCGGCGACCGAGGACGCGAGCGCCGGCGTGGCCGCGACGATCAGCGCGAGCGCCGAACCGGCTAACAGGCCGGCGCCAAGGAAACGATGAGTGCGTGCGCGCATGGCGATTTCCGTTCATGGCAGGGAATAACGGCGGCCATGGACGTTACCGCTGGTCAACGCGTTCTTACTGATTGTCGGGCGGACCAGAAATCAACGCATCGCGACGATTCGATTGTGAATTGTTCGCATCCAAAGGAGGTGGACGAATTCAGTTCTGCATGGGGAGCAATTCGGTCGCGAACTCGTCGAGGAACTGCTCGTAGGAGGCCACGGGACCGGCCGGCCGCACCACGAATTTGGAAAGGCCCACGTCGATGTACCGCCGCAGCAAGTCCTTGGCGTGCGCCCAACTGCTCGCGATCAGCTCGTTGGGATCCGCGTCCGGCCTGCGCCTGCGCGCCGACGCCAGCAGGTCGGCCGGCACGCCGTTGGTGGCGACCGCGAGGCTCAACCCGTAGTGGTCGTCCTCGATCTCCCGGCCGGCCTCCGTCGCTGCCGCGCTGATCGCCTGCCGGGCCCGACCGGCCTCGTCCGGGTTGAGGAAACTGCCCAGCCAGCCGTCGGCGTAGCGGCCGATCCGGGTGAACGCGGCGGGCGCCGAACCGGCCAGCCAGATGTCCAGCGGCTTCACCGGCTTCGGCCCGACCGTCACGCCATCGACCTGGTGGAACTCGCCGTCGAAGCTGACATTGTCCTCGGTCACCAGCAGCCGCAACAGCCGCATGGACTCGTCGAACACGTCGGCCCGACGGCCGGCCGGCACCGGAAACACCTGCCATTCCTCGGGTCGCGCCGGCCGCAGACCGAACGCGGGCAGGACGCGACCGGGCGCGAGCCCGGCCAGCGAGAGCAGCTGTTTGGCCAGCAGCACCGGATGCCGGCCCGGCAGTACCGCGATCCCGGTGCCCACCTTCAGCTTCCTGGTCCGGCCGAGCGCGTTGGCCATCGCCACGAACGGTTCGACCTGCGCCGAGAACACGATCTCGGAGAACCAGACCGAGTCGATCCCGGCGGCCTCGAGCCGGTCGATGATCTCGCCGAACGTCGCGGGCGCGCTCTCCGCGCCCAGCCCGACCCCGATGCGCACCTTCACAGGTCCCCCTCCAACATCTTGCTGATCTCCTCGGCCAGTTGTGGCACGTGGTCGAATAGGTAGAAGTGGCCGCCGGGATAGACCCGAAGGTCGAACTCGCCGCTGGTGTGCCGGTCCCAGGCCCGCGCCTGATCAAGGCTGGTCCTGGGGTCGTCGTCGCCGACCAGCGTGGTGATCGGGCAGGCCACCTTGGCGTCCTCGGGCGCGCGGTAGGCCTCGATCGCGGTGTAGTCGGCGCGAATCGCGGGCAGCATCATCTCGACCATCTCCCGGTTCTCCAGCAGCCGGGGATCGGTCCCGCCCAACCGGACCAGCTCGTTGACAAGGCCCTCGTCGTCGAGGTCGTGGATGCCGTCGGACCGGGCAAGCGACGGCGCCCGGCCACCCGATGCGACCAGCCGCACCGGCGCCCGTCCGACTCGCTCCAGCCGCAGCGCCACCTCGAACGCGACGGCGGAGCCCATGCTGTGGCCGAACAGCGCCACCGGCCCGGTCAGCCCGGCCAGCACCGCGTCCGCGACCTGGTCGGCCAGGTCGCCGAGGTTGGTCATCGGGCGGTCCCGCCAGCGGTCCTGCCGGCCCGGGTACTGCACCGCGACGACCTCGGCCACCGAACCGACCGCGGCCGAGAACCCGAAAAGACTGCTGGCCGAGCCGCCCGCGTGCGGAAGGCAGACCAGCCGGATCGGCCGTTGCGGTGCCCGATGAAAGATACGCAGCCACAGATCATCCACGCCGCGACTATCGCAGTAGCCCGGTCAGTCCGGCAACATCGGCACGGTCAACCCGCTGCCGTGGCGCAGCAGCGCGGCCCTGGTGACGGCGGCCGAGCCGAAGCGGTCGCGCACCGAATCCAATGCGCTGTCCAGCGCGACGGTGGACGGCTCGTCGAAGGGCAACGCCAACTGCACCGCGTCGGCATTGTCCAGATTGGACAGTGCGACGCCGATCAGGGTGATGCCGTTGTCCGCGATCAAGGGGATCGCCGCGGTCAGCATGGTCTGCGCCGCGGCCAGGATGGTGTCGGTCTGCGCGGTCGCCTGGCTCAGCGTTCGGGAGCGGGTCGCTCGGTTGAAGTCGGCGAACCGCATGCGGATGGTCACCGTCCGGCACACTCGTTCGGCCGCGCGCAACCGCCGCGCCACCCGGTCCACCAAACCGGCCAGCAGCACCGCCAACTCGGCGGGCGGTCGCGGCTTGCGGCCCAGCGCCCGCTGGGCCCCGATCGACCGGCGCCGTTGCCCGACCCGGACCCGGCGCGGATCGACGTTGTGCGCCAACGCGTGCAGATGCCGACCGCCCGCCTGACCGAGCATGGCGACCAGCCGGCCCTCGGTCAGTTCGGCCACCTGACCCACCGTGCTGATCCCGCGCTCGTGCAGCTTCGCCGCGGTCACCCGCCCGACACCCCACAACCGCTCGACCGGCAACGGATGCAGGAAAGCCAACTCGCCACCATGGGGCACGACCAGCAGGCCATCCGGTTTGGCCACACCGCTGGCCACCTTGGCAAGGAACTTCGTCCGCGCGACGCCGACCGTGATGGCCAGTCCGACCTGCTCGGCCACGTCCACGCGCAGCTTCGCCGCGATCGTGCTCGGTGATCCGGCGATCTTGGCCAACCCGCCGACGTCGAGAAAGGCCTCGTCGATGGAAAGCCCCTCGACCAGTGGCGTTGTCCGTTCGAAAACCCCGAACACCGCCTTGCTCGCCGCCGAGTACGCGGACATGCGGGGCGGCACCACGATCGCGTTGGGACACAACCGCCGCGCCTGCCCACCGGGCATCGCCGTGCGCACGCCGTGCGCGCGAGCCTCGTAACTGGCCGCGAGCACCACCCCGGCACCCACGATCACCGGCTGGCCGCGCAGGGACGGGTCGTCCCGCTGCTCGACCGACGCGTAGAACGCGTCCAGATCGGCGTGCAGAATCGGCCCTTCGCCCGTCACCAGCCCATACTCGCCCGAACCACCGACAAAACCAGCCTTCAGGCCCGGATCGCGATGTAGCGCTCGACCAGCGGTGCTCGACGGTGGCCAGGATGCCGGTGTGGTCAAGCGGTGTCGCTCACCAGCACGGCCGGCACCCTCGGCCCGAACCGGGTGAAGTCGAAGCCGTATTCGCCACGCGGCGGTCATGGAGCGGACCGCCGAACAGGTGGTCCATACTCTGTTACATGGACCGTGACGAGCTCGACGACGACGTCTACGAGCAGCTGGACGCCGGGGACACACTCGACTACGGCGGTCCGGCCGACCCGCTCGACGAGGGGTACTCGCCCGCGGAGAAGCCGTGGGCCGTCAACGACTGGGGCACAACGCCGGAGGAGGAGCGCACCGGCGAGGACCTGGCCCACCGGCTCGCCCGCGAAGTGCCCGACGTCGGCTCCGACGATGACGGCGACGGCCTCGGCGACAGCGACGACACCGACGGTGAGCTCATCGACAACGAGGTCGGCGACGTCCGCGCCGGACGCCTTGTGGTCGAGCCGAACATCGGCGAATCGGGCGAGGAGCAGGACGTCGACCTCTACGCCCAGGACATCGGCATCGACGGTGCCGGCGCGTCAGCGGAAGAAGCCGCGATACACCTGGTCCCTGAGGACGAATGACGCCGGCGATCGCTGCCGGTGATCGAGCGAATCCTAGGCGGAGTCGGCCGAAGTAGCGGTGATTTTGTCTACTTCTGTCGAAAACCGCTGACTCGCTGTGCGCGCTGAAGGTTCCTGTTTAAGGTCTTGCCGTCCTGACAACGTTGTCACACGGGGAGGCTGTGCATGCGCAACAGAGTCCGGCGTCGAATGGGATATGCGGTCGGCGCGCTCAGTGTCGGTCTCGCGGTCGTGCTGACCGGATCGTCGGTCGCCGTCGCCGCGCAACCGAGCGGTTCCGGTGGGCAGGTCGCCGATCCGACCGCCCTGGTCAATCCTTATATCGGCACCCAGAACCAGGGAAACACGTTTCCTGGCGCCGCGGTGCCCTTCGGCATGGTCCAGGTCAGCCCCGACAACGGCGGCACCGTCGGCTACGACTACGACCAGAAGAACATCTACGGCTTCAGCCAGACCCACTTGTCCGGGGTCGGCTGCGGCGTCGAGGGCGAGTTACCGCTGATGCCGACGACCGGCGCGGTCAACGTGGACCCGGCCCAGTACGCGTCCACGTTCAGCCACAGCCAGGAGACCACGCATCCCGGCTACTACCAGGTCCAACTGACCAGTTACGGCATCAACGCGGAAATGACCGCCACCCAGCGCACCGGCTGGCAGCGCTACACCTTCCCGTCGACAGGCCAGGCGAACGTGCTGTTCAACACCGGCAAGGCCGACATGAACGTGATGGACTCCGGCCTGACCATCGTCGGCGACGACACCATCGAGGGCTACGTGCACGACGGCGGCTTCTGCGCAGGGCACGACCAGCACATCAGCTACTTCAGCGCTCAGTTCTCCCGCCCGTTCTCGTCGTTCGGCACCTGGCGCGGGAGCACCACCAGCGCGGGCTCGCGCGCGGCCACCGGCGCCGGCGCCAACGGCGGCTGGGTCTCCTTCGACGCGACCAAGGACCACTCGGTCACCGTGAAGGTCGGCGTGTCCTACACCGGCATCCCGGGCGCGCGGCTGAATCTGGCCGCCGAGACGCACCACTCGTTCGACTTCGACGCCGTGCGGCAACAGGCGCACAACGTGTGGCAGCAACAGTTGCGCGGCATCCAGGTGGCAGGCGGCAGCAAGGACCAGCAGGTCTCCTTCTACACCGCGCTCTACCACACCCTGTTGCACCCCAACGTGTTCGGCGACGTCGACAACCGGTACACGGGTTTCGACAACAAGGTGCATCTGGCCACCGACTTCACCCCGTACGCGAACTTCTCGCTGTGGGACACCTACCGCACCCAGAACCAGTTACTGGAGCTGCTCCGACCGGATGTGGCCCGCGACGTGGACCTTTCTCTGCTCGCGGTGTACCAGCAGGGTGGCTCGCTGCCAAGGTGGGCGCTGGAGAACAGCGAAACCAACATCATGACCGGTGACCCGGTCACCCCGTTCCTGGTCGAGGGCTGGTCCAGGGGCCTGCTGGCCGGGCACGAACAACAGGCCTACCAGGCACTGCTGGCCGACACGAACTCTGAACCGCCTGCGGCCTCACCGTTCAACGGCCGCAACGGCAACCCGTGGTACCTCACCGACGGCTACGTCCCCAGCGGCCTGACTTGCGTGTACAAGGGCGGCGACAACGACTGCCAGCACCCGGCGTCGGCCACTCTCGAATACGCAGCCGCCGACGCCTCACTGTCCATTATGGCCAAAGCCCTCGGTCACACCTCGGATGCGACCATGTTGGCGCAGCGCGGCGAGAACTACCGGAAACTCTGGGACGCCTCGATCGGCTTCTTCCGTCCGCGCAACGCCGACGGCAGTTGGCTGACCCCGTACGACCCGGAGACCGGCAACGACCAGTTCCACGAGAGCGGCGCCTACCAGTACCAGTGGCTGGTGCCGCAGGACGAGCCCGGCATGATCGGCCTGCTCGGCGGCGCGGCCACCGCCAACCAGCGGCTCGACTCGTTCTTCGACTACAGCGGCCTGCTCACCGACCCGGCCACGACGGTGAAAACCGGCTGGGTGAACAGCCCGTACGGCTACTACGGCGACAAGACCTACAACCCGAACAACGAACCCGACCTCGAAGCCCCCTACACCTACCTGTGGACCGGCCAACCGGATCACGCGGCGACCGTGGTGCACGCGCAGGAAACGCTGTTCGCGAACGCGCCGAACGGCATGACCGGCAACGACGACCTCGGCGAGATGTCCGCGTGGCTGGTGATGTCCTCACTCGGCCTGTATCCGATGATGAGCGGCGCCGACTACTACGCGGTCACGTCGCCCGCGTTCCCGCACATCACCGTGCGGGTCGGTGCACTGGGTCGTCAGCAGGGCGGCATGCTCACCATCGACGCTCCCTCGGTGAGCTGGGACAACCGCTACATCACCGCGCTCAACGTCAACGGCCGCGCGAGCCAGCTGACCTGGCTGAGCCAGGCCCAGATCGCGCACGGCGGCCACGTCGCCTACACGGTGTCCACCACCCCTGGCACCTGGGGCACGGCACCCGCCGACGCGCCGCCCTCGGTCACCGGGAGCTGACCCATGTTCCGGGCGGGCCCGGTCCCCGCCCGCCCGGAACTGTCGGAGCCCGCGCGCACAATCTCGCCATGGTCACCGCTGAGGACGTGCGCGCGTTCGCCCTGACCCTGCCGCGCGCCTATCAGGCCGTGGTCCGAGACCGGGTGAAGTACCGGGTCGGCCGGATCGTGTTCCTCGCGCTCTCCCGCGACGAGACCGAACTCGGCTTCGGCTATCCCAAGGAGGAACGCGACGCGCTGATCGCGTCCGAGCCGACCAAGTTCTTCCTGCCGATCCCGTCGAACCTGCGCTACCAGTGGGTCGAGTGCTGGCTCGCCGAGATCGAACTCGACGAGTTGCACGAGCTGATCCTGGACGCGTGGCGGATGGTCGTGCCCAAGAAGGTCTGGACCGCCTACAGCGGCTGACCCGCGCGGGCTTCGTGTCCGAGGTGAACAAAGCAATGGTTCAACCACGATCAGCGTAGGCAGTTCTACCCGGCCCTTGTGCGATTATTTCATGACCGTTTGCCGGGTCAAATTGTCAGTGGCCCACCACTGATGGACATTCCGCTTGATCGATGGTTGCTGACCTGGTATTTCGTCATGGCGCAACCATCCGTCCGTCCATTATGGTATCACTGGGGAGTGTTCGAGACTTCGGAAGATTCGCATTATGGGCTAAACGCAGTCGGCCCGCATCTAGACACGCCCGGGAAAAGCGCGGCAGTAGCTGCCAGTGTCACCCATAGTTCGCTTCCCCGTGGTTACTGATCGGTCTACCGGCGCGTAAGTACCAGTCGCGTCACTCTTAAGGCGGATTGGCTTTACGTCGGTTTCCGAGGAATGCTGTCTGCGCTTCGCGCTTACCAGAATTGAGAGGACCACCACCGGGATGGATTTACGCTACGAGGAATATTGCTTCGGCGATCCGAATTTCTACGACATTCAGAGTCGCTCGGATCGTGCTGGACAGTCATTCCTCTCCGCGCTGCCGGCGCCGCCGACCGGCTGGGACGTCGCGCGCCGTGGTGTTTGGCAGGTGCTCAGCCCGCACGAGCGGCAGATCCCGGAACAGGGCTGGAAGATCCACGTATCAGCTGGTCTCGGCAACGCATCTCGGGTGCTCCACACGACGTTCGAGTACTGCGTCGCGCGCGACATCCCGTTCAAATTCCTGCTCGACGCACGCGTCCTGCTCGCGCGCAACTCCAAGTACGCGCCGAGGCAGGCCAGCGGCAAACTGATCACCATCTATCCCGGTGACGAAGCCGAACTCAGTAACACCCTGGAGGAACTCGCCGATACCCTCCGGGACGAGCCCGGACCGTATATTCTCAGCGATCTTCGCTACGGTGCCGGCCCTCTTTACCTGCGCTACGGCGCTTTTCTCGAACAATGGCTGATCGGCCCCGACGGTGAACGGATACCCGCCATTGCCCGACCTGACGGCGAACTCGTTCCGGACGAACGCAGACCCGGGTTCCACGTCCCGGACTGGGTCGTGATTCCGGAATTCCTCGCCCCGCACCTCGCGGCTCGGACGAAAGCGGCGGATGACGCCTTCCCCTATCGGGTCGACGCCGCGCTGCACTTCTCCAACGGCGGCGGCGTATATCGCGCGACGCGCATCGCCGACGAGCACCCGGTCGTGTTGAAGGAAGCGCGTCCGCTGGCCGGCCTCGACGTCAACGGCACCGACGCGGTAGCCAGGCTCGACCACGAGGAACAGGCGCTGAAGCTGCTGGCGGGCATTCCGGGCATCCCGGCCTGCTACGACCGGTTCACCAGTTGGGAGCACCACTTCCTGGCCATGCAGGACATGCCCGGCCTGCCGTTGGGGCGCTGGCTGGCCGCCAACTACCCGCTGAACCGGATCTCCGCGACCGACGCCGACATCGCCGACTACACCTGCCGCGCCTTACACATCGTCGACCAGGTCGAGCGGATCCTGGCCGCGATCCACGACCACGGCCTGGTCTTCGGTGACCTGCACAACCGCAACCTGCTGGTGGACACCGACGACACCGTCTCGCTGATCGACTTCGAACTCGCCTTCGACGTCACTTCGGGGCAGCGCCCCGGCCTGGCCGCACCCGGTTTCGCCGCGCCTGCCGACCGCACCGGCTTCGGCATCGACGACTACGCGCTGGCCGCGCTGAAACTGTGGATCTTCTTCCCGCTGACCGTGATGCTCACCCTCGACCCCGGCAAGATCGCCGGCTACCTGGACACCGTGCTGACGCGCTTCCCGGTGCCCGGCGACTACGCCGATTCGGTCCGCCGGCAGCTGCAACCCGCCGCCGCGCCTAGCCGAGGCGGGCACACCGACTTCGACCGGCCCGACCCCGACTGGGCGCGGGTGTCGGCAGGGATCGTCACCGCGATCACCGCCAGCGCCACCCCGCACCGGACCGATCGGCTGTTTCCCGGTGACATCGAGGCGTTCACCGTGGACGCCAACTGCCTGGCCTGGGGCACCGCCGGCGTGCTGCACACGTTGTCCGCCTGCGGATTCGGCCGGTTCCCCGAGTACGAACAATGGCTGCTCGACTCCCTGCGTCGCACCCCGCCCCAGCGCGCAGGTTTCTACGACGGCGCACACGGCATCGCCCACGTACTCGACGAGTTCGGCTACCAGGACGTCGCCGACGAGTTGGTCGCCTCTGCGGCCCCGGCGACCGCGACCATGACCGGCCACACGCTGCACGGCGGTCTCGCCGGCATCGGCCTGAACCTGCTGCACCTGGGCGAGCGCAGATCCGAGCCCGCGCTGCGCGCACAGGCCATCGCCATCGGCGAGCGGCTCGTCGACGCGGAGCGGGAGGCCGAACCCACCCGAGGGCGGGCCCGCGCCGGCCTGATGCACGGCTGGAGCGGGCCCGCCCTGCTGTTCCTGCGTCTGCACACGGCCACCGGCGACACCACCTGGCTCGACCACGCGGACACCGCTCTGCGCCGCGACCTCGACGAATGCGTCCCGCGCGCGGACGGGTCGATGATGGTCAAGGACGGCGGTCGCACCCTGCCCTATCTGGAAGTCGGCAGCGCAGGCATCGCCATCGTCGCCGCGCAACTCGCCGAACTGCGACCGGACGCGCCCAGCGTGGCCGCCCTGCCGGCACTGCGCACCTCGCTCTACGGCGAGTTCATCATCCAACCCGGACTCTGGCTCGGCCGGGCCGGCTTGATCCTCGCCCTTGCCGCCCTGCGTCGACCCGATGACCCCGACCCCGACCTGGACCGGGCGCTGGCCCGCCACCGGAAACTGCTCGCCTGGCATTCCGTCGGCTTCCGCGACGGCATCGCGTTCCCTGGAACGCAGCTGCTGCGGCTGTCCACCGACCTGGCCACCGGCTGCGCGGGCGTCTTGCTCGCCGTCGTCGCCGCGACCGCGGACGCAACCGCCGCGCTGCCGTTCCTGACCCCGCACCACCAGCCGGCGGTAATCGCGCCGGCCCCCTGAAACCTCCGACCAAGTGCGGTCGGCGGAACGAGAAACAAGTTGGAGGAATCCGAAATGCGCGTGCTTGACCTGCAAGAGATGGAAACTCCTGAGTACCTCGATGGCGACGGTGGCGGGCACGGCGGCGGCGGTGGCCACGGCGGCAGCGGCTTGAGCCTGCTGCTCTGCGACAGCGCGGCCTCCGTGCTCCTCTGCCTCTGACACCGAGCCCCTGTGCCGCGGGACTGGTGATTCCTCGCGCGGCACGGTGAATCGGCACACGCAGTGAAAGGTGGGGATCGGCGCATGCGGACTGCGCCGATCCCCACCGCACATCATCAGGCAACCGGAGCCGGGAAGGAAAGCGGAGAATGGCGCATCGCGCCGCGGACACGCTCCTGTTGCGCACCGCGCGGCACACCCCCGGCTTGCTGATCACCGCGACCCTGGCCGGCGTCGCCTCCGGCGTCACCGAACTGCTGCTCCCCGACACCACCGCCAACGCCGTCGACCTCGCGCTCGCCGGACACGTGCGGCTCACCGCGTTCGTGCCGCTGCTCGTCGTCATCATCGCGGTCGCCGCCACCAACGCCGTCTACCAGGCGACCGTCGTGCGCCTCACCGCGCTCGGCACCGCGTGGCTGCGTGAACGCCTCACCGGCACCCTGCTCGGCCTGCGCCCCACCAACCCAGGGCTCGCCGCAGGTGACGCGGTCAGCCGGTTGACCGGCGACTGCGCACTCGCAGGCGCCGCCGCCGGCACCCTCGCCCAACTCGTCCTGGTCGGCCTGACCTCGATCGGCGCCATCGTCGCCCTCGCCCTGCTCGGCTGGTGGCTGGCGCTGGTGTTCGCGATCAGCCTGCCGATCACGCTGTTGCTGGCGCGCGGCCACCTCCGCCGCACCGAAGACAGCCTCGCCGCCTACCGCACCTTCTCCGGAGAACTCGCCGCGCGCCTGCTCGACGCGGCCACCGGCATCCGCACCATCGCCGCGACCGGCACCGCCGACCAGGAAGCCGATCGCGTCCTGCGTCCCCTCCCTCAACTGGCCAAGGCCGGCCTGGACATGTGGCGCGCACAGGCGCGGATGGCCTGGCGGGCCGCGCTGTTGCTACCCGGCGTCCAACTGGCCATGCTCGGCGCCGCCGGCTACGGCGTACTCACCGGGCGGCTCACCGCGGGCGGGCTGCTCGCCGCACTCGGCTACTCCGGCATGGGCATGGGCCTCGTCGGCGCGATCGGGCTGCTCACCACGCTGGCCACCGCGCGCGCCGCCGCCGACCGAGTCATCGAAGCCGAACACCTACCGGGCCGACCCATCGGGACCACCCCGCTGCCGCCCGGCCCCGGCACCCTCGTCCTGCACGCGGTGACCGTCCGGGCCGACGACGGCAACCCGACCCTGCTCGACATCGACCTCACCCTCCCCGCAGGCGCCACCGTCGCGCTGGTCGGCCACTCCGGCGCCGGCAAGAGCACCCTCGCCGCCGTCGCAGGCGGACTGCGCGCGCCGGACTCCGGTTCGGTCTCGCTGGACGGCGCCAACCTGGCCACGATCCGGCCAAGCGACCTGCGCGCCGCGTTCGGCTACGCCTTCGACCGACCCAGCCTGCTCGGCGAGACCGTCGCCGACGCCATCGGCCAAGGAACCGACGCCGACCTCGACAAGATCACCGCAGCAGCCCGCGCCGCCCAGGTCGACGACGCGATCGTCCGCCTCCCACACGGCTACCGAACCCCCCTCGCGGAGACACCCATGTCCGGCGGCGAGGCGCAGCGCATCGGGCTGGCACGGGCGCTGGTCCGCGAACCGCGCGTACTGGTGCTCGACGACGCCACCGCCAGCCTGGACACGGTCACCGAGGAACGCGTCACCGACGCCATCCGCACCAGCCTGCCCGGCCGCACCCGGCTGGTCAGCACGCACCGGATCAGCATCGCCGAACAGGCCGACCTGGTCGTCTGGCTGGCCGAGGGCCGGCTGCGCGCACTGGCCCGGCACGACGAACTCTGGCAGTTCGCCGACTACCGCGCGGTGTTCACCGAGGCCCGAGGATGAGCGCGGCCCGGCTCTACCTGGACGCCCTGCGCGGCCAACGCCGCGCCATACTCGTGCTCGCCACATGGTCCATTGTGGAGGGTCTGCCGGCCCTGCTGTCCGGCCGACTGGTCGCCCTGTCCGTCGACAACGGTTTCGCCGTAGGCAAACCCGGCCAGGGCGCCATCTGGCTCGGCGGCTACGCGTTCGTGTCCCTGCTCGGCGCGGTCGGCGCGCGCGGCGTCTACGGGCGGCTCGGCGATGTCGTCGAACCCATGCGGGACGCACTGGTCCGCACCGTCGTACGCGGCGTGCTGCACGACGACGCGACCACCCGCCACCAACCCGACGCCGCCGCCATCGCCAGGATCACCCGCCACATCGAGGTCGTCCGAGACGTCACCGCCGGCATCCTGATCCAGGCCCGAGGCCTCGCCATCACCATCGTCGCCGCCCTGATCGGCCTGGCCGGCACCGCCTCCGTGCTGATGCCGCTGGTGCTGCCGCCGATCGTCATCGCGATCGTCCTCGGCGTCGCCCTGCTCGGCTCACTCGCGCGCCGGCAACGTGACGTGATCATGGCCGACGAGCAGTGCGCCCAACTCACCGCGACCGTCTACACGGGACTCCGCGATGTCGTCGCCTGCGGCGCGGAAACCGAATCGGCGCGGCGCATCGGCCAAGTCGTCAACCGGCAGGCCAGAACGGCCGTGCGGTTGGGCAACGCCAGCGCCAACCGGGAACTGGTCACCTCACTCGGCGGCCTGCTGCCCCTGCTGCTGGTGCTCTCGTTCGCCCCGGCCATGGTCACCGAGGGCAGGCTCACAGCCGGTGCCGTCCTCGGCGCGGTCGTCTACCTGGTCACCAACGTGCAACCCGCGTTGATCGGGCTCGGCCAGACCGCAGGCAACACCGTGCTGCGCCTGGTCGTCACCCTCCGCCGCCTCGCCGAAATCGCCGCCCCACCCGTCGAGTCGGTCGCGGTCGACCCGGACCCGACCGGCGACGCCCTCGTCATGCGCGGTGTCACGTTCGGCTGGGGCGACACCGCGCAGCCCGTCGTCGACAACCTCGACCTCGAACTGCCGGCCGGAGAGCACATCGCCATCGTCGGCGCCAGCGGCATCGGCAAGTCGACCCTGGCCGGCCTGCTCACCGGCCTGCTGCGCCCGCGACGCGGCCGCATCCTCCTCGGCGACACCCCCGTCGACACGCTCCCACCCCAGGCTCGCCGCGAGCTGATCACCCTGATCCCACAACAGTCCTATGTGTTCGGTGGCACCCTCCGCGAGAACCTCGCTCTACTCGTAGGGCAGCCCACTGACGCGCATCTGCACGCCGCCGTCGCCGCCGTCGGCGCGACCGATCTCGTCCACCGGCTCGGCGGCCTCGACGGCGACATCGCGCCCGGCGGGGGAGTGTTGTCCTCCGGGGAGCGGCAGCTCATCGCGCTGGCGCGGGTCTACGCGTCCAGCGCGCGGATCGTCGTACTCGACGAGGCAACCGCCTATCTCGACCCGGCCGCGGAAGCCGTCGCCGAGCAGGCGTTCGCCGAACGAGGCGGCACGCTGATCGTGATCGCGCACCGACTCAGCTCCG
>DASYBO010000382.1:0-7973 GCA_036500685.1 Pseudonocardiaceae bacterium | reverse complement strand
AACGCAGCGCGAGCCGGCCGGACGGGCGCGCGGGACGGATGCGCAGGTGCGCGTCGACTGGGTCGGGGCGCACGACGATGCCGGGGTTGAGCAGGTTGCCCGGGTCGAAAATGGCTTTGACGCGGGCGAACAGGTCGATCGCTTCCCGCGAGTACATCAACGGGAGCAGTTCGCCCCTGGCGCGGCCGTCGCCGTGTTCGCCGGAGCAGGAACCGCCGTAGTCCGCGACGAGCTTCGCCGCGTCGGTGAGGAATTCGCGGAAGACGGGGGTGCCGAGCGGGAAGTCGATCCTGATGTGCACGCAGCCGTCGCCGAAGTGGCCGTATGGGGTGCCCGTCAATGAGTGGGCGGCCAGGAGGGTCTCGAATTCGCGCAGGTAGGCGCCGAGACGCTCGGGTGGGACTGCGGCGTCTTCCCAGCCCGCGTGGCCGTTGTTGGCCCGCGCGGCAAGGCCGGCACCGTCTTCTCTGATCCGCCAGAGGGCGGCGGCCTGGGCCGGGTCGTCGACGACGCGGGCGGCCGAGGTGCCGGCGTCGGCGAGGACCGACGCGATCGCGTCGCGGGAGTCGGTGGTGTCGAGTTCCACGAACAGCCAGCCCTTGCCGGCCGGGAGTTCGGGGACGTTCGCGCGGTCGGGCAGGACGTCGACCATCCGGGAGTCCAGGCCCTCCATGGCGATGGGGTGGTAGGGCAGCAGCGCTGGGACGGCGTCGGCGGCGGAGGCCATGTCGGGGTAGCCGAGCACGACCAGCACCGTGCTGGCCGGGACGCGGCGCAGGGTGAGGGTGGCGCCGAGCAGGACGCCGCAGCTGCCTTCGGTGCCGACCAGCGCGGCGGGCACGTTGAAGCCGCGTTCGGGCAGCAGGTGTTCCAGGCTGTACCCGGAGACCTGCCGGGAGAAGCGGCCGAACTCGGTGCGGACGAGGGCCAGTTCGCTGCCGACGAGTTCGTGCAACGCCCTCAGGGTGGGCGAGGTGGGAGCGCCGGGGACGGCGTTGATGCGTTCGCCGTTGCCGGCCACCAGGTCGAGGGCCCGGACGTTGTCGGCGGTGCGGCCGTAGGCGAGCGCGCGGGAACCGCAGGCGTTGTTGCCGATCATGCCGCCGAGGGTGGCGCGGCTGTGCGTCGACGGGTCGGGGCCGAAGCGCAGGCCGTGCGGGGCGGCGGTGCGTTGCAGGTCGTCCAGGATCACGCCCGGTTGGACGGTGGCGGTTTCGGCTTCGGGGTCCAGGGCGGTGATGCGGTTGAGGTGGCGGGAGAAGTCCAGGACAAGGCCCGCGCCGACGGCGTTGCCGGCGATGGAGGTGCCGGCGCCGCGCGCGGTCAGCGGGACACCGAGGGTGCGGCACACCGACAGCGCGGCGAGCACCTCGTCGGTCGATCGCGGGAAGGCGACGGCGGTGGGCACGAGGCGGTAGAGCGAGGCATCGCTGGAGTACTCGGCGCGTCGTCGGGCTGAAATGTCTACTTCGGACAGTCCGGCGGCGCGGAGTTCGGTGAGCAGCGCGGATGGGTCCATGAGGCGAGGATAGGCCCCGGAAACCAGGGGTTTCCGGGGCCGGTCGAAATGGGTAACCCTACTTGTCGATCTGCCGGACCAGCGCGGGCACGAACGTCTTCGGGTCGACGGTGCCCCAGCCGGAGGCGATGTCGAAGCCCGTGCCGGCTGCGAAGCCGGGCACGCCGTACTGGCTGTTGTTGCCCTTGGTGATGTCCGCGATACCGGCCTTGGCGCCCTTGGGGCCCAACTGGTAGAGCGCGGTGTTGACGAAGCCGAGCGGGCCGCCGTGCAGTTGGGTGGCCAGCGCGAGCACAGCGCCGAACAGCGGGGTGGCCTGCGAGGTGCCCTCGACGCCTTCCATGGCGATGTCCGGCAGGGAGCGCCGGGTGCTGTTGGTGATGGACGCGACGCCGTTCTGCCAGGCCGGCCGGGCGTAGGTCTTGGAGAGGCCCGCACCGTAGGCAGGCCAGAGGGTGGCAGGCGAGCTCTGCTGGTTGTGGGTGTCGAGGTGCAGCACACTGCCGCCGACCGCGGTGACCAGCGAGTCGGAGGCGGGCCAGCTGGTGACCCGGTACGGGAACACGTTGCCGCACTGGGTGGTCGAGGTGTTGGTGTTGTCGGTCGCGCCGCAGTCGCCGGTGGCCGCGACGACCGGGATGCCGGCCGCCTTGGCGTCGCGGAACGCGTAGTCGAGCTGCTTGGGGCTGTTCAGGGTCGGGAAATCGTCCTCGGGGGTGCCGAAGCTCAGCGAGATCACGTCGGCGACGTGGTGTTTGGCCATGTAGTCGATCGCGGTCATCATCTCGGGCAGGCCGGTGAAGCCTTCCGTTTCGTTGACCGGGGTCGCCGCGATCACGATGTGCGCCTCGGGCGCGATCGCGTGGATCATGGTGATGTCCAGGTCGGTCTCGCCGATCCAGTCGTTGCACCCGATCTGCTTCTCCAGTGCCGGGGTGCAGACCGGGATCGGCCCCGCCGGCGCGATCACCGAGAGGTCGGCGGGCGGCAGGCCGTGCTGCTGGGAGTAGCTGTTCAGCACCTGCGCGGCGTTGGGGTCGCCGAAGGAGTCGACGACGGCGACGGTGGTGCCCGCGCCGGTGATGCCCTGGTTCCACAGGTCGGGCACGCCATAGGCGGTGGTCACGCTGGGCAGGGTGGTGGCCACGGTGTCGATGGCCGCGACCCGGCCCGCGACGGTCGGGTTGGCGCCGACCCGCGCGGCGGCGGCGCTCAGGTGCGCGCGGATCATCGTGCTGGCCGGCGCCGCTGTGGTCGCGCCTGCCGCCGGCACCGTGGCCGCGGCCAGGGCGAGTGCCAGCGCGGTGGTGCCGAGGATGGCGGTGGTTCTGCCGGTGAGCCGCCGCCTGCTGGCTAACCGATCGGTGTGCTGCTGCAACGAAGCCTCCCAATATCCCTCGCAGTCCCCGCGTCATCGCCAGGAACCCGTTGACCCTAGGAACTCGGTCAGCAGCTCAACCAGCTACGAAAGTCGGGTGGCTGACGTGGTCCACTGAATGGACCCGACGCCGCGAGGTATCTGGCATTCGGCCCATGATTCCTGTAGACGGGACCGGGACGGGGTGACACATCGGGGGTTGCGGTGCGGGTCGATCTGCGGCTGCTGGGGCCCTTCAGCCTGACCATTTCCGCTGAGGACGGCGACCGGCCGGTCATCGTGGGGCCGCGCCAGCAGCGCCTGGTGCTGGCGGTTCTGGCCTGGGAGGCCAACCGGCTGGTCCCGGTCGAGCGGCTGGTCGAGTGGGTGTGGCCGGACGAGCCGCCGCGCAGGGCGACCCAGGCGATCAGGGTCTACGTCTCCCATCTGCGCGCCGCGTTGACCGAAGCCGGGATCGACGCCTCCGAACTGGCCGTCATCACCCAGGGGCCGGGTTATCTGCTGCGGATCGACGCGGAGCGGATCGACGCGCACCGCTTTCAGCGACTGATCGCGACCGCCCGCGCCGAGTCGGACGACGTCACCAAGGTCGCGCTGTTGGACGAGGCGCTGGCGCTGTGGCGGGGGTCGGCACTGGTGGACACCGCGACCAGCGAGGTGGCCCAACGGCTCAACGCGCGGCTGGTCGAGGCGCGCAGCCTGGCCATGGAGGACCGGTTCGACGCGCTGCTGCGCCTTGGCCAGGCCACCGAACTGCTCGGCGAGCTGGCCGGCGCGGTCGACGAGACGCCGAGCCGGGAGCGGCTGGTCGGTCAGTGGGCGCTCGCGCTCTATCGCGGCGGGCAGAAGGACAGGGCGCTGGCCGAGTTCCGTCGGACCAGGACGCTTCTGGCCGACGAGCTGGGTATCGACACCGGCCCCGAACTGCGCGACCTCGAACTGGCCATCCTGCGCGACGATCCCGCGGTGCGCGCGCCGTCGCGGGAGCCGGCGCGGGAGCGGCCGGCGGTGCCGGCGATGCTGCCGCCGACGGTGGCCGACTTCACCGGCAGGGACGCGGCGCTGACGTCGTTGGACGCGCTGCTGGAGCGGCCGGATCGGCCGATGGCGGTGGTGATCAGCGCGATCTCCGGTACGGCCGGGGTCGGCAAGACCGCGCTCGCGGTGCGGTGGTCGCATCGGGTGCGCGAGCGGTTTCCGGACGGCCAGCTGTACGTGAACCTGGACGGTTACGCGGTGGGGCCGCCGTTGCGGCCGGATCAGGTGCTGGCCCAGTTCCTGCGTGCGCTGGGAGTGCCGCCGGAGCGGGTGCCGGTCGAGCCGGCCGAGGCGGGCGGCATGTACCGGACGCTGCTGGCCGACCGGCGAATGCTGGTGGTGCTGGACAACGCCTCGGACGCGGAACAGGTACGGCCGCTGCTGCCGGCGGGGTCCGGCTGCTTCGTGCTGGTCACCAGCAGGCACCGGCTGGACGGGCTGGTCGCGGTGGACGGGGCCCGTCGGATCAGCCTGGACGTGCTGAGTCTCGGTGAAGCGGTCGCGCTGTTGGGGCGGATCATCGGCGACGACCGGATCGTGGCCGAACCGGCTGCCGCGGTCGCGTTGGCCCAGGCCGACGCGTGTCTACCGCTGGCGCTGCGGATCTCGGCCGCGCAGCTGATCATCGAGCCGGGCCGGTCGATCGAGGACTACCTGGCCGACCTTCGCCAACGCGGCGTGCTGGCCGCGTTGACGATCGCCGACGACGAGCAGCGGGCGGTGCGCGCCGTGTTCGACCTCTCCTACGGTGCGCTGAAACCCGATGTGCGGCAGGCGTTCCGGCTGATCGGCCTGGTGCCGGGACCGACGGTCACGCCGGCGGTGCTCGCGTCGATGGCCGACTGCACGGTGGAGCAGGCCGGTTCCCTCCTCGACCAGCTGGCCGCCGCGCATCTGGTCGAGGAGGTCTCCGCCGAGCGGTTCGGTTTCCATGACCTGCTGCGGGAGTACGCCAAGGACACCGGCGCGAACACCGATCCGCCCGATGCGCGGGACGCGGCGCTTGCCGCGTTGTTCGATCACTACCTGTGGACCGCCTTCGCCGCGGTGGAACGCCTGTTCCCGGACAAGGCCAGGGTGATCGAGTCGACGCAGGCGCCGCCCGGGTACGGCGGGTCCGTTGCCGACCGGGACGCGGCCATCGTCTGGCTGCACGCCGAACGGACGAACCTGGTCGCGGCGATCCGGTTCGCGGCCGAAACCGGGCCCAAGCCGATGGCCTGGATGCTGTCCGACACGCTGCGCGCCTACTTCGCCAACTGCGGGTTCCACGTCGAGTGGTTCATCGCGGTGCGGGCCGCGCTCGCCGCGACCGATCCGGCCACCGAACCGCTCGCGCACGGCAGCGCGTGGTTCGGCCTTGCCCACGCGCACACCAACCGCAACCAGTACGGCGAGGCGATCGTGAACTATCACGAGGTCCTTGAGCTGTACCGGCGCGGCGGGTGGACCCGAGGTGAGGCGGCAACGCACATCAACCTCGGGTTCATCGACGAGGAACTGGGCCGCCTCGAGAGCGCGGCCGGGCACCAGACCAAGGCGCTGGAGCTGGCCACGGCCATCGGCTGGCCCCAGGGTGAGGCGATGACGTTGGGCAACCTGGGCACGCTGGCCATGGCCCGAGGCGAACTGGCGGCCGCGGTCGACTACCAGGAGCGGTCCAAGGCCATCCACGGCTCCGAGGTGGGTGTTGCCGGCGCCATGCTCTATCTCGGCCTGCTCGCCCACCTGCGCGGCCGGTACGCCGATGCGGAACGGGACCTGCGCGCCGCGGCCGACGTGTTCGCGCGGACCAGCTCATCGGGCGACGAGGCGGTCGCGCTGGCACGGCTGTCCGGGGTGTTGGTGTCGACCGGGCGGCTGGACGAGGCGACGCGGGTGGCCAGCCGGGCGGTCGAGCGGGCCGCGACGAACACCAGCAGGCGGGTGGACGCGCGGGCGCGCAACGCGCTCGGTGTCGCGCACGGCGCGGCAGGGCGGCATCGGGACGCGATCGAGCAGCACGAGCTGGCGTTGGCGCTGGCCGAGGAGTTCGGGGTGCGCCAGGAGCACTGCGTCGCGCTGCTGAGCCTCGCGGCGAATCGGCTGGCGCTGGGTGAGCGGTCGGCGGGAACAGATCTGGCCGAGCGGGCGTTGTCGATCGCGCGTTCGCGCGGGTTCCAGTTGCTGGAGGGTGAGGCGCTGAGCCTGCTGGTCGAAGCCGGGGCCTGAACGTCGGGGACTCGCCTCGCGGACGTCCGGGAGGCTCGGTCCCCAGTTGGCGAGGACCGGTTTTTGTCAGGGCGCCTGGCTATCGTGAGGGCAACTCACGCTTCTGGGTGGTCTCCACAGGCTGCGGTACTTCCTGGTTGCTCTCTCACGTTGTGCTGACCAGCGGTGACGCTGAGAAATCGGGCGAAACCGGCGGCCTGGGATGAGCGTCACAGATAATTTAGTTGCATGAGACACCTATCCAGATGCATGCTTGTAGTCGACAACTAATTGCGTGGGTAACACAAGCAGAGGAGCCGGGCGATGGTCACCGAAACTCGCTCGACACCGGGGCACACGATCACCGAAGATCGCGTCAGGCCGCCGGAGCCGACGGACGAGCAGTACGAGAATGCCGAAGCCATTCTCAACCAGCTCATGCGGTTCATGCGGTTGAGCAAGCGCGCCGCCTCCCGATTCACCTCCGCGCACAGCGACGGGATCGAGCAGGCCGCCTACGTGATCCTGTACGTGCTGGTCAGCGAGGGACCTCGGCGGACGACGGCACTGGCCGAAGCGGTCCACTCGGACACCTCGACGGTCAGCCGACAGGTCGGGGCACTGGTGCGACACGGGCTGGTCGAGCGACAGGCCGATCCGGCCGACGGCCGCGCCTGTCTGCTCGCCGCGACGCCGCGCGGCCTCGAATGCTTCGAGGCGCACCACAAGGCCCGCACCGCCGAAATGATCCAGGTGCTGGCCAACTGGTCCAACGAGGACCTGCGAGGCGGCGCCGAACTGCTCGATCGGCTCAACGGAGAGCTGGAGCGTCACGAAATCGAACAACACACGCACACGCACACGATCACCGCTCCGTTGAAGGGGGGAAACCGATGACCAGCACGATGCGCGCGCCAGCCAAGAACACGGCTTCGGCGCCGACCACCCAGACTCCTGGCGGGGGCATGTCCCACCGCCAGATCATGACCATCCTGGTCGGCCTGATGCTCGGTATGTTCCTGGCCGCACTCGACCAGACCATCGTCGGCACGGCGATGCCGAAAATCGCCAACGACCTGCACGGCCTGAACATTCAGGCGTGGGTCACCACGGCCTACCTGATCACCTCGACGATTTCCACGCCGCTGTACGGAAAGCTGTCCGACATCTACGGACGCAAGCCGTTCTACCTGGTGGCGATCACGATCTTCGTGGTCGGCTCCGCGGCATCGGCCTTCGCCAGCTCCATGTACATGCTCGCCGCGTTCCGGGCCTTCCAGGGCATCGGTGCCGGTGGCCTGATGTCCCTGGCCTTCACGATCATGGGCGACATCATCGCGCCGCGTGAGCGGGCCCGGTACATGGGTTACTTCATGGCCGTGTTCGGCACCTCGAGCGTGCTCGGCCCGGTGGTCGGCGGCGCGCTCGCCGGCGCGAACTCCATCATCGGCCTTGCCGGCTGGCGCTGGGTGTTCTTCGTGAACGTGCCGATCGGCATCATCGCGCTCATCGTCGTGGCCCGCGTGCTCAACGTGCCACACAACAGTGTCCGGCAACGGATCGACTGGTGGGGCGCGTCAACGCTGATCATCGGGATCGTGCCGATCCTCGTCGCGGCCGAACAGGGTCAAACCTGGGGCTGGGGCGATATCAAGACCGTCGTCTGCTACATCGTCGGCGCGGTTGGCATCCTCGCCTTCATCGTGATCGAGAAGCTGATGAAGGACGCGGCACTGATCCCGTTGCGGCTGTTCAAGAACCGCACGTTCAGCCTGGTCATCGTGGCCGGTGTCATCGTCGGTGTCGCCATGTTCGGTGGCATCACGCTGATCCCGCAGTACCTGCAGA
>DASYBO010000381.1:0-10764 GCA_036500685.1 Pseudonocardiaceae bacterium | reverse complement strand
CAAGTGGCTGATGCTGGCCGGGGTGCTGATCGGCTTCGGCTTCCTGACCAAGATGTTGCAGGCGTTCCTGGTACTGCCCGCGTTCGCGCTGGTCTACCTCATCGCCGCGCCGACCGGGCTCGGCCGCCGCATCCGGCACGTACTCGCCGCGACCGGCGCGCTGGTGGTGTCGGCGGGCTGGTTCGTCGCGCTGGTCGCGATCTGGCCGGCCGACGCCCGGCCGTACATCGGCGGGTCGACGAACAACAGCCTGTTGGAACTCGCGCTGGGCTACAACGGCCTCGGCCGCATCTTCGGCGGTTCGGGCAACGGCGGCGGAGGCGGTGGTCGTGCCGGCGGTGGTGGTGGTTTCGGCGGTGGCGCGAACGCGTCATTCGGCGGCAACCCGGGCATCGGCAGGCTCTTCGGCCAGAGCTTCGGCGTCGAGATCTCCTGGCTGCTGCCGGCCGCGCTGATCGCCCTGGTCGCCGGGTTGTGGTTCAGCCGCAAGTCGCCGCGAACCGACCGGGCCCGCGCCGGCCTGATCCTCTGGGGCGGCTGGCTGATCGTCACCGGCCTGGTGTTCAGCTTCATGCAGGGCACCATCCACCCCTACTACATGATCGCGCTGGCCCCCGGCATCGCCGGTGTGCTCGGCGTCGCCGGCCGGGAACTGTGGCGCGGCCGGTCGAACCCGCTGGTCCGCGGCACGCTCGCGCTGATGGTCGCGGTCACCGGGATCTGGGACTTCGTGCTGCTGGACCGCACCCCGACCTGGTTGCCGGCGCTGCGCTACGTCGTGCTGGTCGCCTGCGTCATCGTCGCGGTCGCGGTGCTGATCGGCACCCGCAGGATGGCCCGGTCCGCGACGGTGTTGCTCCTGGTCACGGCGGTCACCGGAGTCGGAGCGTCGGCCGCGTACGCGGTGGACACGGCGAGCCAGCCGCACACCGGCGCCATCCCCACCTCCGGCCCCGCGACCAGCGAATTCGGCGGCGGTGGCCCAGGCGGTGGCCGAGGCGGCGGTCCTGGCGGCGACCGTGCCACCAGCAGCGCCCTGACCAACCTCCTGAAGGCCACCAACACCACGTGGGCAGCCGCGACCACCGGGGCGAACTCGGCCGCGCCGCTCGAACTGGCCAGCGGCAAGGCGGTGATGGCCATCGGCGGCTTCACCGGCAGCGACCCGTCGCCGACGCTGGCCCAGTTCGAGGCGGACGTGAAGGCTGGCAAGATCCACTACTTCATCGCGGGCGGTTTCGGCGGTGGCGGTGGAGGTTTGCGCGGTGGTAATGGTGGGTTCACTCGGGGTGACGGCCAAGGCGGTACCGGGCCAGGAGGCGGGTTCCCCGGTTCTGGTGGTGGCTTCCCCGGCGGTCAGTTCGGCGGTGGTCAGAGCGGTCAGGCCCGTGGCGAGTTCGCAGGTCGAGGTGGAGGCGGGTTCGGTGGCAACAGCGGAGACTCGAGCGCCATCACCACTTGGGTCACGTCGCACTACACCTCGACGACCGTCGGCGGACAGACCGTCTACGACCTGACCAAACCGAAGGCCACCGGCTGAGAACCTGAAGAACACTAATCAGGTCCACAGATCCAGGTAAGAGAATTCTCAGGATCCGGCGGTGTACTAGTTGAGACAGCGACGGTGCTAGCGATCGAGAACCGGAGAGGAGGTCCCGAATGAGCGAGGACGACCAGCACCCGCTGGGTGGGACCGATCCCACCCAGAGCGGGATGGGCATGCCCGGGTATGGCGAGTCGCACTACCCGTACCACCAGCCCCAAGCGGGGATGCCCGGTGCTGGCTGGCCCGGTTCGGTACCTCCTCCCGGCTCGGTGCCACCCAGTGAGCACTCGGGGATCTGGGGACAGGCAGGCCCGACCGCCTATCAGAACCCGGCCGGCAGCTGGCAGCAGACGGCTTACTGGCCGCCGCAGGCCCCGCCAGCCCCGCCGCCGAAGCGGCGCGGCGCGGCGACCATCGCCATGATCGCGGTCACCATGATCACCGCCGCGCTCGCCGGCCTCGCCATCGGCCGGACGCTCTGGCAGCCGAGCAGCAGCAACAACGCGGCCAACCAGTCGCCGTTCTCGAACAACGGTTCGGGTGGGCTCAACGATCCGAACGGGCAGTACAACGGCGGCAACGGCGGTTTGGGCAACGGCGGAAACGGCGCCAACGGACAGGGACAGGGCAGCCAGAGCGGCCCGACCACGTCGAACGCGGCAGGCGGCCCGAGCAACGCCACGCAGATCGCGGCCCAGGTCGACCCCGGTCTCGTCGACGTGAACACCACGCTCGGCGACTCCAACCAGCGTGCCGCCGGCACCGGGATCGTGCTCACCGCCAACGGTGAGGTGCTGACCAATAACCACGTGATCAACGGCGCGACCCAGATTTCCGTGACCGACATCGGCAACGGCCAGACCTACCAGGCCAGCGTGGTCGGCTACGACCGCGCAGACGACATCGCGGTACTGCAGCTGGTGAACGCGTCCGGGTTGAAGACGGTGACCCTGGCCGACTCGACCAAGGTCGGGGTGAACCAGCAGGTCGTGGCGATCGGCAACGCCGGCGGCGTCGGCGGCACGCCGAGCGTGGCCGGTGGCACCGTGACTGACCTCAACCAGTCG
The DNA here is from genome assembly GCA_036500685.1 of Pseudonocardiaceae bacterium. Lineage (GTDB taxonomy): Bacteria > Actinomycetota > Actinomycetes > Mycobacteriales > Pseudonocardiaceae > CAJCJE01. The sequence continues at coordinate 8,151 of DASYBO010000381.1, read as the reverse complement.
ATCACCGCCTCCGACGACTCGGACGGCACTTCCGAGCAGCTGACCGGGTTGATCCAGGTCAACGCGAACGTGCAGCCTGGTGACTCGGGCGGGCCGCTGGTGAACACCGCCGGTCAGGTGATCGGTATCGACACGGCGGCTTCGGCCGGCACGTCGATCCAGGCCAGCCAGTCCGGCGCCGGGTTCGCCATCCCGATCAACAAGGCCAACAACCTCGGCAAGCAGATCTTCGCCAAGCAGGCGTCGGCAACCATCCACATCGGACCGACCGCGTTCCTCGGAGTGCGGGTCACGTCCAGCAGCCACAACGGCAACGGCGGCCAGTCCAACAGCGGCGGCCAGTTCGGCAGCGGTGCGGTGGCGGGTGCGGCCGTGTCCAGCGCGGTGCCCGGTACCCCGGCCGACAGTGCCGGCCTGACCGACGGCGACGTGATCACCTCGCTCAACGGCAAGGCGATCGCCTCGGCCGATGCGCTGACCACCGCGTTGCAGGGCTTCCACCCCGGCGACAGCATCACCCTCGGTTGGACCGACGTCCAGGGCCAGGCGCACACCGCGACGCTGCAACTGGGCACCGGCCCGGCAGCCTGACAAACAGCTTTATCTCCAGGCGTGGGGTGCCCCGGCGGGAACGGGACACCCCACGAGTTTTTCTGCTTTTCTCGATTCGATCAGGCGTCCTGTTCGGCCCGGTCCTCGGTGGCCCACAGGGTGTGGAAGGTGCCCTCGGTGTCGACCCTGCGGTAGGTGTGCGCGCCGAAGAAGTCGCGCTGGCCCTGGATCAGCGCCGCCGGCAGGCGCGCCGCGCGTAGCCCGTCGTAGTAGGACAGCGCCGTGCTGAGGCCGGGCGCGGGCACGCCGAGCTGGGCGGCGGTGCTGACCACGTTGCGCCAGGAGTCCTGTGCGCCCGCCACCGACCCGGCGAAGCTGGCGTCGGTGAGCAGGGTGGGCAGCTTCGGGTCGGCCGTGTAGGCGTTGCGGATCTCGTTGAGGAACTCGGCCCTGATGATGCAGCCGCCGCGCCAGATCGTGGCAAGCGAGGCGAGGTCGATGTTCCAGCCGTACTCGGCGCTGCCGGCCTGGATCTGGTTGAAGCCCTGGGCGTAGGCGACCACCTTGGCCGCGTACAGCGCCTGCTCGACGTCGTCGGCGAAGCTCTCGGCCGCCGCGCCGGTCAGCTTCTTTCCGCTGGGGCCTGCCAGGTTGCGGGCAGCCGCGCGCAGGTCGGCGCTGCCGGACAGGGACCGGGCGAACACGGCCTCGGCAATGCCGCTGACCGGGCTGCCAAGATCGAGCGCGATCTGCACGGTCCAGCGGCCGGTGCCCTTCTGCTCGGCCTGGTCGGCCACGATGTCCACGAACGGCTTGCCGGTCTTGGCGTCGGTGTGCGAGAGCACCTCGGCGGTGATCTCGATCAGGTAGGAGTTGAGCCTGCCGGTGTTCCAGGTGCGCAGCACCTCGGCGATCTCGGCCGGGGCCAGGCCGAGCGCGTTGCGCAGCAGGTCGTAGGCCTCGGCGATCAGCTGCATGTCCGAGTACTCGATGCCGTTGTGCACCATCTTGACGAAGTGGCCGGCACCGTCCGGGCCGATGTGGGTGCAGCACGGCTCGCCGTCGACCTTGGCCGAGATGTCCTCAAGCAGCGGCCCGAGCGAAGCGTAGGACTCGGGAGAGCCGCCAGGCATGATGCTCGGACCGTGCAGCGCGCCCTCCTCGCCACCGGAAACGCCGCTGCCGACGAAGTGCAGGCCCTTGGCGCGCAGCGCGGCCTCGCGGCGCCGGGTGTCCGCGAAGTGCGCGTTGCCCGCGTCCACGATCATGTCGCCCGGTTCGAGCAGCGGAGCGAACTCGTCGATGACCGCGTCGGTCGGCTCGCCGGCCTTGACCATCACCACGACGCGGCGGGGACGCTCGAGGGCGTTCACGAATTCCTGGGCCGAGTACGCGGGCACGAATGTGCCTTCGGAGCTGAAGTTCTCCACCAGGCTCCTGGTGCGGCCCTCGGTCCGGTTGTGCACCGCGACCGCGTGGCCGTGCCGGGCGAAGTTGCGCGCCAGGTTGCGGCCCATCACCGCGAGACCCGTGACGCCGATCTGTGCTTGCTCGCTCATGTCTGTCTTCGCTGCCCTTCAACGTCGTGAGGTCGGCTGCCGACGCCGACACCGGCGGCGGCGCCTCCGCCGTTCAGTTTTCCCTGTCTTCGCCGGCAATGCCCAGGTAGCCCCGCGCTCGGACAAGAGATCCGATGTGTTTACAGTTTGCCAACCTGGCTTTCTAGTACGCCGTGATGAAAGTGTTGACAGTTCTCGCTGCCAGGAAGCTGTTAGTACGGCGTTGGCAGGAAAAGTTGCTCAACCAGTTGTCATCCCATGATCGTTAAGACATCCTATCTCTCGGCGCGAACAACCTTGGGTACACCACGATCGACGAGGGAGTCGAGATGCGGTCGGTTGTCAGACCTCGCACCGTCCTGACCTTGGCGTGCGCCGCGACACTGGGTGTCGCGACCCTGCTGGCCAGCGGTCCCGCCGCGGGAGCCGCGCCGGCCCCGGTGAACTTCTACGTGTCGCCCACCGGGAGCGACAGCAATTCCGGCACCAGCCAGAGCAGCCCCTTCCAGACGTTGCAGAAGGCGCAGGCCGAGGTCCGCGCCGTTGACCAGTCGACTTCCGGTCTGGTGACCGTGAACTTGGCAGGCGGTGACTACCGGCTGAGTGCGCCGCTGACGTTCAGCACCGCCGACTCCGGCACCAACGGCGACGTGTGGTGGCGCGCGGAGTCCGGCGCCGCGCCGGTGATTAGCGGTGGCACCCAGATCACCGGCTGGAGCGTGCACGATTCGAGCAAGAACATCTGGGCGGCGCCGGCCCCGGCCGGTCTGAGCACCCGCCAGCTCTACGTGAACGGCACCCGCGCGCAACGCGCCAGCGGCTCGATCCCGGTCACGGTCACCCAGACCTCGACCGGCTACACGACCTCATCGGGCGATCCGATGGCGAGCTGGGCCAACCAGAGCGGCATCGAGTTCGTCTACCAGGGCGGACTCGGCGCGTGGACCGAACCGCGCTGCCCGGTCGCCAAGATCACCTCGACCACGATCACCATGGCCCAGCCCTGCTGGGACAACTCAACCAAGCGGGTCATGCGCACCGACGGCTCCGGCCGCACGGTCGAACTCGTCGGGCGGGCGTCGGTCACCGAGGCGCCGACCTCGGTCGAGAACGCCTACCCGCTGCTGACCAAGCCCGGCCAGTGGTACCTGGACCCGACCGCGCACGAGGTCTACTACATCCCGCGCAGCGGCGAGAACCTCGGCAGCGCGGACGTCGAGGCGGCGAACCTGCAAACCCTGCTGTCCATCCACGGCAGTGCGGGCGCGCCCATCCACAACATCGTCTTCCAGGGCATCCAGTTCTCCTACGCCACCGACACCACGCCGAACACGCCGACCGGCTTCTCCGAGATCCAGGCGACCTACACGATCACCGGCGACACCGGCTACAAAACCCAGGGCCTGTGCACCTACGTGTCCGGCGGGACCTGTCCGTACGGCGACTGGACCAAGATGCCCGGCAACGTGAGCCTCGGCTACGACACGGACATCCACTTCGACCACGACTACTTCGTGCACCTCGGCGCGGCAGGCCTTGACCTCGGTGACGGCTCGCAGAGCGACACCGTGACCGCCTGCGTGTTCACCGACGTCTCCGGCAACGGCCTCGATGTCGGCGGCGTCGACGCCAACGAACCGAGCGCGGCGCAGCAGACGACCGGCATCACCGTGAAGGACAGCCACTTCACCGGCATCGCCGACGAATACCAGAGCGGCGTCGCCATCGACGTCGGCTACGTGGCCACCTCCACCTTCGAGAACAACCAGATCGACCACGTGCCCTACACCGCCATCTCGGTCGGCTGGGGCGGCTGGCCGGACAAGGTGAAGCTGCCGGCCGAACCGAACTACTCGCACGGCAACGCCTTCAGCGACAACCTCATCTACGACCACATGTCCGTGCTCGGCGACGGTGGTGGCATCTACACCAACGGCATCACCGGAACGAGTTTGGCAACCGGAGAACACCTCACCGGCAACGTCATCCACGACCAGCTCAGCACGAAGGGCCACGGCCTCTACACCGACAACGGCGGTAGCTACATCACCATCACCGGCAACGCCGAGTACAACATCCAGGCCAACGTGTGGGGCAGCAACCACACCAACTACACCCTCAACAACGGCACCTACGATCCGCTGGACATCGAGCACAACTACTGGACCAACGGGCCCGCCAACGAGAACGCGAAATCGGTGTTGATCGCCAACAACACCAACATCACCAGTGCCAGCCAGATCCCGGCCAGCATCACGAGTGCGGCCGGTATCCAGAGCCCGTACACGAGCATTCTGAATTGGACTCCCGCGAAATAGTGGTTGGGAGGGTTGCCCCGCCGGTGCGGGCCGGCGGGGCAACCGCGTTCTACCCTGACCTCATGGCGGACGCTTGGACTCGGATCCACGACCTGATCGCCCGTCTCGCCGCCACCGACGCCGTGCACGGCAGCGGCGCCGTCGTCGACGAGGCCCTCCGAGCCTTTCGCCAAGCTCTTCCCCTGATCGGCATCGACCGCGATCTCCGCGCGGCAGTGGCCGAACTCGGCGAACTCGCCGGTTGGCTCCTCTTCGACGCCGAACGTCACCAAGAAGCCAGACACACCAACGCGACCGCACTCGCCATCGCCGAGGACCCCAGCCTGCGCTGGTTCATCCTCAGCAACCAGGCCCTCGCCTCCGTCCACATAGGACGACACCGCGAGGCCCTTCGCATCGCCGAGAACCCCGGCGGCCGACCACCCCGCCGCGTCCAGGCCCTTTTCGACGTCCGCGCCGCGCGAGCCCTGGCCGAGCTGGGCGCGGAAACCACGGCCCTGCGCCGATTCGACCGAGCCCGCAGCTCCTTCCTGGACGGCCCGGCCACGCGCGATCCATCCTGGACCTGGTGGTTCGACGAACGCGAACTCGCAGGCCACCACGGCCTCCTACACGCCGCGCTCGGCAACCACAACGCGGCAATCCCGCTCCTGCACCACGCCGTAGAAGCCTCCGCCGCCCGCGAAAACCTGCGCTGGGCCCTCTACATCTACCGCGCGCACCTACTACGCGTCCTCCTCGAAGCCGGCGCCAACGCGGAAGCCGAACCGGTCGCCATCGCCCTCGCTCCCATGGTCGGCACCATCGCAGGCGCCCGCACCGAAAAACTGCTGCGCGCCCTCAGACCGAACGCGGCGCTGCCATCCACCCTCGGCGACGCCCTGCGCGACATCATCCGCTGAGCGGCTCATCCCACGCGTAGCCCAGAAACGTGCATGTGATAGTCAATCGCCCAGCACCACACAGTCCGCAGTATGCCGACATAGGAGTTCGCATGAGAGTCCGGACCGGAACCATCGTGGTCGCCGCCGCGCTCGGCCTGTTCACCGCCACCGCGGCGACCCCGGCACTGGCCGACACCCCGGTTACCGCGAAGACCCTGAAAACGATCCCGTTACCCGGCACCGGCGGGCACGGGGACGTCGTCGCCGCCGACCCGGCCGCGCACGCGGTGTACATCTCGCAGAGCCCCGACAACGAGGTCGTGGTCATCAACTCGGTCACCAAACGGATCAGGGCCGTCATCGGCAACCTGCCCGGCTCCAACGGGATCGCCTTCGACCGCGACCACGTGTTCGTGGCCCTGAAGTCGGGCAGCGTCGCGGTGATCGCCAAGTCGACCTGGCAGGTGGTCGCCACCGTGCCGGCAGGCGGCACCGGCTCCGACGCGATCTACTACGACTCGCGGGACCGGTTGGTCTACGTCGCCAACGACGACACCAACACCATCGAATCCTTCTCAGCCCGCGCGCCGTTCACGGTCCGGCACAAGACAACCCTGAATCCTGCAACGCCCAAAGTAGGCCCGGACCTGGGCGTCTACGTACCGGAAACCGACACGATCTACCAGTCCGACGACAACGAGATCAACGTCATCGACGGGCGAACCGGCACAATCCGCCACACGTTCACCCTCCAACTGCCGGCGGGCGTCGATGCCAAGGACATCTACTACGACGCGCTGTGGCAGCGTCTCTGGGTCGGCACGACCGCAGCCGAACTCGTCGCCGTGAACCCGTACTCGGGCAGGGTCGTCCACACCACCACGACCCGCTCCGGCATCGACCAGCTCTCCGCCGACCCGTTGCGGCGCCTGCTGTTCCTCAGCGAGAGCACCGCAGGAGTCATGGGCGTCGTCGACCTCGACACCGGCCGGTACCTCGCCGCCATCCCCACCGAGGTCGGCACGCACACCCTCGACCACCTCCCCGGCACCGACCTGGTCTACGTCTACCAGGACGAGTCCAACGCGGTCGACGTGGATCGAATCAACCGCGCTTGTCTGTGACGCAACGCCGGGTAGCCCGACACGCGTCGGGCTACCCGGTCAGGTAATCGATTACGCGTCTACCGGCGGTTCGGGCGGCTGGTAGCCGTTGCGGCGACCGGTGGCGGCGGCGAGCACGCCGGAGTTGGGCAGGGAGATCGGGCCCTCGTCGGTGTCCAGCATGGTGAAGGTGAGCGTGATCGCCGTCACCTCACCGTCGTACTGGCCGCCGAGCGCGCCCGAACGCAGCGTGATCCGGTCACCGACCGAGAACGGGCGGGAGAACAGCAGCACGATGCCGGCGAAGCAGTTGCCGAGCGACTGCTGCGCCGCGATACCGACGACCACCCCGCTCACGGACACCGGCAGCGCGAGGCCGCCGAGCGGGACCAGCAGCCCGACCACGGTCATGACCACCACGATGTAGCCGACCAAGGTGATCAACAGTCGCAGCACGCCCGAGGCGGCCAGCCCGCCACCGGTGCGGACGAGGCGAGCGACCTCGTTGGCGGCGCTGCGCACCGCGATCAGGCCGAACACCAGGCAGCACAGGATCGACGCGTACGAGCCAAGGCGGGCGCCGACAGCGGGTTGACCCTGGTAGACGGCGTGGATGCCGCCGAGGAAGGCCACAACGCCGGGGGCGGCCAGCGCGAGGATGCCGAAGATCACCGTGCGCCGGAAGTCCGGGCGGTGGATGGCCTCACGGACCTCGTTCAGCGCAGCGTGCGGGAGATCTTGCGCCGACATGCCAGCGGGGTCCTTTCCATACGGGGTTGTCCGTCACCAAGGTAGCCGGAGCGGCGGAAACTCGGTTTGCCGGCACGCGCCGATGCGCAAGGATGAGCGGGAATGGCCTGCTCCGGCTCGACGTTGCTCTGTTCGATGTCAAGAGGCCTTGTCGGGTGGCTGCTGTGGCCCCGTGTCGCCGATGGAAGAGAATCGGATCGAAGTGAATCCCACGCTCGCTGACCTGCAGTCCCGCCTGCCCAACCTGATGCCGCGCGACGCGCGCCGGCTGCGCAGGCGGCTCGACGGTGCCCGCAAGATCCGCGACGAGGCGGCCCGCACCGCCGTCTACGCGCAGATCGCGGCCGACCTCGACGGCGCGGACCAGCACGTCGAAGCGCGGCGAGCGGCGGTGCCGGCGATCACCTACCCCAGCGAACTACCGGTCAGCCAGGCCAAGGACGAGATCCTGGCCGCGATCCGCGACAACCAGGTCGTGATCGTGGCAGGCGAGACCGGCTCCGGCAAGACAACCCAGCTGCCCAAGATCTGCCTCGAACTGGGCCGGGGCGTGCTCGGCACCATCGGACACACCCAGCCGCGCAGGTTGGCCGCGCGCACGGTGGCCGAGCGGATCGCCGAGGAGCTGGGTTCGGAACTGGGCAAAGCGGTCGGCTACAAGGTCCGGTTCACCGACCAGGTCGGCACGGACACGCTGGTCAAGCTGATGACCGACGGCATCCTGCTGGCCGAGATCCAGCACGACCGGATGCTCTCGCAGTACGACACGCTGATCATCGACGAAGCCCACGAGCGCAGCCTCAACATCGACTTCATCCTCGGCTACCTCAAGCAGCTGCTGCCGCGCCGGCCGGACCTGAAGGTGATCATCACCTCGGCGACGATCGACCCGGAGCGGTTCTCCCGACATTTCGAGGACGCCCCGATCATCGAGGTGTCCGGCCGCACCTACCCGGTCGAGCTGCGCTACCGCCCGCTGGTCGAC
>DASYBO010000380.1:0-6946 GCA_036500685.1 Pseudonocardiaceae bacterium | reverse complement strand
AGCGGCTTGCATTGGTGCTGCGGGCATTCCTTGGCTTCGCACTTCGACGTGGCGCAGTCATGATCTGGGTAGCCATCGATCGGCGGCCGGCCGAGCGGGTAGCGGTGTCGGACCGTGCGGCATTCGTGCGGGCCGGTGACGCGGTGGTCGACTCGCGGCCGGCCGTCGCAGCGGTCAGCGCACCGGCGCAACTCCGCATAGAACTGTTCGAGCAGGCGGGCGGAGATCTTGCCGACCGGCTGGTCGCCGAGCGCCGGGCCGACGTGCAGCCGCAGGTACGCCTCGTAGCCCTGGCGTGTCGAGTCTTCGACCTCGTGCAGGCGTAGCCACTCGTTGATGGCCGTACGCGATGCCCCTTTGGTGCGAGCGTGCCGCTGCTCGTCCACCTGCGACCGGAACCGACTCAGGATCCGCTCGGCCTCGCCCTCGTCGGTGGTCGACTCGTCGAGGTAGATCCGCTTGCCGGTCAGTGGGTCCAGGCCGGCATACACCTTGACACGGAAGGAGTTCCCCCGTTTGGTGATCGAGCAGTGTTGGCGGCGCTCGCCGCCGGACTTCTGCCCCACGCACTGAGAGTATCCGCAACCACCACGAAGACCACTGATCAACTCTGAGGCGGTCTGATTGCCAGATAACTGCTGGTGAGGATGGGAGCCGGCAAGGGGACTTGAACCCCTAACCTTCCGCTTACAAGGCGGGTGCTCTGCCAATTGAGCTATGCCGGCGAGAGCCGCGTCGCGGCTCGGGAACATGGTAAGCGGTCGGGGGCGGGGGTATCGCTGAGGTTTGATCGACTTGCGGTGTGAACAATCTGTCATTGGCGCTTGCCGGTCGCCCGGCCGAGTGACCGGGGACTGGCCTGCGGGGCTGCCAGCTGGGTAGATGTTGACCGGGCGGCGACGCTGATCAGTGGACTGGCGGTGTGGCGGAAACCACGTCGGGTCACCGGCAACGGGGTGGTTCGTCGGATCGATGGTCCCCTGGGGTCGGTTGGGCCCGGAACTTCGGAGGAGGTGGGTGCTGTGCGGTTCGCCGCTCGCGGGCGGAATGTGCTGGGGCGGCCACGAAAGGGGCAGGGGGCGTCGCGGCGGCGGGTTGGTACGTCGTCGGTTGCTGGGTTGACGCCGGTCGGCAAGCCGGAGCAGGTCGATGCCGACGGCTCGGCTGAGGAGGGGTTGATCGGGCCTGCGCTGCCCGATGATGCCACCGTCAATCTGGTGCTGGACCTCTCGCTTCGGGTTGGCGAGGTGTTGATGGCCAGCGGGGCCGGCGCGGCCGATGTGACGGCTACCGTGATCGCGGTCACTTCGACGTGCGGGCTGCCGCATTGCGAGGTGGACGTGATCTTCACGTCGATCAGCATCTGTTGTCATCGGGGCACGGTGTTGGCGCCGGTCACGTCGCAGCGAGTGGTGCGGGCGCGGGCGCTGGATTACACGCGGTTGGCGGCGGTGGAGAGTCTGGTGCGGGACATCACGGCCGGCCGGGTGGACGCTGCCGAAGCGCGGACCCGGTTGCGGACGATCACTGGTGCGCCGCACCCGTATCCGCGGTGGGTGGCCACCTTGGCCTGGGCGTTGATGGCCGCGACCGTGGTCGTGCTGATTGGCGGGGGCGCCAGGATCGCGCTGATCGCGGGGGTGATCACGGCGATCATCGACCGGGTCGGGCGACTGCTGAACCGGCGACAGTTGCCGTTCTTCTTTCAGCAGGTGGCGGGTGGGGCGCTGGCCACGGGGATCACGTTGGGGGTGATGCGGCTCGGGCTGTTGCCGGTGGGGGTTCAGCCTTCGTTGGTGGTTGCGGGGGCGATCACGGTGCTGTTGTCGGGGTTGTCGGTGGTCAGTGCGGTGCAGGACGCGATTTCGGGTTACAACGTGACGGCGGCCGGCCGAACAATGGAAGTCACGTTGATGTCGGCCGGGTTGGTCGCGGGGGTGGTGTTGGCGTTGGGCATCGCGGTGGGGCTCGGGCTGCCGGACGAGCCGATCGCGGTGCCGATCGCGCAGACGGCGTTGCGGCTTCCGGTCCAGGTGTTGGCGGGTGGCGCTGCGGCGGCGTGTTTCGCGGTGGCTAGTTATGCGACTCGACGGGCTGTGCCGGTGGCGGCGGGCGCGGGGGCGTTGGGGGCGTTGGCGCATGGGGCGTTGGTGTTGTTCGGGTTGAACCAGATCGCTGCCAGTGCGGTGGCGGCGACGCTGATCGGGTTCTGCGGTGGGCTGATGTCGCGACGGTTCCGGCTTCCTCCGCTGGTGGTGGCGGTGTCGGGGCTGACGCCGCTGCTGCCTGGCCTGACCACGTACCAGTCGATGTTCCAGTTGGCGGTGCAGCGGAGTACGGCGGGGCTGCCGACGGCGACGCTCGCGGTGGCCATCGCGCTTGCGCTGGCGGCGGGGGTGGTGCTGGGCGAGTATCTGGCTCAGCCGGTGCGGACCGGGTTGGGGCGGTTGGAGCGGCGGCTGGCCGGGCCGAGGATGGCTGGGCCGCTGCGCCCGTCTCGCCGGAGGTTGGAGTGAGGGGCGAGGGGTGCCGTTCCGTCGGAACTGGGCGTGAGCGGCGCCGCAGTTGTTGGCAGGTCCACTGGGACGGGTGGTATGGGGCCGGTCGGCCTGGGTGAAACCAACGGTTGGCCTAGTGGACGCGGGGGTACGCCGTAATTGGCACGGACCTGCGCGTGATCCCGGCCACGTCGCCCGGACAGCGCTGCGGGACGCGGCAACCATCGAAAATCACTAGTCTCAAAGACAGTTTGGCCCTGACAAGAGGGAGGCGGGCGCGCGGTGCCCAGCACCAGATCCGACGGAGCCAACTTCATCGTGGTCGCCAACCGGCTTCCGGTCGACCTCGAACGGTCTCCCGACGGAACGCAACGCTGGCGGCATAGCCCCGGCGGCCTGGTCACCGCACTCGAGCCTTTCCTCCGCTCGCAGCATGGCGCCTGGGTGGGCTGGCCAGGCGTCGCCGACGCGGAGGTCGAAGGGTTCACCGATGAGGGCATGCTGCTCGAACCGGTCAGCCTGTCCGCGACCGAAGTGCGGGATTACTACGAGGGATTCTCCAACGGGACCTTGTGGCCGCTCTATCACGACGTCGTGGCGCCGCCGGTGTTCGAGCGGAGCTGGTGGGACAGCTATGTGAAGGTGAACCGGCGGTTCGCGGACGCGTGCGCGAACATCGCGGCGATCGGCGCGACGGTGTGGGTGCAGGACTACCAGTTGCAGTTGGTGCCGGCGATGCTTCGGGAGCAGCGGCCTGATCTGCGGATCGGGTTCTTCCTGCATATTCCGTTTCCGCCGGTTGAGCTGTTCATGCAGTTGCCGTGGCGGACCGAGATCATCCGGGGGTTGTTGGGGGCTGACCTGGTCGGGTTCCACCTGCCTGGGGGTGCACAGAACTTTTTGTGGTTGGCTCGGCGGCTGGTGGGGCTGGAGCCGACGCGTGGAGCGGTGGGAGTTCGGACTCGGCCGGGGTCGGTGCAGTTCGGGGACCGGACGGTGCGGGTGGGGGCCTTTCCGATCTCGATCGACTCGACCGGGCTGGACGCGCTGTCGCGGCGGAAGGACGTCGTTGCGCGTAGTCGGCAGATTCGGGCAGATCTGGGTAATCCTCGCAAAATTTTGCTGGGTGTTGACCGGCTGGACTACACCAAGGGCATTGATGTGCGGTTGCGTGCGCTTGGGGAGCTGCTGGAAGAAGGGCGGATCGATCCGGGCGACGTGGTCATGGTGCAGTTGGCGACGCCGAGTCGGGAGCGGGTGGAGCACTACCGGCAGATGCGCGACGGCATCGAGCGCGCGGTGGGCCGGATCAACGGTGAGTTCGCGCGGGTTGGCCACCCGGTCGTGCACTATCTCCATCAGTCGGTGGACCGGGAGGAACTGGCTGCGTTCTTCTCCGCGGCTGATGTGATGGTTGTCACGCCCGTTCGGGACGGGATGAATCTGGTGTGCAAGGAGTACGTCGCTTGCCGTTACGACCTCGGCGGCGCGCTGGTCCTCTCGGAGTTCGCGGGGGCTGCGGCGGAGCTGACCAGTGCGCTGCTTGTCAATCCGCATGACCTCGACGGGGTGAAGAACGCGCTGCTCACGGCGGTCACGATGGACCCTGCCGAGGGGCGCAGGCGGATGCGGGCGCTGCGCCGGCAGGTGCTCACCCATGACGTCGACCGGTGGGCTCGGTCGTTCCTGGCCGCGCTGCATCCGAGCGTGGTGCACGCGGATGCCAATCATGATGGTCACGACGTCCAACTGATGCAGTTGGACGAGTCCGGCGCCCCTGAACGGGTGATCGGCGGCATGGCCGATCCCCCGATGGACTGAGCCGTTCGACCGCGGGGACCGACCGCCAACCGACCGACATCCGGGTCGTTGGCATGAAGTGTCACCTGCTACCCCCGGACCAGTGGTCACAGAGGTCAGTGCCGGCCGGGCAGGGCGAACCGGTCCGCTACAGTTCCACAGTCCCGCGGTGGACTCTCGGAACTCGCAAGGGCAATCCCCATACGAGCCGTCGGTCGCCCACAAAACTTGCTTGACGCCTTTGTCGGAGACCGATCAACTGTGACCGCCGAGGCTCTTTCTCCCGAACTGCGCCGTGCCATCGTCCGGTTGGCCAGGACGCCGCGACTGCTGGTGGCCTGCGACTACGACGGCACGCTGGCGCCCATCGTGGAAGACCCCGAACAGGCTCGGCCGAGACCTGAATCGGTTGGCGCCCTGCGCGCGCTCGCCGGACTGCACGAGACAACGGCCGCGGTGATCTCCGGCCGTGCCCTGCGCGACCTGGCGACGCTGTCCCGGCTGCCCTCCGAGGTGCACCTGGTCGGCAGCCACGGGTCCGAGTTCGACGTCGGCTTCGTGCATGCCCTCGACGAGCAGGCCAAGACGCTGCACCGCGGTCTGCGCGGCGCGCTCGAGGCGCTCGTCTCTGACCATCCCGGCGTTCAGCTGGAGGTCAAGCCGGCGAGTATCGCGGTGCACGTGCGCAGGGCCGCGCCCGTGCACGCCGAGGCGGTCCTGCACGCGGTCCGGTCCGGTCCGGCGACGTGGACCGGCGTGCAGGTCACCGAAGGCAAGGCCGTGATCGAACTGGCCGTTGTGCAGACCGACAAGGGCCATGCCCTCGACGTGCTGCGGCATCAAGCCGGCGCGACGGCCGCCATGTTCATCGGCGACGACGTGACCGACGAGAAGGCGTTCGCCCGGCTGGCCGGCCCGGACCTTGGCATCAAGGTCGGCAGTGTGGACTCGCTGGCCGAGTTCACGGTCGAGGACACCGCGATGGTCGCGATCGTGCTGGCCTTCCTGGTCGAGGAGCGGCGCACCTGGCTCTACGGCGAGTCGGCGGTGCCGATCGAGCGGCTCTCGATGCTGGCCAACGAGACCTCGGTGGCACTGCTCACCCCGGACGCGCGGGTCACCTGGCTGTGTCACCCGGAGCCGGACTCGGCCGCGGTATTCGCCGATCTGGTCGGCGGGACGGGAGCCGGGCACTTCACCATCAAGCCCGACAAGAACGGCCTTCCGCTGGGCCAGCGTTACCTCCCTGGCACCACGATCGTGGAAACCCGCTGGTCGCGGCTGCTGGTCACGGACTACCTCGACCACTACACCGAGTCGCACCGCACCGATATCGTCCGGGTGATCTCCGGGGCGACCCGCGCGGCCGTGACGTTCGCGCCGCGACCGGAGTTCGGCCAGGTCGCGGTGCAGTTGCAGGCCGAGGCGGATGGGTTGCGGGTGCTGGGCACCGGTGACCCGATGGTGTTGCGTGCGCCCGGCCTCGACTGGCGGATCAGCACGGACGGCATGCACGAGACCGCGACCGCCGTCGTCGACCTCGTCGAGGGTCAGCCGGTCGTGCTCGAGCTGCGCTGCGGCACTACCGAACTCGAGGCGCACGAGCTCAGCGAGCCGGAGCGGCGCGCACGGGCCACGACCTACTGGACGCAGTGGCTGGCCGGGTTGAAGTTGCCCGCCGTGCAACGCGATCTGGTGGCCCGCTCGGCGTTGACCCTGCGCGGCCTGTGCCACGCGGAGACCGGCGCGATCATGGCCGCGGCGACCACGTCGCTGCCGGAGGAGATCGGCGGCATCCGCAACTGGGACTACCGCTACTGCTGGCTGCGCGACGGCGCGATGACCGCGAAGGCCCTGGTCTCGGTCGGGTCGACCGGCGAGGCCGAGGCCTTCCTCGGCTGGCTGCACGGCGTGCTTGCGACGCTGCCCGGCCCGGAGCGGCTGCACCCGCTGTACACGATCGCGGGCACCACGCTCGGGCCGGAGGCCGTGATCGACACTCTGCCCGGGTACGCGGGTTCGCGACCGGTACGGGTCGGCAACCTGGCGAATCAGCAGGTCCAGCTGGACGTGTTCGGCCCGGTCGTCGATCTGGTCGCCGAGCTGAGCGAGGCGCGCGGCAAGATCACCGACGACGACTGGCGGATGGTCGGCGCGATGGCCTACGCGGTCGGCGAACGCTGGCGCGAGGCCGACCACGGCATCTGGGAGGAGCGCGACACCCCTCGGCACCACGTGTACTCCAAGGTCATGTGCTGGCTGACCCTGGACCGCGCGGTCGCGCTGGGCCGCGGCTACGGTCGGGAGATCGACCCGACCTGGGAGTCGCTGCGCGACGAGATCGCGCAGGACGTGCTGACCAACGGCTGGCACGGGGAGGCGAGTGGCGGCATCGGCGCGTTCACCACCGCCTATGACGGGCTCGACCTGGACGCGGCCTCACTGCACGTCGGCCTGTCCGGGTTGATCGATCCGGCCGACCCGCGCTTCCAGGCCACGGTGACCGCGATCGAGGCCGAGCTGCGCAGCGGCTCGACGGTGTACCGGTACCACCGCGACGACGGCCTGCCCGGCAACGAGGGCGGCTTCCACCTGTGCGCGGCGTGGATGATCGAGGCGTACCTGCTGACCGGTCGCCGCACCGAGGC
>DASYBO010000379.1:0-8160 GCA_036500685.1 Pseudonocardiaceae bacterium | reverse complement strand
GGCCGGCAGGCCGGTCACCGCGTCGGTCGAGTCGACCTGGAGGATGCGCCAGGCCAGTTCCGGTGGAAGTAGGTCCTCGGCCTGGGGCAGCCGGATCGGCGCGGTACCGACGAGTTCACTGAGCAGGTTCTGACCGTAATCCCAGACGTAGGTCGCGGTCGGCGTCTGGTAGTAGTCGCGTTCGCCGAATCCGGTGATCACGTCGACCCGGTGCTGGTTCGACCCGGCATACCAGGCGCGCATGGTCGTGGTTGCGCTGAGCAGACCGGTGACGTCGGCGAGATCGGGCAGGCTGGGCAAGCCCAGCGCGGCGCTGCTCTGCGCGTAGCCCTGGAACGGTTGCCTGGTCGACGCGACGATCCGCTGCCGCAGTTGATCGACGCCGATCGGGCTGGAGCCGGCCGGGATCGCGGCGATCACCGAGGGCAGCGTGCACAGCACGGCGACGGCCACCACGACCATCGCCCATCGTCGCCGCGCCCTGCCCCGCAGGACACCGCGTCGCACCACCGTCACCCGGCCACCACCGATCGGCCGGCGCGCGCCGGCCCGCTGTCCTTTGTACCTCGGGTTCTGTAGTGCTCCCGTGCGGTGGCGAATCCGTTCGCGGCTGTTCACCACCTCCTGGCAACAACCATCACCTGATCCGGTTGGCGGATGGGCTGCGGCTATCGTCGGCAAAGCCAGTTTTGTCGGGGAGCGGAGTCATCATCGTGAGTGTGTTGCCGAACCGGATACCCATCATCGCCGCGCCCATGGCGGGCGGTCCGTCAACACCCGCGCTCGCGGCGGCCGTGAGCAACGCCGGCGGCCTCGGCTTCCTCGCCGCCGGATACCTCACGCCCGCCGCGTTCGATGAGCGGCTCACCGCGATCGAGACCCTCACCGACGCGCCCTACGGGGTGAACCTGTTCCTGCCCTCGCCACGCACCGGCGACCTGGCCGCGATCGATGCGTACCGGCGAGCGCTGGTGCCGCGTGCCGAGTCGCTCGGCGTCGAGCCGGGTCGGCCGTCCTGGGACGACGACGCGCTGGAAGCCAAGATCGACGTGCTGGTCGACCATCACCCGGCCGCGGTGAGTTTCACGTTCGACCGGCCGGATGTCGGCCTGTGCGACCGGATTCGGCAGGACAACCCGGACGCGCTGCTGATCGCCACGGTCACTTCGGCCGACGAGGCGCGGCTTGCCGAGACCAGTGGCGCCGACGCGCTGGCCGTGCAGGGCGCCGAGGCGGGCGGGCATCGCGGCATCTTCCGCGACGACCCCGCCCAGCAGGCCGGCGCGCCCGCCGTCGCCCTGCTGGACCTGCTGACGCAGGTCGGCGCGGTGAGCAGGTTGCCGATGATCGCGGCGGGCGGACTGGCCGGCGGCAAGGACATCGCGCTGGCCCTGGACCGGGGCGCGATCGCCGCCGCGCTGGGCACCGCGTTCCTGTGCTGCCCGGAGGCCGGCACCTCGCAGACCCATCGACGGGCGCTGCTGGACGCCACGTTCACCGAGACCGCGTTCACCCGCGCGTTCACCGGCCGACCGGCTCGCGCCCTGGTCAACGGGTTCATCCGCGAACACGACGAGCACGCCCCGAACGGCTACCCGGAGATCCACCACGTCACCCGGCCGATCCGCGCCGCCGCCGCGGCCAACGGCGACCAGGACAACCTGCACCTGTGGGCGGGCACGAGCTGGCAGTCCGTCACCGAGGAACCAGCAGCGGACCTGGTCAATCGCCTCGCGGAGGAATTGGCCTCGGCACGCGGGAAATAGGCTTGATCAGGGCGCGGTTGTCTCCGAACATGAGATTCGGCATCGCACTCTCCACGTTCGCGTCCGCGCCCGAGACCACCAACGTGGTCGACCGGGCGATCGACATCGGCAGGCTCGCGGTCGATTCCGGCCTCGACTCGCTGTGGCTCGGCCAGTTGGCCAGCTATGACGCGATCAGCCTCGCCGCGACCGTGGGCCGTGAGGTGCCCGCGCTCTGGGTCGGCCCGTCGGTGGTGCCGATCCATCCCCGGCATCCGATCCTCCTGGCCTCGGCCGCGAAAACCGCGCAGGCCGCGACAAGGGGACGGTTCCAGCTCGGCGTCGGCCTTGGCTCCGCGCGGATCCTGGCCGACGGGTTCGGCATCGAGCTTCCGCCGCCCATTCGCGGCCTGCGCGAGTACCTGAGCGCGCTGCGCCCGCTGCTGGCCGGCAAGGACGAGCCCTATGTCGGCGAGACCGTGACGTCGCGGCCGTTCACGCCGACGGCGGTGGCCGGCGCGCAGCCGGAGATTCCGCTGTTGGTGGCGGCGATGGGGCCGCAGGCCCTGCGCGTGACGGGTGAACTGGCCGACGGCACCATTCCCTACCTGGCCGGGCCACGCGCCCTTGCCGAACACATCGTGCCCGCGATCACCACGGCGGCCGAACGCGCGGGTCGGCCGGCACCGAGGGTGATCGCCATGGTTCCGGTGGTGGTGACCGACAGGCCGGACGAGGCCCGCCTGCGGGCGATCGAACAGCTCGCCTTCTTCGAGTCGATCCCGTCCTACCGGAAGGTGCTGGATCTGGAAGGAGTCCAGAGGGCAGGCGAGCTGTTCGTGATCGGCGACGAGGAATCCGTTGCCACGCAACTGCGGCGCTATGTCGACGCGGGCGCCACCGAGTTCAGCCTCACCGCGACCGACCTGCTCGGCCAAGCGGCGGAGCGGCGCACCTGGCAACTCGGCGGCGAGCTGAGCAGGGCGTTCAGCTGAACAGGTCGTCCACAAAGGAATTGCGGAACTTGCCGTCCGGGTCGAATCGACGCAGCAGCGCCGCGAAGTCGTTGGCGCACGGGTAGTTCGCGGCGATCCGGGCGGCCGGGATCGAGGTGAGTTTGCCCCAGTGTGGCCGGGCGCCCAGCGGCAGCAACCGCTGCTCGACCTGAGCGAGCACCGGGGCGACCGCCAGGGTGTCCTTCACCCAGGTGAAATGCAGGGTGACCGAGTCGCGGTGGTAGGCAGGGCTGAGCCACAGGTCGTCGGCGCGCACGGTGCGAATCTCCGAGACCTGCAACACCGACGCGATCAGCTCGCCGATCTCGCGCAGCGCGGCGATGGCCGCGGCGGCTTCGGCGCGCGGCAGGAAGAACTCCGACTGCAACTCCTCCCCTGCGCTCGGCGTGAAGTCGGGTCGGAAGTGCGGCAGCCGTTCGTGCCACGGCCCGGCCACGCCCAACTGCTGGGTGGCGTTCGTTGCCGGCATACCGGGCACCGGGTTGACCGCCTCGGTCGCGGGATGGGCGCCGCGCCAGGTCGGTTCGGGTGCGTCGACGCGGCGTTTCTGCCACACGACCGCCTGGCCGCCGGCCCAGGTGGTGAACGCGCTGACGCTGTACGCGGAGCCGAACACCGCGTCGAAAGACGCCCCCATCTCGTCGAGCGGCACGTTTCGGTACACCTGTTGCGCCACCTGGAAAGTCGGCTCGATGTCCAGGGTGAGCGCGGTGACCACGCCGAGCGCGCCGAGGGCGACGACCGCGCCAGGATCGGTGTCGCGGTGCACCTCGACCAGACTCCCGTCCGGCGCGATCAGGGTCAGCGCGGCGACCGCCGCAGCGAGCCCGCGCTGGCCGACGCCGGAGCCGTGCGTGCCGGTGGCGACCGAGCCCGCGACCGAGATGTGCGGCAGCGAGGCCAGGTTGGCCAGCGCGAACCCGGCCCGTTGCAGCGCGACGGCGACCTCCGCGTAGCGCAGGCCGGCCGCGACCCGCGCGGTCGAGGCGTCCCGGTCGATCTCGACGGTGCCCGGCAGGCCGTCGACCCGGACCAGGTCGGCGACGCTGTCGGCGACCAGGTTGAACGAGTGGCCGGTGCCCAGCGCGCGGATCTTGGCGCTGGTTTGCACCAGGGTGCGCAGTTCGTCGACGGAGGTGGGTCGGTGCACGTGTGGGGCGCGGAAGGTGACGTTGCCGGCCCAGTTCGTGATCGGACCCCCGGAAGTCAGCATGCGCTCGACGTTAGCCGTCCGCCCGCCGCTGTGCCGCGTTGCTCAGGAACTGACCGGCCGACGGCCGAACCACTCCTGGCGCAGGATCGCGTAGGAGGCGACGTCGACTCGTTTGCCCTTCAGCACGTCACTCTGCACGAAGTAGCCCTCCCGGCGCATGCCGAGCCGCTCCATCAACTGCATCGACGCCGCGTTGCGGCCGTTGCAGATGCCGACAACGCGGTGGAACCCGAAGTGCTCGAACGCCAGCCGCAGCAGCGCGCCGCCCGCCTCGGTGGCATAGCCTCGGCCGGCGTGCGTCGGGTTCATCGCGAACCCGATCTCGGCACAGCCGAGGCCGGCGTCGGTGAGTTCCAGGTTGAAGTCGCCGATCAGCGCACCGGATTCGCGCAACACCACCGCGGCCGCCAGGTTGTCGCCCTCCTTGACCAGGTCGGTCTGGGTGACCCGGCGTGCCAGCATCTCCCGCGACTCGCCTCGGGTTCTGGTGTCCCAGCGGAGGAACCGGGTGACCTCGGGCCTGCGTTGCATGTCGTGCAACGCGTCGAGGTCATCCTCGCTGAACGCGCGGAGTTCCAGTCGTTCCGTGCGAATCGGAAAAATGACGTCACTCATACGCTCTGCTTATACAAGGAAGTGGGTCTTGGGCCGATCCAGGGCGACGCCGTCCACCGTGATGTCCACTTTTTCATTGTAGAAGGCGACCAGCCCGGTGATCGGCAACAGCGCCGCGGTCGGGAAGTTGTAGGACCAGGCCAGGTCCGCGTGTACGGTCCCATCGACGTCGACCGACCAGTAGTCGCTGGTCACGCCCTTGTAGGGACATTCGGTGACGGTGTCGACATGCCGCAGGTACTCGAAGTTCACGTCCGTGCGCGGCAGGTAGTAGCGGGTGGGTAGGCCGGTCTCGAACACGAACACCGGCGAGTCCGACGCGGCAAGCACGACGCCGTCCAGTTCGACCAGCACGGTGCGCGCGGAGCGGATCGCGTCAACCCGGACATACGGGTTGCGCGGGTGCACGAAGACCTGTTCGTCCTCCTCGAACCAACTGTCCAGCCCGGCCCACTCGAACTTGATCCGCCCGGTCAGTCCCTCGACCGGCGAATCGGTGAGCAGCCGCGCCGCGCCCTCGCGTTCGACCTCGCCGACCTTGACCGTGTGCCGGTGCACCGGCCCGCGCCGGGTGTGCTGCACCCCGTTCTCGGCGATGAGCAGGTCCATCCGCACATCGGCCGTCGGGAAGTAGTACTGCGGGTAGAACGGCCACTCCCACACGTACAACGCGTTGACCGAGTCGACGACCAGCGTGTCGCCGACGAAGCCGCGAATCCGCCGAGGGACCGGCTCGACGTGGTTGACCTCGACGATCGCGGCCGGGTAGTCCGCCATCACTCGCCTCCTGCTCGCACGGGACGCCTCGACGCCAGCTTGCCAGGCCATGAGGCGTCCCGCTGCTTGCAGGATTGTGGTCAGATCATGATTGAAGGTTTCCGATCGCCGTCCTGCTGATTTAACGATGAACCTTCACTGGGTGATTCAATGACACACTTGATGCCATGGATTTCACCGATCCCGACGGGATCATCACGTTCATCGCCGAAGCGCTGCCCGGAGCCGTCGTCGACACCGCGAACGAAGTCAGTGGCGCGCCGGAGATCGCCTGGGGCGACACGTTCATCTACACCGGCCCGAACCAGCGGATGCCCTTCGCCACCATCGTCATCAAGGACTACCCGGACTTCGACACCGAGTCCAAATTGGACCGTATGAACGTGTTCCGGCTGAACATCGGTGTCGGTAAGGCCAAGTTCACCGAACTGCTCGGCTACCCGCCCGCCGAACACGCCGCACACGCCACCGAGTTCGACTACACCGCGTTCGACCGGCTACTCCCCCATCCCGTCTACGCGGTGCAGGCTTGGGTGTCGATCGTGAACCCCGGCCCGGAAATGACCGAACTGGCCGCGTCCCTGCTCATCGACGCGCACCAGAAGGCAAGCCGCTGAAGGAAAGCGGGGCTCGGCGGAACGTCCCGGTATCCGCCAAGCCCCGCTCATGCACCGGACTAGCTCGACATCAGTCCGGCAGCCCGCGCCCAGCGGTACTTGGCTCCGAGTACGGCCACCGGCTTCTCGGTGGTGTACGGGTAGGCGATCACGCCGTGTTGGTAGAGGTAGTCGCTGGCCTCCTCGACCTCGACGTCACCCGAGAGCGACGCCACGATCGGCTTGGCGATCCCCTTGGCGCGAAACTCCTCGACGACCTCGGCGACGAGTTTGGCGAAGACCATCGGGGGCGTGACGATCGTGTGCCAGTAGCCGAGGATCAGCGAGTGGATGCGCTCGTCGGACAGACCGAGGGCGATCGTGTTGCGATAGGTCGACGGCGGCTCGCCGCCGGTGATGTCGACCGGGTTGCCAGCAGCGCCGAAGGGTGGAATGAACTTGCGGAACGCCGCGTCCAGATCCGGCGGGATGGCCATCAACGTGAGTCCATTGTCGACACACGCGTCGGACAGCAGCACGCCGGAACCGCCTGCGCCGGTGATGATCACCACGTTCTCGCCGGCCGGGGTGGGTAGCAGCGGCAGGCCGTGCGCGTATTCGAGCATGTCGTTGAGGCCCGGTGCGCGGATGACGCCGCTGCGGCGCAGGATGTCGTCGTAGATCCGGTCGTTGCCGGCCAACGCACCCGTGTGCGAACTCGCGGCTTTCGCGCCCTGTTCGGTGCGGCCTGCCTTGAGCACGATCACCGGCTTGCGCTTGGACACCCGCTTCGCCGCGTTGACGAACGCCCGCCCGTCCTTCAGATCCTCGAGGTGCATGGCGATCAGGTTGGTGTTGTCGTCGTGCTCGAAGAAGGTGAGCAGGTCGTCCTCGTCGATGTCGGCCTTGTTGCCGACGCCCACGATCGCGGACACACCCATCTTGGTCGACCGGCTGAAGCCGAGGATGGCCATGCCGATGCCGCCGCTCTGCGAGGACAACGCCACTCCCCCGCGCACGTCATACGGGGTGCAGAAGGTCGCGGACAGGCTTTCCGGCGTGTAGTAGTAACCGTAGATGTTCGGGCCGAGGATCCGCACGCCGTGCTTGCGGGCGATGGCCAGCACCTCGTCCTGCAACTCCTGGTTGCCGGTCTCGCCGAACCCGGACGGAATCAGGATCGCGCCGGCAACGCCCTTCTGGCCTGCCTCCTCCAACGCCTGCGGCACGAACTTGGCAGGCACCGCGAAGATCGCCACGTCGACCGGGCCGGGCACGTCGGTGATGCTGCGGAACACCTTGCGGTCCAGGATCTCGTCGGCCTTGGGGTTGATCGGGTAGATCTCGCCCTGGTAGCCGCCGTTGACCAGGTTGCGCATCACCGAGTTGCCGATCTTGCCGGTCTCGGCCGACGCGCCGATCACCGCGACGGCCGTCGGCTTCATGATCCGGTTCATCGCGGCGAGGATCTGCTCGTCGGTGAACTTCTCCGGCCCGATGTGCTCCACCGGGTCGATCAGCATCCGCACGTCGACCGCGGTCGCGCCGGCCGAGGTGGCCAGGATCGGGTTCAGGTCGACCTCTGCCAGCTGCGGAAAGTCGCTGACCAGGTCGGACACCCGACGAATGAGGTCGGCGAGGGCCTGCCGGTCGACCGGTTCGCTGCCGCGTGCGCCGCGCAGGATCTCGGCGGCCTTGATACCGTCGACCATGGACATGGCGTCCTCGGCGCTGGTCGGCGCGAGGCCGAAGGTGACGTCCTTGAGCACTTCCACCAGCACGCCGCCAAGGCCGAACGCGACCACCTTGCCGAAGGTCGGGTCGGTGACCGCGCCGACGATCACCTCGGTCCCGCCGCCGAGTTGCTGCTGCACCTGCACGCCGACGATGTCGGCGTCGGCCTTGTACTTGTTGGCATTGGCGATGATCGTGTCGAAACCGGCGGCTGCCTCCTGAGCCGAGGACACGCCGACCAGCACGCCGCCCGCCTCGGTCTTGTGCAGGATGTCCGGCGACACGATCTTGAGCACCACCGGGAACCCGATGTCGCCACCGAGTTTCGCGGCCTGCTCGGCCGTTGTCGCCAGCCCCTCGCCCGGTGTGGGAATGCCGTAGGCGTCGGCGACCCGCTTGCCTTCCGGCGCGGTGAGGGAGGATTGTCCCGCCGCGATCGCCGTGTCGATGATCTGCTTGACCGT
>DASYBO010000378.1:0-6196 GCA_036500685.1 Pseudonocardiaceae bacterium | reverse complement strand
GCCGATCCGCAAACCCGACCCGATCGCCGACGCCACCACCGAATGGCTGAGCAAGCCGACCGAGCTGTTCACCCGCCCGACCGAGGTCGCCGACCGTCCCAGCGGCGTCTACCAGCGCCCAGCCGAGGCCCCCACCGAACTAGTCGGCCCGCCAACCGAAACCCGGCGCAGGCCGCGCTGGCGCGTGCTGATCGGCGCGACCGCGCTCGCGTTCATGCTCGGCATGGTTGTGGTCACCGGCGTCGAGCTGCTGGCACACCGCCCGCTCTCCGGCGGCGACACCGGCACCACAATCGGCGGCCTGTTCGGCCGCCCCACCGAGAAGCCGACCAGCACCCACTCGAACGCCCCGGCCAACGACACCACGACCCACGAGGCCCCGACCACCACCCCGACCCCGCCGTCGTCGAACACCCCCACCGGCACCGCCACCCCGACGACCACCCCGCCGCCAAGTTCGACCACCTCGCCGACCAGCACCACGACGCCGCCCACCAGCACGACCGTGACGAGCACCGGCAAACCGGGCGCGCCCTGAGGCTTGCTACCGGGCGATCAACTGAACGCTGACACCAGGCAGTTCGTCGAAACCGGCCTTCGCGTCGGTGGTGAGCAGCGTCCGATCGGTAACGATCGCGGTGGCCGCGATGATCAGGTCATGCGCACCGCGTGGGCAGCCGTTCACGCGCGTATGCGCGAGCAGTTCGGCGTGGCGTTCAATCGTGTCCATGTCGTAAGGCGCGACCGGGATCATGGTGAGGAAGTTGTCCAGGAACCCACGTTGCTGGGCCTTACGGCCGGGATCGTGGTCCTGGATCACACCGGCAAGGAACTCGGCAACGACGACGGCGGGCACTGCGACATCGTCCTCATCGGTCACGACCGATGCGAGGCCCAGTCGACCGCGAGCGACACCGATCAGCACACCGGTGTCCAGGATCAGTCTTGCCATGGGTCGTTGTCCGCCTCGCTGGATACAGCCGCACGCGCGGCCTCGACGTTCGCCTCGAACGCTTCGTCGAATACGGAGTTCCCCCGCCAGTTCGCTGCCAGTTCGAGTAATGCCCGCCCATTGCCTCTTGGCGCGGGCGCGATCATCGCTACGCGGTGTCCGCCACGGGTAACCACGATTGTTTCGCCATGCTCTGCTGCGTCCAGCACACTGGAAAAGTTCCGGGACGCCTCGGACGCTGTCAGCTCACGCATGGAACCATCATATCTGAAAATCAGATTTCGTGGATCTGGCAGGGGTCGTCGTTGGCCTGCGAGCGGCGGTTCGGAGCTGACTTGGAACTGCCCCAGGCCTAAACGCGCAGCGCGTCGGACAGTTCCTGGGCGGCCGCGCGCGGGTCGGCGGCGTCGGTGATGGCGCGGACCACCACGATCCGGTTCGCCCCCGCCTCCAACACCTGCGGCAGCCGATCGGCGTCGATGCCGCCGATGGCGAACCAGGGCCGGTCGACGTCGCGTTTGGCGACCGCGTGGACCAGGTCGAGGCCGGGGGCGGGGCGGCCGGGTTTGGTCGGGGTCGGCCAGCACGGGCCGGTGCAGAAGTAGTCGACACCCGGTTCGACGGTGGCCGCCTGCGCCTGCTCGACGGAATGGGTGGATCGGCCGATGAGCATGTCCTCGCCGACGATGCGGCGGGCGATGTCCACCGGGAGGTCGTCCTGGCCGAGGTGCAGGATGTCGGCGCCGGCCGCGACCGCGATGTCGGCGCGGTCGTTCACCGCGAACAGCGCGCCGTGCCGGGCGCACGCCTCCGCGATGATCTTCAGCGCGGCCAGTTCCTCCTGGGCTTCCAGCGCGGGCAGGCCGGCCTGTTTGTCGCGCAGTTGCACGATGTCGACGCCGCCGGCGAGCGCGGCGTCCAGGAACGCGGCGAGGTCCCCGGTGTCGCGGCGAGCGTCGGTGCACAGGTACAACTTGGCCTTGGCCAGGCGCAGTTGTCGGGAAGTGGCCACGATCGCTGAAGCTACCCGGCGCTCTCCATCACGCGCCACGTGCGCAGGACCACTCCGCGCGCTGCGCTACGGTGGACAGTGGTCCGCACGGGAGTCCGGGGTACACCGGGCTGAGAGGGGGCGTAGAGCCCGCCCCGACCGTCGAACCTGATCCGGATCATGCCGGCGCAGGGAGCGAGAATGACGGGTACGAAGTTGCTTGTGGTCGGCGCCGGGGTGATCGGCGCCTCTGTTGCCTGGGCGGCGGCCGACGCCGGGTTCGCGGTCACCGTGTTCGATCCGGCGCCGCGTTCGGGTGCGTCGTGGGTCGCGGGCGGCATGCTCGCCCCGGTGACCGAGGCGTGGCCGGGCGAGGAGCGACTGCTCGAACTGGGTAGCGCGTCGCTGGAGGCGTGGCCGGAGTTCGCGCGCCGCGTCGGCGAGTCCGGGCTGCGCACCGAGGGCACCCTGGTCGCTGCGGTGGACAGCGCGGACCGGACCGAACTGGAGAACGTCGCCGCCTACCTGGCCGCGCGCGACCGCGAGGTCGACGTGCTCACCGGCCGCGAACTGCGCGCGCTGGAACCCGCGATCGGCCGGGCCGTGCGGGCCGGGTTGCACGTGCCGGGCGATCTGGCCGTGGACAACCGGATCCTGCTCGACTCGCTGCTGCGACTCGGCGTCCACTGTGGCGTCGAGCATCGCGCGGAGCAGGTCGTCGCGGTCCGGTCGGGCGCGGTGGAGTTGGCGCAGGGCGTCGTCGAGGGCGACGTCGTGCTGGTCGCGGCCGGTGCGGCCAGTGGCCCGCTGCATCCGCGACTGGCTCGGGTGATGCGGCCGGTGAAGGGCGAGATCCTGCGACTGGCCGCGCGCGCCGGTTCGCTTCCGCCGCCGACGCGCACCGTTCGCGGGCTGGTCCAGGGCCGGCACGCATACCTCGTCCCCCGCGACAACGGCGGGCTGGTGCTGGGCGCGACCGAGTACGAGGCTGGATTCGAGACCGGGCCGAGGGTGGCCGGCGTACGAGACCTGCTTGCCGACGCGGAGCTGCTGATGCCCGCGATCGCCGACTACGAGCTGCGCGAATGCGCGGCAGGCCTGCGTCCGGGCAGCGTGGACAACCTGCCGGTGATCGGCTGGCTCGAACCGGGCGTGCTGGCCGCGACCGGGCAC
Source organism: Pseudonocardiaceae bacterium (assembly GCA_036500685.1). Lineage (GTDB taxonomy): Bacteria > Actinomycetota > Actinomycetes > Mycobacteriales > Pseudonocardiaceae > CAJCJE01. Next base: position 3,080 of record DASYBO010000378.1, on the reverse strand, counting down.
GGCCGCAACGGCATCCTGCTCGCCCCGATCACCGTGGACACCGTGCTCGCCCTGTTGCGGGACAAGCCGGTGCCCGAGCAGGCCAGGGTCGCCGACCCGGCGAGGTGGGAAGGAATCACCGCATGAAAGCCACTGTCAACGGCGACGAGCTCGACCTGCCCGACGGCGCGACCGTCGGCGACGTGCTGCGGGCGATCAAGGCCCCGGCGACCGGGATCGCCGTCGCGCGCGGGAACGAGGTGGTGCCGCGTGCCGCGTGGGATACCACCCCACTCAACGAGGGCGACGGCATCGAAGTGCTCACCGCGGTGCAGGGAGGCTGATCATGACCGCGACCAAGACCGAAGTGGACCCGCTGGTGATCGCGGGCCGCGAGTTCGGTTCCCGGCTGATCATGGGCACCGGCGGCGCCGCCAACCTCGAAGTGTTGCAGCGTGCACTGATCGCGGCCGAGACCGAGCTGACCACGGTGGCCATGCGCCGGATGGACGCGGCGGGCGGCACCGGCGTGCTGGATCTGTTGCGCAGGCTCGACATCGAGACGCTGCCCAACACAGCGGGCTGCCATTCGGCCGCCGAGGCCGTGCTCACCGCGAGACTGGCCAGGGAGGCGCTGGGCACGAACTGGGTGAAGCTGGAGGTCGTCGCCGACGACCAGACCCTGCTGCCGGACCCGATCGAGCTGCTGGACGCGGCCGAGCAGTTGGTCGACGACGGTTTCACCGTGTTGCCCTACACCAATGACGACCCTGTGCTGGCTCAGCGCCTGGAACAGATCGGCTGTGCGGCGGTCATGCCGCTCGGTTCGCCGATCGGCACCGGGCTCGGCATCCGCAACCCCCACAACATCGAGCTGATCGTGGCCCGTGCCGCGGTTCCGGTGATCCTGGACGCGGGCATCGGCACCGCGTCGGAGGCCGCGCTGGCCATGGAATTGGGCTGCTCAGCCGTGTTGCTGGCCACCGCGGTCACCCGCGCGGCCGACCCGCAGCGGATGGCACTGGCCATGCGCGACGGTGTTCGCGCAGGTCGCAATGCCCGGTTGGCCGGCCGGATACCGCAGCGCTTCTGGGCGCGAGCTTCGAGCCCGCCCCGTGCCGATGCCGTTACCGTGGACAATGAAGGGTGAGTTCGCGGCACGTCGGCGTGCCGCGTCGCTGAGGAGACGGGGCCGGACGTGACGAGCGTGCGTTCAGAGGTGATCGACCATGCGGACACTTCGCGGCTCTATGTCGCGGTGGGGCGGTTGTCCCGCTCGCTGCGCAGGATCGGCGCCGGCACCGAGGAACTCGGGCACGGCTCGGTCTCGGCACTGACCACCCTGGTGAAGTTCGGCGCGATGCGCCTCGGTGACCTCGCGGTCAAGGAGGGCGTCGCCCCGCCGACCCTGTCCAGGATCGTGTCCAGCCTTGCCGACGCGGGCTACGTGCGGCGGGAGGCCGACCCGGACGACGGCCGCGCTTTCCTGGTCACGCCGACCGAGGCGGGCGAGCGCATCGTGTCCGGCCTCTACTCGACCCGGTTGCAGGAGTTGCAGCGGCGCATCGACCGGCTCTCCGAGGAGCAGTGGACGGCGCTCGCGGCGGCTCTACCAGCGCTGGAAGCCCTGGTCACCGAGGATGACAACGGCTGATCTACTCGCGGCAGTCACTGCCAGTTACCACACGTTCCGTACTTGAACGATTACGTAGTCGTTCATCTGGACGCTGTTGGGCGGACTGTCAGCGGGGCTACCTTCTCTTCGCGAATCATTTTCAGATTCGCCCCCTCTTTTCAGAGGGCGCAGTTGGGAGGTAACAATGCTGGTTGATCGCCTTCGCCGGCGTGCGGCCCTCGGCATCGTGGCCGGGGCCCTGCTCGCCGCCTCCACGACCCTGGTCGCCGCCGGTCCCGCACAGGCCGACGTGAGTTCGCTGCCGCTGTCGGAGACCACCGTCACCGGCCTGCACAACACCTACGCCCAGCCCTTGCCGTACCTGGCGCAGGCGCTGGACAACGGCGCCCAAGAGATCGAACTGGACACCTGGGACGACGTCTTCACCCAGGAATGGAAGGTCAGCCACAGTAGTCCGACCGGCAACCAGAACAACTGCGTCACCGCGTCGAGCCCGGCAGACCTCTACACCGGCAGCGCCAACAAGGACTTCAACGCCTGCCTCGACGACATCAAGTACTGGTTGCAGGCGCACCCTGGCGCAGGCCCGATCTACGTCAAGGTCGAGAACAAGGACGGCTTCGCCCCGCCGCTGGGCATGGGCCCCGCCCAGTTCAACTCGTACGTGAACAAGGAGATCGGCAACATCCTGTACCGCCCGTCCGACCTGCTCGGCAGCTACCCGAGCCTGGACGCGGCGGCCAAGGCCAACGCATGGCCGACCCGGTCCCAGCTGGCCGGCAAGATCATCATGTACATGATCAACGGCGCGGTCGAGGTGCAGAACCCGCTCGTGAACCCGAAGAGCGAGGTCGCGCTGTCCACCTACGACGAGAGCCTCTACAAGTCGGGCCAGTTCTCCCAGGCGACCACGTTCCCGGCCGTGCTCAACGCCGCCACCGGCGACCCGAGGACCCAGTTCGCGGCCGACCTGCAGCCCTACTTCGTGTTCTTCGACGGTGACGCGAACACCTACGTGACCAGCATCGACACCTCGTTCTACACGAAAAACCACTACATCCTGACCATGACCGACGCGCAGAACGTCGCGCCGACCCTCAACGACACCAACCCGCCGGTTGCCGACGCCCAGGCCCGAGTGGCCCAGTTGGCCGCCGACGGCGCGAGCGCTGTGTCCAACGACTGGAGCGGACTGCCCGCCGTGCTCAACGAGACCCTGACCAGGGGCTGAGCCAGTCCATACCGAAGCGGGCGTCCCGATCGGGGGCGCCCGCTTTCGCGTACTCTGCCGCTTTCGCGTACTCAGATGGTGAGCACCAGTTTGCCGACCACGCGGCCCGCCTCGCCCACCTCGTGCGCCTTGCCCGCGTCGGCGAGCGGGAAGCTCTGCTCGACCAGGATCTTCAGCTTGTCCGCCTCGACAAGGTCGACAAGGCCCAGCAGGCCGGCGTGATCCGGTTCGACC
>DASYBO010000377.1:0-4044 GCA_036500685.1 Pseudonocardiaceae bacterium | reverse complement strand
ATCCTGGGCGGCGAGGACGGTTGGCCGGGCGAACAATGGCTGGACATCCGGCAGATCGGCGTGCTGCGGCCGATCATGGCGGCGCGCTTCGCCGCGTGCCGGGCGAAAGGTTTCGACGGGATCGAGGCCGATCTGGTGGATTCCTACACCGACCAAACGGGATTCCCGATCACCGCAGCCGACCAGTTGCGCTACAACGAGATGCTGGCCGGGCTCGCGCACGACCTCGGCCTGTCGATCGGGCTGAAGAACGATCTCGACCAGGTGCCGCAACTCGTCGGCGTGTTCGACTTCGCCATCGACGAGCAGTGCTTCCAGTACTCCGAATGCGACCAGTTGCTGCCGTTCATCAAGGCCGGCAAGGCGGTTTTCGAGGTGGAGTACCAGCTGAGCAACGACCAGTTCTGCGCGCAGGCCAACGCGATGGGCCTGTCAGCCATGCGCAAGAACATGGCGTTGGACCCACCGCGTTGGCCCTGCTGAGTCTGGTTCAGCTGAGCATGATGATCGCGACCACGGCAACGATGACCACCACCGCCGCGATACCGACGATCAGTGCGGTCTTGTTACCGGTGTTCTTGCGTTCGTCCTTCGCGCGTTCCCGCCACTGCACAAAGCTGGTTTCGTCGCTACCCATGCCTCAGCACCCTAGTGGGCCCGGATCACCCGATCGGACGCGGCCCGGCTCTCCGCACCGTAGTGACTGTGCGTATAACAAGTGCCGAGGGGTCGAATGCACGTAGTCTCGTCGACTATCCGGTCAATGGACCTCTTCTTGATCGACGAAACGCTCTGCGACCGATCACCTCTCCAGCGTAAAGGTTGAGCACACAGCTACCCGAACCCAAGATATTGTGTCCATCTTCACAACATGCCCCACAGGCTGTGCCGCAGAGCCCATCCCACCTGCGAGGATGGACAAAAGTCAATCAACAAATAAATAGTTCAAATCATCTATAAAGAACTAAATAGACAAAAATTCAGTGATCCGGATCATTAACTGTTGATCGAAAGTTGCGATCGTTCGCAGTCGATCAGTGACAGCACGGGTACCAACGAGTAACATCAAGATCGCCTGTCGAACCCCCAGCGGCAGGCCACTGGCCCCCGCGCTCCCGCCTCTTCCCAGACGGCGGTTGAGCGCGGGGGTCCCGTTATTGCGGGCGTTGCTTTTCCGACCGGAGGACGAACCGGATGCCGCAATCAGGCTGGACCGCGCTCACCGGGCCGGTGCCCGCGCTGGACCCACTGCTCGCCAGCATCGAGGCGGCGCATCCTGGTGCGACCCGGCCGGGCGTGCCCGCGCACGTCACGTTCCTCTATCCATTCGTGTCCATGACCGAACTGGACACCGCGACCACCGACTGGCTCACCGCGCTCGCGTCCCGGCACGCACCACTGTCCCTGGAGTTCACGGAGGTACGCACCGAGCCTGGCTTCGTCTACCTGGGATCGCCGCTGCTGACACCGCTGACCCTGGAGATCCGGGCGCAGTGGCCGCATCTGGTCCCGTATCTGGGCCGGTTCGGCCAGGCCCCTGAGGCCCACCTGTCCCTGGCCATCGACGTCGCCGACCCGGCCGACCTGGCGACCATCGTCGAGATCGCCTCGGCCGCTCTGCCGAAACGGGCGCGGGTCGAGAAGCTCTGGCTGGTCGGCAACGACGAGGGTCGGTGGCGCCCGCTCGGCGACTTTCCGCTTACCGGGCAATGACGTCATGGCTTGATCGCGACCGCGCCCAACATCAACGACTGCGCTGGCTCGGGTGGCGTCAGCCGTGGCCCGTCCGGCCACCAGTCGCCCACCCCTACCAGGCCCGGCACGATCACTTCCAGGCCGGCGAAGAACTCCGCGATCTGCCCCCGGCCGCGGAACCGTCCGCCGCTGCGCATCGGCCCGTCCAGGAAGGTCCGCTCCAGCGCCAGCGCGGACTCGGCAAGTGCGGGGTCTTCCGCGCCCGGGTTGAAGAAATGGCTCAACACCACAAAGGACCCGCGCGGCAGCAGGTCGAGGTAAGTGGCCATCAGCTTGGCGGGCCGCGCAGCGTCGCGCAACCGCTGGAGGGTGCCGACCTGGTAGAGCGCGAGCGGCCGGTCGAGGTCGAGGCATCGGCGAACGGTCTCGTCCGCGAACAACGCTTCGGGTCGGGTGAAATCCGCTGGCACGAAACGGGTTCGGTCGTTGTCGGCCAGCAGCGCCCGCCCGTGCGCGAGCACGACCGGATCGTTGTCGACGTAGACGACCCTGGCATCCGGGTTGATCCGCTGCGCGACCTGATGCGTGTTCTCCGCGGTCGGCAGGCCCGAGCCGAGGTCGAGGAACTGGTCGACCCCCGCCTCGCCGGCCAGGAACCGCGTTGCCCTGACCAGAAAGGCGCGGTTGTCCCTGACCAGGGTCCGCACCCCGGGGGCCACCGCCAGCAGTTCATCGCAGAACCGCCGGTCGACGTCGCTCGTCTCGACCGCTGCCATCAGGCAAGTCTAAGAGAGCGCAACCGTTGAACCCGATTCATCCGCAATGATTCGACCAGGTTCGAAAAGCGACACACCGGCTCAAATGTCCGTGACGATCATCTGTTGAATTAACGGGACATCCGCCTTTTCAGACAACTTCCTTAGCTTGCCGCCGTCGTATGCACGTACATCTATGCGGAGCTTTCGGTCGTGGTACCGTCGGACGCAAGTGCTATCGGGAGCCTGTTGACCTGCTCCCGGCCACCTGGGGAGGGGGGCGCGAGTATGAACACCATCGATGATGGCACAGCCGCCAGGGGAAACTGCGTTGAAATAGTTGCATTTGATGCGGATACGACCGGCGTTCGGAATTCTCGCCAACCGGACGGTCCGGCCCTGCGCTATCCGAACACGACCCTGCGGGCGTTCGTCGCCGCGATCCGCGCCGGCGGGTTCGCCCTGCCACGCACCCGAGTCGATCTTCCGTACCAACCCAGGATGATCAACCGGGTCATCGGCGACGTCGCAACGCACCTCGCCGACCTGACCGCACGCGGCTTCGAGTTCTCCGACACCCGCGACGCACGCGGCAACGTGGTGGTGATCAGCGGGATGCGCCTGCACCACAACGTGAAGGACGTCGTGCAACTGTTCGGCGAGCAGGACGCGGACGCGGTGCGGGTGCCGCGCGCCGAAGCGGACATCGTCTTCCCACGCACCGTGCTGTGGCGGGTCACCGGCGCGCCGTCCACCGTGCTGAAGAGCCTGCTGGCCCTGGCCGACCCGCAGGTGGCCGGCGACCGGCGAAGGGCCTGCGCCACCGCCTGAGCACGCCACCACGAACACAAGGGGCGAGACCACAAAAGGTCTCGCCCCTGATCTTTATTGCAAAAGTTCCGCGCCCCCGGTAATAATGAACCCAACTGCCCGCACACACAATTGAATACTCGATTCCCACCGTTATTCTAGCAGACGAGGGGCATATGTCAAACGGGGAACACGACATCGAATTGCGCGCCGAACGCGTCGAGATCGCCCGCCGGTACGACCTGCTCGACGCCGAGATCGGCCGGGTACGCGGGGGGCGCACGGCGGCGCTGGCCGACACCTCGGCGACCGACGGGGAGTCCCGCTGGCAGCGTGAGGCGACCGTGCATCACCTCGGCGGCCGGCTGACCTCCTTGCGAGCGGCGGAGAACGGCCTGTGTTTCGGTCGGCTGGACGGCGCCGAGGGCACCATGTACGTCGGCCGGATCGGCATCTACGACGAGGCCGCCGACTACGAACCCCTGCTCCTGGACTGGCGCGCACCCGCCGCCCGCCCGTTCTATTGCGCGACCGCGGCCGATCCGGAGGGAATCGCGCGCCGTCGCCATTTCACCACCGACGGTCGCACCATTGCCGATTTCCACGACGACGTGTTCGACCTCACTTTCGCGAGCGCGGAAAGCGGCGCGGACGTGACATTGTTGGCCGCGCTCGACGCGCCGCGTGCGGACACCATGCGCGACATCGTCGGCACCATCCAGGCCGAACAGGACGAGATCATCCGGCTGCCCGCGCCCGGTGTGGTGGTCATCGAGGGCGGACC
>DASYBO010000376.1:0-11293 GCA_036500685.1 Pseudonocardiaceae bacterium | reverse complement strand
GCCAGTGGCGATGTGTGGAGCATCGCGTGGGGTGCGACATCGGTTGGTCCTGCCTATGACTGGACGGCCAATGCTCCGCACACGCCGGCAACGGCTGGGACGCCTACGGCTGCGGTCGCTCCCAATGGCACGATTGACATTATCTCTACCGATAACGGTGGGCATGTGATCAATTCGCCGTGGAATGCGAACGGGACGCTCGGCCCGGTTTATGACCTGACGGCGAACGCAGGCCATTCCGGTGGCATTGCTGCCGCTTCGGGCAATGCGAGCATTGTGGTTCAGTCGAATGGCACGGCTACCGTGTTCGATGCGGCGTCTACTCACGAGGTGTGGAGCATCGCGTGGGGCGCGACGTCGATTGGTCCGGCTTATGACTGGACGGCGAACACCCCGCACACACCGCTCGCTTACTGAAACGCAGTGGTAAGTCGGCCTGCGGCCCCGGTTACGGAGTCGCAGGCCGACCACCACTAATGGGTGTCGAGCAGCGACGTGCCCAGCGGAGTAAGGGCGTGCATGACGGCGGCGCCGTGACGGTGCGTGGTGATCAGGCCGGCGTCGCGCAGTACGCGCGTATGTCTGCTGACGGAGGCCAGCGAAGTACTCAGCGAGTGGGCCAACTCGGTGGTGGTGGCGCCAGACCCAACGGCCTGGAACACCGCAGCCCTGGTCGCCCCCATCAGCGCTTCCAAGGATCGGCGGGCGCGCTCCTCGGCCAGCCGCGTCGATTGGCGGTCCTGCTCGATGGGGAAGATCAGGATGGGAGCCAGGGAGGTGTCGGCGAGTGAGTCAGCGGTGCCCCGGCTGAAGAACGACGGCACGATGCGCAGGCCGCGACCGTCGAGATGCAGGTCCTTGTCGATGCGGTAGTCGATCTCCAGCACCGGCGATTGCCACCGTACGCCGGCTTGGACGCTGCTGAGCAGGCCCTCGATTCCCCGTCTTGCGATGACCGAGGCGCGGTGTGCGTGGTCGGTGTCGATGTCGTGTTGGATGCGTTCTTGGTAGGGCGCAATGACACTGTCGTGATAAGCACGTAGCTCGTCGATGAGTCGCCGGAGAAATTCGACGTCGCCCTCGGACAGCGGACGCACCCAGTCTGGCACGCGGCTACGTTGCGCGAGTCGTTCCAGTTCACCACGCAGTCGTTCGCGCGGCGTGGACATGATCGCCTCCAGGCCGGCGTCCAGTCCGTCCTTGCTGTCGGCCGGGGTGAGGAAGTCGGGAATGTAGGGACCCCTTGGCGCGAGCACCGACAACAGCCGGGCGCCGGGTCCCAGCCGGGCCGCTCGGGTGTTGTCCATGCGGACCTGCTCTGTCCAGGGAAACAGTTCTGGGTGGCGGCCGGCCTTTCGAAGCCGGAAGCTGCTGAACATCACCTCCCACAGCGGGTCGGGCGTGCTCGCGAGGCTCGTCTTGGCCAGGTCGGTCGAGGTGAAGTGAATCCGCAGTACCACTGTCTCCTCCAGGCACGCGCCCCGTGTCGGGGCCAGTATGGCGGTTGCCGATCGGCGTTGCCAGCATGTTTGCGCCCCAGTGCAAAGGCTGGCCGGCTGCCAGGGTGATCCGTACGGTGCTTCTGATGCACTTCGGCATGATCCACTAGCACCAAGGGTCTCCGGTTCCTCGTGGGATCGAATCCTTCGGGGAAATGGATTCCCGCCAACCATGGAGACCCATGTCAATGTCCGTCAAGCTTTCCCATGTCACCGTCGTCACCGTTGCGGCGGTCAGCGCCATGGCCGTCGTCGCCGGGCTGCCAGCGGAGGCCACGGCGCCCGCGACCGCCGCCACCACGTGGTCAGCGTCCTGGGCGACCTCGCAGTCCTCTTCGATCAGTGTCGGACCGTGGTCCAACGACACCCTGCGAATGGTCACCGAGACGTCATTGGGCGGTAGCCAGCTCCGCGTCGATCTTGCCAACCCCTTCGTGGCTTCGCCCGCCACGTTCGGACACGTGACGGTCGGCGTTCAGCAGAACGGCGGTACCACGACCGCGGCACCGAGAACCGTCACCTTCGGCGGTTCGGCCGGCGTTACCGTACCGGCAGGCGGAGAGATCGTCTCGGACCCGGTTGTCCTCCCGGTGACCGCCGGTACCCGACTGCTGGTCTCGCTCTACGTCCCGTCGACGTCCCCGATCACCAGCGCGCCCACCCACCCGTACGCGTTGCAGACCGAGTACAACTACGCAGGCGGCGACGCCTCCGGTGACCAGTTCTTCCCCGCTACCAACACGTTCGGGTTCACCACGTTCGTCGCCGGTGTCGACGTGAACACCACCGCGCGGGCGACGGTGGTGGCGATCGGCGACAGCATCGCCGCCGCCATGGGCACACCCGGCGACACGGACACCGGCTGGCCAACCTACCTGGCCGCCCGCACCGCGCCGTCCGGCCTTGCGGTGGTGAACATGGGCGTTACTGGTGACCAGGTGATCGCCGACCAACCGGGCAACGCCTCGGTCACCACGCGCTGGCAGCGCGATGTGCTCTCGGTGGCTGGGGCCACCGCGGTCATCGAGGAAGGAGGAATCAACGATCTGCGGGCGGGTGTGTCCGCCGCGACACTGGAGTCGGCGCAGCGGTCACTCGCATCCTCCGCACACGCCGCCGGGCTGAAGTTCCTGCTGACCACGCTCACCCCGTGCGGTGGAGTGTCCGGCGCGGCCTGCGACGCATCGTTCGAAGCACAGCGGATGGCCTACAACAGCTGGGTCCGCTCCGGCGCCGGTGGCAGTACCGACGGCTACATCGACTTCGACGCCGCGCTCGGCGGGTATTCCACTGGCGGGGTAGGTGTTCTGAACCCGGCATACGACTGCGGCGACCGTATCCATCCGAACATCGCGGGGAACGCCGTCATGGCCGATCTCGTGCCGGTCGGGGCCTTGTAGCCGGGTTGGAGCTGCGATCAGCTGGAGAGTTTGCTGCCGCCGACTGCGGGAGCGGCGGCTTGTCACGGGTTGCTCGAGCGATCGGGTCATGTCGATGGTCCGAGCAATCCTGACGTCTAACCCGGGTTGGCGCGCAAGGAGTCGGCGCACCAACCCGGGGTGATGGTCAGCTGATGCTGAAACCCTGGTAGCCGATCAGGGCGGGGGAGCCGGTCGACGCGGACACCACGAACAAACCGGCGTCCTGGGTGTCGGTCTGGCCGGGCACCGTCGCGGTGCCGACCGTGGACCAGTTCTTGTTGTCGGTCGAGTAGTAGCCGGTATAGCTGCTGCCGGAGCGCACCAGTTTGAGGTAGACGGGGATTGTGGCGGCGATCGTGCCGTTCCCCGGAGTCACCGAGTCGATGTTGCTGTTGCCGTCGCTGTTCCACTCCAGCTGAATGCCGCCGGAGGGTGACACGTACAGGATCACGCCCTCGGTTCCGGTGCCGGCCGAGGTCATGGCGTTGCGCACCAGGATGCCCGCCTTGGCGTAGCCGGACAGGCCGCTGGCCGATGTGACCTCGGTCTGCACGGTCGACGAGGTGCCGACCGCACCTGCGCGGTAGATCGTCGAATAGTTGTCGTTGTTGGTCCACAGGTCCGTGCCCGCACCCGAGATGGCATACCCGTCACCGACCTGGCCGTACTTGGCGGGCGCGTCGGTCGCCGATGAGAAGGTCAGATTCGGCGCCTTGACCGGGGAAACCAGCTCGACCTGTTGACTTGCCGAGGCGCTGCCGTGCTGATCGCGCCAGCTGTAGGCGGCGTTCGCGGTGATGGTGTCGGTTTCGATGGGCGCGGTGGGCGTCGGCGCGGTCAGCGTGAACTTCGCCGTTGCCGTCGCCGCGGTACCGAGGTTGGTGAACGTGGTCGGGCCGGTGCTGGTGACCGTCCAGCCGCTGGGCGCGTTCACCGAAACCGTCGCCTGCTTGAGCTGGGTGCGGCCGTTGTTGGTCAGCGTCGCGGTCATGCTGGCCGGGGTTCCCGGCGTGGCGTTCACGATGTTGCTTGTGGACAGTGTGACGTTCGGCGCGACGTTGCCGGCCGACGTGGACACCCGGTACATCATCACGCCGTGCGCCGGAACCTGTGCGGTGATCGCGCCCGCGGTCTCGGTGCTCGTGTGCGCCCAGAGGTCGTTGAGCAGGTAGTCGTGCGACTTGGCAACGCCGACCTCGGTGGCGTTGGTGCTGATCGTCGCGGTGCTGCCGGTCGAGTTGAACAGCACGACCGCACGGTCCCCATTGGACAGTGGCTTGCTGAGTACCCACAGTCCGTTGTTCCCTGCCGGTTCACCACCGGCCGCGATCGGCACGGCCTGCTTGCCGAGCTTGTCCTGGTTGACCGCGATGACCTGCTGGTTGGTGTAGATGGCCAGATCGGCGGGGCTGATCTTGCGCAGGTCCGTGCCGGAGATCAGCGGGGCGTCCATCGCCGCCCACAGGCTGAACTCGGACTGTTCCTCCGCAGTGCTCATGCCACCGTTGCCGACCTCCAGCATGTCCGGGTCGTTCCAGGCGCCCGGCCCCGCGTACGGGTAGAGCCAGACGTTCTGCTGGAAGTTCGAGAGCATGCTGCCGTAGCTGTCGCTGATGTCGCCGGTGGTACGCCAGGAGTTGCCGACCTGCGGCGCCCAGGTCCACGGCTGGTTCACGCCCCACTCGCACAGGCTGTACAGCATCGGCCTGCCGGTTGCCGCGAGCGCGTCGCGCATGGCGGTGTAGCGATCGATGTACTGCTGCGTGGTCGTGCTGCCCGCGTTGTTGCAGTTGTCGTATTTGAGGTAGTCAACGCCCCAACTGGCGAACGTGGCCGCGTCCTGGGTCTCGTGCCCGAGGCTGCCCGGATAGCCCGCGCAGGTCGCGGTGCCGGCGTCTTCGTAGATGCCCAGTTTCAGGCCCTTGCCGTGCACGTAGTCGGCGACCGCTGTGATGCCGTTCGGGAACTTCGTGGGGTCGGGCACCAGGTTGCCGTTGGCGTCGCGCTGCTTCTCAAGCCAGCAGTCGTCGATGTTGACATACCGGTACCCGGCCTTGGCCATGCCGTTGGCGATCATCGCGTCGGCAGTCTGCTCCACAAGGCCGGCGCTGACGTTGCAGCCGAACGCGTTCCAGTCGTTCCAGCCCATCTGCGGTGTCGCGTCGAGTCCGTTCGTCAGCGCGTCGGCCGACTGCGCGGTGGCCAGCGGGACGGCCGTCGCGATCCCCAGCACCAGCAGCGTTGCCCCCAGCCATGCGCGCCCGCGACGTAAACCACTTCTCTTGCCCATTGAACCGCCTTCCTACGTGCGAATCCGTGCCACTTTGTTGACCGAATCCCACGAGAGCAAACAGGATTCAACAATCGGCTCCATACCTTGCCTCCGAGCAGGCGGGCGCGCAAGAGCCATCCGGGGGTGGCCGGAACTTGCTCGATTCGGATGAGGTCAGTCGACCGGACCGCGAGCGGTCAGCACCACGCGCATCACGTGCTCGACGGCGGAGGGGAACATGGCGCCGCGCAGTTCGCCGCGCACGGCGAGGTTGCGGGCGGCGAAGTCGACGACGCGATCCGGACCGAGTCGCTCGACGAGGATCGCGGCGATCTCTTCCAGATCGTGGCCGGGATGGTCGATCCGGGTCAACGCGAATTCGACGATGAGTTCGTCATCGGTCACCTGGTCAAGTCTAGGGGGTTGCGGTTGGCGGAAGGGGAAACTAGCGTCACTGGCGCCGAAGAGAATGAAAGGTTTCAACTCAGCCGGGGCAGGTGCTCGAATGGCCGACGGGACAGCGCCGAGACCGACCACCCTGACGCCCCGCGCGCCCGACGTCGAGATGGTGCTCGACGACGAGGAACGCGCGATCGTCCAACTGTTCGCCAAGGGGCTGGTGCTCGACGCGATCGCGCGGCGGCTCTCCCTCAGCGAACGCACCGTGCGACGGCGCATCAGGGCGCTGTGTGACCGGTGCGGCGTGCACACTCCCGTGCAGGTCGTCGTGCTCGCCGCCCGGCAGGGTGTTCTCTAGGGGCGCCGATAACGCAGGTCCACGACCTGGGCCGAGTCGCCGTCGTGCACCAGGTTCCACCGGACCGGATCGATGCCGGGACAGTCGAAAAGGCGAACGCCCGAGCCGAGCATGACCGGCGCGATATGCACGGAAAACTCGTCGACCAGACCCAGTTGGACGCACTGGCGCGCCACGTCCTGGCCATGGAGCTCCAGATCCTTCCCGTTCGCCGCGGCAAGGCCGATGGTGACCGCCTCGGCGACATCGCAGTTCAGGAACGTGATGCCGGGATCGGGGATCGCGTCCTCGGGATGGTGGGTCAGCACGAAGATCGGGCCGCTCCAGGCGCCGCCGTAGGGCGCCTTGCTGGCCTCACCGGGACGCTGCCGCGCGATCGCGTCGTAGCCGCTGCGCCCGCCCAGCACGGCCCCGAGGCTCGTGATCGATTCCTCCTGGATGCCCGGCGTGGTCGTCAGCCCGCTCATCCAGTCCAGCGAATGGTTCGGCCCGGCCGCGAACCCGTCCAGCGACATCACCAGATGCCAGCGCACCTTTCCCATCAGGGCCTCCCGTTCGTTTCGGTGTGCCGGGTTGACCGTCCGGTGCACCGAAACTCATCGGTGCTCAGCTCACCGAGGTCGTGAACATCAGGTCGGTGTTCGGCGCCGGGGTGAACGTGCCGCCGGTACCGGTGCTCAATTCGCCGCCACCGTAGGGGTTTGTCGCGCTGGTCAGCATTCCGTAGCAGCCCTGGGTCGCCGTGCTGGACAGCACGACCGCGTAGTGCCGGCCGGCCGTGACAGGGGCGTTCGGCGTCATCGTCAGCTGTTCCGGAGCCCAGCCGACGATGTTGGTGTCGAACACCCGGCTGGCGAGGGTGGTGCTGACCGCGCCCTGCGCGTTCAGGGCGACCAGCGACAGCGTCAGCGGCGCGTTCGGACTCGGGCCCTCGTCGGCCGGGAGCTGACCGGACCGCTTCGCCGGGGTGGTCTCCTGGAACGCCGGGACCAGCAGTTGTCGCAACGTGCCCGACCGGCCGGCTGTGAACGACTGCATCACCTGCGTGCCAGCGGTCACCAGGCAGCTGTCGGTGAAACCGGCCGCGCCGCTGCTCTGATCCTGGTGCGGGATGGTGTTCTGGTGGCCAGGGATGTCATCGGCGAGCGCGAGAGTCGCGGTCGCCGAGCAGGTGATCGGCTGGATCGCGCCGTTCGCGGCGAACCGCAACGGAGACCAGAAGAAGTTCGACTCGCCCTCGTTGCGGTGCGCGTTCCACAGGTCACTGCCGTAGAGGTAGATCGTGCTGCCGCCCTGACCCCGCAACGGTGCCACGAACGAGGGCTGGCCGCCGCAGGAGTCCGGGCTGATCAGAATCGCGGTGTTGTGCACCGGCGGCTGCCAGCCTGCGAGCGTGCCGGAACTGAAATCGTCCGCGAACAACGTCTGCCCGCCCGGCGCGACCACGTCCACGTTGTCGAAGACGGCGGATTCGCCGTCGCCCTGATTCTCCAGGAACCCCACGGCTCCCGCCGCATAGCTCGCATCGCTGACCGTGTCGGCGAGCGTCCCGTCGACCGTCGCGGTGAACGTGTTGCCCCGCGCGCCGATCGCGACGTGGTACGTCTGCCCCGCGATGACCGGGAACGGCAACGCCGTCGAACTGACCAGTGTCGCGCTCCCGCCACTGAGCTTGACGAACGCCAGGTAGCCGCCGGCGTTGGCCGAACTGTAGGCGTAGTTGGACAGCAGGAACGCGTAGCCGTCGCCGCTGCTGTCGAGCCGGAACGCCAGGCCGGCCTGCGCGTAGGAGGTGCCGCTCAACGAACCGGTCTGCGCCGGGATCACGTCACTGTCGAACGTGTAGTCCGTCCAGGACGCGCCCGCCGTCGAGATGCCGAGCCCGCCGCCGTCGACGTGCAATTGCCCGTTGCTCACCGTCCACGGCTGCGCGACCCCGGACGCGCCGGTCCACGGGCCCAACGGTGACGGCGCCGTCAGGTACCCGGTACCCGTGCCGGTGCAGTACGCGCAGGTCGGATCGGACATGGTGACGTAGTAGGTGGCGCCGCGCCTGAACATCGCCGGCGCCTCCACATTGGACAGACCAAGTCTGGTGTAGCTGCCGTCGGTGGAGAGGTAGTCGCCGGTGAGCTGCTCGACGACGAGATCGACACCGTGACAGGCATCGTTGTGCACGATGTAGGCGTTGCCGTCGGTGTCCTCGAACAGGGTGAAGTCGATGCCGCAGGACACCGTGAGGGTGGGGATGTTCTGCTCGGTGAACACGCCGGTCGGCGAGTCGTTGGTGTAGACCCGATAACCTTGCGCCGCCCCGGCGTCGTTGACCCACAACACGTACTTGCCGGTCTGGTGGTTGTAGAGGACGTGCGGCCGGAAGCAGTACTGGCAGTCGCGGGGGAGCGCGACGTACCCGCGATCGGTCCAGTGCGTCAGATCGGTCGACGAGTACACCTTGAACCCGCAGAAATCCGAGTTGATCGTGTACTCGTAGCCGCACGTGTAGCTGGTGCCGTACAGGTAGTAGGTGCTGCCGAACTGGGCGATCTGGCCGTCGTGCGCGTCGAGCGCGTTGCCGTTCACGTCAACCCGCGCGGCCTGATCGCCGCTCGCGGTGAAGTTGGTCAGCGTGACCGTCCCGCCCGGTGCAGCCGAACTCGACAGGCCCGGCACGAACAGGCACAGCACCACCGCGAGCAGGACGACGAGAGACTTTCGGACACCCATGGCTGGAATTGTCGGCAGCGGTTGGAAACCCGGTCAACGACAACGCCGGTCATTGGCCGGTATCGGTCATCCTCACTGTTTCGCGATTCCGCACTCGTCATTCGCCCTGGATCGCTAGCGTTGCGGCATGCGCCACCTCGGTCGTTTCGCGTTACTGGCCACGATACTGTGCGCGCTCGCCGCTGCGGGCTGCACGTCGGGGGCCGACTCCTCGAACCAGGGGAGCAGCACCGTCCCGAACGACCCCGCGTTCACCGCGGACAAGCTGCGCGCGATCGGCCCGTGCGGCCTGCTCGACAACGACACGCTCAGCTCGCTCGGCGATCCCGAGGACAGCTCCTCGAATGACTTCGTCGGCCGCCCGACCGGGTTCGACAACTGCGACATCGACATGAAGGACTTCCACCGCAACGAGATGTCGGTGGGCGTCATGGTCGGTCCCGAGGCCACGACGATCGGGTCACGCGGCACCCTGTCCGGAATGCCGGTGCTGGAGCAGCCGAACCCGGACGAATGCGCCGAGCAGATCCTCACCCCGGACCCGAAGATCGGCATCATGGTGGACATCCACACCCACTACGCCCCGTGCGTCCCGGCGCGCAAGATCACCGCGTCGATCATCAACCGGATCCGGTCCAATCCGCCGAAGCGCCAGATCCCCGCCGGTTCGCTGAGCATGGCCGATCCATGTGGCACCGCCGACGATCCGACCGTGGCGGCCGCGGTCGGACCCGTGTCGACGGAGGTCCGGAAGACCCTCTACGACTGTGAGTGGCACGGCGGCCCGCTCTCGCTGAGCGTGTCGTTCTCGGTCGGCGACGCCCGGCAGCCCAACGACGGTCAGGCCACGCCCCAGCCGATCGATCTCGGCGGCGTCACCGGGTACCAGGTGCAGCCCGACCACCAGTCCTGCGAGATCGGCTGGAACGTCAGGCCCGCCGCTGCGGCGCACCAGTTCGAGCTCGTCCATGTCGAGGTCGACAACCTGGGCCAGCAGCCGGTCGACACCTGCGCGAAGACCCTCCCCGCGGCCAAAGCGGTCCTGACCAAGGTGCCGAAGCCGAGCTGACCGGCCAGGTCGACCGCGAGCAGTCGAACTGGCCGGCGCTGAACTTGGCTAGGACATCGTCGAGTGGAACTTGTATGTCCCTGATCCGACGGTCAGTTGTACGCAGGATCCCTGGGTGCCCGACACTGTCACACCTGGTGCCCTGCCGATCGGAACGCCGCTCTCGGTGACCGTCTTGGCGTTGCCGGCCGGGACGCACACCGACGCCTGCGCGCCGACCGGGATCTGCACGGTGAGGTCGAAGTTCGACCCGGAGCGGGTCCACTGTGAACTCACCCGTCCCAGCGGCGTGTTCTCCGAGCCCGAAGCGTTGTTCAGGTTCCCAACCGGGTACGGATCGATCGCGAGGGTGCGGAAGCCGGGGGAGGTGGACTGGATCCCGGCGACACCCCCGAACAGCCAGTCGTCCACCGTTCCCATGAAGGCATGGTCGCGGGAGCGCGCCACGCTGCACGACGAGTCCTCCCACGCTTCCCACATGGTGGTGGCGCCGCACTGCAGGAACCATTGTCCCCAACCAGGAGCGGTCGGGTTGGTGGCGACCTGGTAGGCGAGATCGGCATGGCCGTACCGGCTCAGCATCGGCAGGATGTACTTCGATCCGTTGGCCCCGGTGGCCAGGTGGTCGCCCTTCGCGACGACGTCGGCGGCAAGGCCGTCGGCGATGGCCTGCTGAGCACCGTCGGGAGCGAGCCCGAACGCGAGGCCGAACACGTTGCCCGTCTGGTCGTAGGCGGTCGAGGTGATGGTTCCGTTGGGCCCACCGAGTGCGTGCGAGTTCAGGCCGAGCGGATCGCGGTAGCGGTGGGCCGTCGCGTCGTAGAACTCGGTGTTGACGGCCGAGCGGATCGTCGTCGCGAGCGTCTGGTACTTGGTCGCGCCGGACGTGTTGCCGGTCGCGGCCGCTATCGCGGCGAGGTCCTCGGCCTCGCGGTAGAGGAACATGCTGCCCAGCATCTGACTGGAGGGAGGGTTGGCGTTGCCGGGCACCGACCAGTCGCCGAACGTCGTGCCCTGGTAGATGTATCCCGTCGACGCGATCTGGTTCGCCATGTCGTCCACATAGGCGGTCAGATTGGCGTAGTCACGACGGACCATCGCGAGATCGTCGTACTGCTGTAGCGCGTCGTACTCGATCAGCACGAACGATCCGCCCCACAGCGGGTCGACGTTGTCGTCACCAGGTGACGCCGGCACCAGGAAACCGATGTTGCCGGCCGAATCCTGCGAATCGTCGAAGTTCCGCATCATGTGGTCGTAGTAGGACTGGGCGTCGAAATTGGCCATCTCCGACGTGGCGTAGTCGCCGTTGTCGTTGGTCCAGCCGCCCTTCTCGTAGACCGGGGTGTCACTTCCGAAGGAGTACTGGTTGTTCAGGATCGTGTTCTTCATCGCGACGTGCATACGGTTGAGCAGGTCGCTGGAACTGGTGAAGTCGCCGGACGTGGGCAGCGCGGTGTGCACCACGACGCCCAGGGCCGACGCAACGGTGGGCAACGCGTTGCCGGCCGCGACCGAGACCTGGACGTACCGGTAGCCCTTCCAGCC
>DASYBO010000375.1:0-24806 GCA_036500685.1 Pseudonocardiaceae bacterium | reverse complement strand
AGTGGTACCAGAACTGGGCGGGCCCGGTCGCGATGGTGGTCGGCATCGTGGCGTCGGTCCTGTTGTTCTCCAACCAGACCGAGTTCGTCGGCCTTGTCGCGCAACACGTGCCCGCCGTCGGCGACATCACCTTCGCGGTCGGGTTCGTGTTGTCCGCGTTGCTCTACGCCGGACTGCGGCCGTGGCTCGGCGCGAACCGAACCACGCCACCAGCCTGATCAGTTGCTGTGCAGCATGCTGTTCAACGCGATCCCGATCCCGTAGCGCTCGCGGACTTCCACTCCGCCGGTGATCGAGTTGCGGATGAACAGCAGGCCTGCCGAGCCGGACAGGTCGCGCGCCTTGACGATGCGGCCGTCCGGCAGGGTCACCTTGGTGCCCTCGGTGACGTACAGACCGGCCTCGATGACGCAGTCGTCGCCGAGGGAGATGCCGATGCCGGCGTTGGCGCCGAGCAGGCAGCGCTCGCCGATGGTGATGACCTGCTTGCCGCCGCCGGACAGGGTGCCCATGATCGACGACCCGCCGCCGATGTCGGAACCGTCGCCGACCACGACACCCGCGGTGATCCGGCCCTCGACCATGGAGGTGCCCAGAGTGCCGGCGTTGAAGTTGACGAAGCCCTCGTGCATGACCGTCGTGCCGCTGGCCAGGTGCGCGCCGAGCCGGACCCGGTCGGCGTCGGCGATGCGCACGCCGGTCGGCACCACGTAGTCGACCATTCTGGGGAACTTGTCGATGCCGTACACGGTGACCTGGCCACGGGCGGCGCGCAGCCGCAGCCGGGTGGCCTCGAAGCCGTCGACCGGGCACGGGCCGTGGTTGGTCCACACGACGTTGGACAGCAGTCCGAACTGGCCGTCGAGGTTCGCGCCGTGTGGCTGGATCAGGCGGCAGGACAGCAGGTGCAGGCGCAGGTAGACGTCGTGCGCGTCGATCGGCGCCTCGGCAAGCGAGCCGATGTGCGTGCGCACCGCGACGACCTCGACCCCACGGGCCAGGTCCTCACCCAGGGCGGCGCCGGCCTCCGGGCCGAGGGCCTCCGCTGCCTCGTCGGGGCTCAGCAGCGTTGTCCCGGTCGGGCCGCCCGCCGGGCCTAGCTTGGGGGCCGGGAACCAGGTGTCCAGCACGGTGTCGCCGGCCACGGTGGCGATGCCGATGCCCTGGGCCGAGGTGGTTGCTGGATCAGTCATGGTCTGTTCGCTCACGACGAACACCGTAGTCCAGGGCGTGCGGCCCGGAGGATCAGGACGTACCGGACGGGAGTTTGCTCAGGGTCGAGTCGACGCTGTCCAGCTCGGTGCCGATGGTGCGCAGGGCCGTCGGGCAGTTCTTGGCCTGGATGGGGCTTGCGTCACCGTTGACCGATTCGCACCGGAGCTGCTGGTAGGAGTTGACCGCGTTGAGCAGGCTCGCGGTCAGGTTCGGCTGGCTCGGCAGTTCCGCGTGCACCGCGTCGACGACGTTGGACACCTCGGTCACGTAGCGACCGCAGTTGGGGTAGATCTTGGCCGCCTGGGTGCTGCGGCACGGGTCGTTCTGCAGTGCCGGGATCTTCACAAGCAGGTCGCTGATGGAGTTGGTGTAGCCGGGCCCGTTGTTGACGTCGCCCGGTTGGGCGTCGGCGCACCCGGCGACGGTGAGGACGGCGGCCAGTGCGGTGGCAGCGATCACCGCGCGGCTGGCGGTGCGGCGCATGGATCGACCTTTCTTCGCGCTCCGGGGTGCCCTTTGACGGTAGTCCGCCTGCTCGGATGCTCGGCACTGGGTGGGTACGGTTGTCCACCGTGACCGGTTCCCTTGATCTGACCGCCGACCCGATCGAACTGACCGCCGCGCTGGTGGACTTCCCGAGCGTGTCCGGCGACGAACAGGGCCTTGCCGACGCCGTGCAGGACGCGCTCGCGCGGCAGGCGCCGCACCTTGAGCTCGTCCGGTCCGGCAACGCGGTGCTGGCCAGGACCAACCTGGGCCGCCGCGATCGGGTGATCTTCGCCGGGCATCTGGACACGGTGCCGATCAACGACAACCTGCCGCACCACCGCACCGGCGAAGGCGACAACCTGGTGTTGCACGGATGCGGCACGGTCGACATGAAAAGCGGCGACGCGGTCGCCCTGCACCTGGCCGCCACCCTGCCCGAACCGGCGCACGACGTGACCTTCGTCTTCTACGACTGCGAGGAGATCGAGGCCGCCCGCAACGGACTGGGGCGCATCGAACGGGAGCTGCCGGACTGGCTTGTCGCGGATCTGGCCATCGTCGGCGAACCGTCCAATGTGATCGTCGAGGCCGGTTGCCAGGGCACCATGCGGATCGAGGTGCGCACCGAGGGGCAACGCGCGCACACGGCACGGGCCTGGATGGGCGTGAACGCGATCCACGCGATGGGCGATGTGTTGCGGCGGTTGGCCGAATACCAACCGCGCATTGTGGACATTGACGGGTGCACCTACCGCGAAGGCTTGCAGGCCGTGAAGATCGGCGGCGGCGTGGCCGGCAACGTGGTGCCCGACGAATGCCTGCTGACTGTAAACCACCGGTTCGCACCGGACCGCACGCCGGACGAGGCCGAGACACACCTGCGCGAGGTGTTCGACGGCTTCGACATGACCGTGCGTGACATGGCACCGGCCGCCGCCCCTGGCCTTTCCGCGCCGCTGGCCCAGGAGTTGTTGGCCGCGACCGGCGACCGGCCCGCCGCCAAACTGGGCTGGACCGATGTGGCGCGCTTCGCCGCGCTCGGCCTGCCCGCGGTCAACTTCGGCCCCGGCGACCCGACGCTGGCGCATACCAAGCAGGAGCACGTGCCGGCAGCGCACATCAGTCAATACGCCCGATTGTTGCGGGCGTTTCTTCTCGGCTGAAGCTTTACGCCACACCCGCGCTTGGTAATGGCAACCCCACGTTAACAGTTAAGCGTGGCGCCATTCGTCTTGTGCTGTTTGGCTGCCAGCGGAGTTATCCAGTGGAAGGGGCCAGTTGAATGGTCGAGTCGGGTTTCAACCGTCGCAGGTTCATCGGCGGTGCCGCCGGTGCCGCGGTGGCGGGCAGTGTGCTCAGCGGGTTGCCGTCGGGGATGGCGGATGCGCTCACCCAGCCGCGTAAGCGGGGCCAGCTCGACGACGTCGAGCACGTCGTCATTCTCATGCAGGAGAACCGGTCCTTCGACCACTACTTCGGCTCCATGCGCGGGGTGCGCGGGTTCGGCGACAAGACCGCGATCAACCTGCCGGGCGGACGCAGCGCGTTCCACCAGCCCGACGCCACGCGCACCGACGGCGGCTACCTGCTCCCGTTCCACGTTGACACCTCCACAGTGGACGGTCAGGATCTCGGTGACCTGGACCACAGCTGGCAGAAGACGCACAACGCATGGGACAACGGCGCCTACGACGCGTGGATTCCCAACAAGTCCGAGCTGACCATGGGCTACTTCACCGACGCGGACATCCCGTTCCAGCGTGCGCTCGCGGACTCCTTCACCATCTGCGACCACTACTTCTGCTCGGTGCAGGGCCCGACGACGCCCAACCGGCTCTACCACTGGACCGGCACCATCGACCCGGCCGCCAAGTTCGGCGGCCCGGTCAACTACAACCCGGACGACTACCTCCCGGTGCTGTCCTGGCCGACCTACCCTGAGCGGCTGCAGGATGCCGGCGTCTCCTGGCAGATCTTCGCGAACAAGGAGGTCGGCGACGGCAACGACGGCTGGGTCGGCGACTACGGCGACAACCCGCTGTGGCTGTTCAAGGCCTACCACGACGCGCTGGCCAGCTCCGACCCGGCGAAGCAGCAGCTGGCGGCTCGGGCCAACGTGATCAAGCAGTGGCTGCCAGACTCGGGCCAGGGCATGAACTCGCAGCACGTGCTGTCCGACTTCATCGCCGCCTGCGAGACCGGCAACCTGCCCAAGGTCTCCTGGATCGTCGCGCCCTACCGCTGGAGCGAACACCCGGCAGCGCGTCCTGTCGACGGTGCGGTGTACGTGAGCACGGTGCTGAAGGCGTTGTGGGGCAACCAGAAACTCTGGGACAACACCGCGCTGTTCGTGAACTTCGACGAGAACGACGGCTTCTTCGACCACGTAGTCCCGCCGACCGCACCGGCCGGCACCAAGGACGAGTACATCGGCGGCCTGCCGATCGGCCTCGGGCCGCGTGTCCCGATGATGGTGATCTCGCCGTGGAGCCGGGGCGGCTGGGTGAACTCCCAGGTCTTCGACCACACCTCGGTGATCCGCTTCCTCGAGAAGTGGACCGGGGTCAAGGAGCCGAACATCACCGACTGGCGCCGCACCATCTGCGGCGACCTGACCAGCGCGTTCGACTTCTCCGCCTGGAACCCGGGCATCCCGCTGCTGCCCGACACGGCGAAGTTGCAGGCGCAAGCCGACCAGACCCAGTCCAAGCTGCCCACCCCGACCCCGCCTGCCGAGGGCCAGCAGGTCGACCCGAAGCAGGAGCCGGGTGTCCGGCAGGCGCGGGCCATCCCGTACCAGGCCGTCGCCAACGCCAGCCTCGCCGCCGACGCCTCCGCGCTGACCGTGACCATGGCCAACGCGGGCGCGAACGCGATCCAGTTGCAGGTCTACCCGACCGGGTCGGCGATCGTCCGCCATGACGTGCCCGCGCACGGTACCGGCCAGGTCAGCGTGCCGGTCAGCGGCACGTACGACATCGCGGTGCACGGGCCCAACCGGTTCCTGCGCACCTTCGCAGGCAACAACAAGGGCGCGGGAGTGGAGGTCACGGTGACCATCGACGGCCGATGCCTCAAGGTCGCCATCAGCAACGGCGGTTCGGCCGCCGCGACGGTCAAGCTGGCCGGCAACCATGGCCCGTCGGGCACGTTCCCTGTCGCGGCCGGGCACACCGTGACGGAGGAGATCGACGTCGTCGACCTGGCCCAGGGCTGGTACGACCTGACCGCCACCGTCACCGGCGACTCTGCCTTCCAGCGCCGGTTCGTCGGCCACGTGGAGTACGGCAACAGCATCACCGGCTGATCGTTTGTCAGGTGTTGAGACTGCCGTCACGGTGCGCGCCTAGACTCGCGCCGTGACGGCAGAACCAGCTCAGAACAACGGTCAGCAGGATCGGCAGCACCCGCCGGAGCGGCAGCGCGGCCCGGTCACCCTGCGCGGTGCGAGGATGGACGAGGACACCACCACCGACCAGCGCCTGCTCGACTCGCGCGGCCCATCCGACTGGGTCCATACCGACCCGTGGCGGGTCCTGCGCATCCAGGCCGAGTTCGTGGAGGGTTTCGGCGCACTGGCCGAGGTGCCCAAGGCCGTGACCGTGTTCGGCTCGGCCCGCACCGGCCGCGACCACCCCGAGTACGAGCAGGGTCGCGAATTGGGTGCCGCCCTGGCCAAGGCCGGCTACGCGGTGATCACCGGCGGTGGGCCGGGCACCATGGAGGCGGTCAACCGTGGCTGCGCCGAAGGCGGCGGGCTGTCCATCGGGCTCGGCATCGAGCTGCCGTTCGAGCAGGGCCTCAACCCCTGGGTCGACCTCGGCGTGAACTTCCGCTACTTCTTCGTGCGCAAGACCATGTTCATGAAGTACGCGCAGGCGATCATCTGTTTGCCAGGCGGGTTCGGCACGCTCGACGAGCTGTTCGAGTCGCTGACCCTGGTGCAGACCAAGAAGGTCACCAAGTTCCCGGTGGTGCTGTTCGGCAAGTCCTACTGGCAGGGCCTCTACGACTGGGTGCGCGAGTCCGCAATGGCCGGTGGGAAGGTGTCCGAGAAGGACCTCGACCTGCTGCACCTGACCGACGACATCGACGACGCTGTACGGGTCGTCGAGGAGTCCTACACGGCCTGGAGCAAGGCCCACTGACTTTTCGCACGGCGGGGCGGCACGCGATGCGTGCTGCCCCTTGTGCTTTTCGGCAAAGGCCAATTGGAGCCAAGGTTAGGATTAGCGTGTGCGCGTATGTGTTTACTGTGGCTCGTCGGCGGGTAGTCGAGAGATCTACATGGAGGCCGCCGCGGCGCTGGGCACGCTGTTGGCCGAACGCGGCATCGGCCTTGTCTACGGCGGTGCGAGCGTCGGCACCATGGGCGCGGTCGCCGACGCGGTGATCGCGGCGGGCGGTGAGGCCATCGGCGTGATCCCGACTCATTTGGCCGGCCGCGAACTCGCACACTCCGGCCTGACCGAACTGCACGTCGTGGCGGACATGCACGAACGCAAGGCCCGCATGGCTCAGTTGGCCGACGGGTTCCTCGCGCTACCCGGCGGCGCCGGCACCCTCGAGGAACTGTTCGAAGTGTGGACCTGGGCGCAACTCGGGTTGCACGACAAGCCGATCGGCCTCGTCGACGTCGAGGGCTTCTACCAGCCGCTGCTGACGATGGTCGATCACATGGTGGACGCCGGATTCCTGCGTCCCGCCTATCGAGACATGATCGCGGTCAGCGCCGATCCCGCGACGCTGCTCGACAGTTTCGCCGGCTACCGGGCACCGGAACGCAAGCGGGCGCCGACCTCGGAGCCGACCAAACCCGCCGAAGAACCCATCGACGTGCTGGCCTGGATCATCGTCCGCGACGGCAAACTCCTCAACGTGCGAACCAGGGGCAAGGCGTACTTCTACCTGCCAGGCGGCAAACGCGAACCCGGCGAGAGCGACCCGAACGCACTGGCCAGGGAGATCGCCGAGGAACTCGGCGTGCGCATCGACCCGGCCAGCGTGCGCCTTTTCGACCTCATCCAGGACCGGGCCGACGGCTGGGCGAACGGACGAGAAGTCCGGATGGCCTGCTACTGGGCCGAACACGACGGCGAACTCGTGCCCGGCAGGGAGATCGCCGAACTGGCCTGGATCGGCCTCGCCGACGCACCCAAACTCGCCCCAGCGGGCCAACAGGTGCTGCACGCGCTGGCCGAACAGGGCCTGGTCAGGTAATCCGGCGGGCGTTGAGTCGGGCCGCTTGGCGGGTCAGGTACTCGCACTCGGCCAGGTTGGGTGCCTTCCGCGCCGCCTCCGCGTAGAGCCGGGCCGCCGTCGCCAGGTCGCCGTCGCGCTCGTGCAGGTACGCCGCCACCGCGGCGTGCCGGGGCAGTGAGTCGGTCAACTCCGCGAGCGCGGCCAGCCCGGCGCGCGCTCCGTCGGCCTCGCCGACGGCCACCACGCGGTTGAGCCGGACCACCGGGCTCTCGGTCAGCCGCACGAGTTCGTCGTACCACTCGACGATCTGCACCCAGTCGGTGTCCTCGGCGGTGGGCGCGTCCGCGTGCAGGGCCGCGATGGCCGCCTGAGCCTGGAACTCGCCGAGCCGGTCCCTGGCAAGGGCCGCCTGCAGGATCTCGACGCCATCGGCGATCGCCTCGGTGTCCCACCGGCCGCGATCCTGCTCGGCCAGCGGCACCAGGCCGCCGTCGGCGGTGATCCGGGACGCACGCCGGGCGTGGTGCAGCAGCATCAACGCGAGCAGGCCGGCCACCTCAGGGTGATCGATCACCGTCGCGAGTTGCCGGGTGAGCCGGATGGCTTCGGCGGCCAGGTCGACATCGCCCGAGTAGCCCTCGTTGAACACCAGGTAGAGCACGCGCAGGACGGTGGCGACATCGCCGGGCTGGTCGAACCGCACGCCGGCCACGGTGCGCTTGGCTCGGCTGATCCGCTGCGCCATGGTCGCCTCGGGCACCAGGTAGGCCTCGGCGATCTGGCGCGTGGTCAGCCCGCCGACGGCACGCAGCGTGAGCGCGACCGCCGACGAAGGCGTCAGCGACGGGTGCCCGCACAGGAAGTAGAGCTGGAGCGTGTCGTCCACCGAGGACACCGGCGCGGGCTCCTCGTCCGGGACGTCCTCACGCCTGCGCCGAGCGGTGTCCGCTCTGGCCGCATCCAGGAACCGCCGCCAGGCCACGGTGATCAGCCAGCCCTTGGGGTCCTTCGGCGGGTCGGCAGGCCAGACCCTGATCGCCTCGACCAAGGCGTCCTGCACGGCGTCCTCGGCCGCCGCGAAGTCGGCTCCGCGGCGGACGAGGATGCCGAGCACGCTCGGCGTGAGGCTCCTGAGCAGGGCCTCGTCGATCGTCATTCCGTGATCGTGTGCGACGAGCCCATGAACGGACGCAGCTCAAGCCACTCGTGGATCGGCTTCCCGCCCGCGCCCGGAGCGGCTGAGAGCTCCCCGGCCAGTTCGATCGCGCGCTCGTGGCTGTCCACGTCGATCACCATCCAGCCGGCGATGACGTCCTTGGTCTCGGCGAACGGGCCGTCGGTGACCGGCGGGCGCCCCTCACCGTCGTACCGGACGAAGATCCCGTCCGGGGTGAGCGCCTGACTCTCGACGAACTCGCCGGTCTGCTCCAGCCGCTTCGCGAACTCGCGCATGTACCGCAGGTGCGCCGAGATCTCCTCGGGGGTCCACTGGTCCATGGGCACGTCGTTGATCGAAGCCGGTGCGCCGCGGTAGTGCTTGAGCAGCAGGTACTTGGCCATCGTCGTTCTCCTCGGTGCTGGTGCGACCCATCTTGGTCGCTTTCACCGCGGGGACGGAGCCGATCGCCGGTTCTCGACATCACCGGCCGAAAACTCTTCAGGCCGCGCTGGGACGCTTGTGGTAGGCGTCCACGTACACCTGGTCGGACAGTTCCAGGATCGCGTACATGATCTCGTCGGTCACTGAACGCCGGATCGCGGGCGAATCGGCGAGACCGTCGTAGCGGGCGAAGTCCAGCGGCTCGCCGAAGCGCATGGTGAACCGGATGGACCGGCCGATCTTGGGCAGCTTCGCGCCCACCGGCAGCACGTTCTGGGTGCCGATCAGGCCCAGCGGCACGACCGGAGCACCGGTGACCAGCGCGAGCTGCGCGACGCCGGTGTGGCCGCGGTGCAGCCTGCCGTCCAGCGAGCGGGTCCCCTCCGGGTGGATGCCGATGGCCGTGCCCGCGGCGAGCACGTCGGTCAACGTGTCCAACGCGGTGATCGCGGCCCGACCGGCGCCCCGCTGAACGGGCACCGCGCCGAACGCGCCCATGAACGCGCCGACGAAGCGCTGGCGCAGCTTGCGGCCCTCGAAGTACTCGGCCTTGGCCAGGAACGCCACCGGCCTGCCCGCGATCAGCGGGATGAGGAAGCTGTCGATCACCGAGAGGTGGTTGCTGGCCAGGATCACCGCACCGTCCTTCGGGACGTTCTCAAGGCCTTCGATGGTCGGTCGGTAGAGCAGTCTGGCAAGCGGAGCCAGAATGGCTCGGATCACCGCGTAGAGCACCGCGCATCCTCCTCAAGGGGTTGCTCCGAGCGTACCCGGAGTGGCCGCTGACCAGGGAGTCGAAGTCGGCCAATCGTCCCGTTGACTTCCTAACACCCGTTCGGCGTAGCAGGTGCTCACACTCGGCGGACAGGCCGGCGCGCGGGCATGGCACCATCGGTGGTCGTGACGGATGACCTGCGCTTCCGCGGCCGCCCGGTGGCTACCGACCGCGCCCTGGTGATGGCGATCGTCAACCGCACCCGCGACTCCTTCTACGACCGCGGCGCGACCTTCGCCGACCCCGCCGCGCTGGCGCGGGTCGACGCGGTGATCGCCGAGGGAGCGGACATCGTGGACATCGGCGGCGTCCGCGCGGGCTCGCACGGCGAGGGCGTCGACGTCGAGGAGGAACTACGCAGGGTGATCCCGTTCGTGGCGACCGTGCGGGACCGCCATCCCGACGTCGTCATCTCGGTCGACACCTGGCGACATGAGGTCGGCGCCGCCGCCTGCGCGGCGGGCGCGGACCTGATCAACGACACCTGGGCCGGTGCGGACCCCCAACTGGCCGAGGTCGCCGCCGAGTACGGCGCGGGTCTGGTCTGCTCGCACACCGGCAGGCTCGGCCCGCGCACCGACCCGCACCGCGTCCGCTACGCCGACGTGGTCGCCGATGTGGTCGCGGAGCTGGTCACGTCGGCCGAGCGGGTGGTCGCGCTCGGCGTACCGAGACAAGGTGTGCTGATCGACCCGACGCACGATTTCGGCAAGAACACCTGGCACGGCCTTGAACTGCTGCGCAGGCTGGACGAGTTGGTCGCGACCGGGTGGCCGGTGCTGATGGCGTTGTCCAACAAGGACTTCATCGGCGAGACCCTCGGTGTCGAACTGGCGGACCGGGTGGACGGGACGCTGGCCGCGACCTCGGTCGCGGCCTGGCGCGGGGCGCGGGTCTTCCGTGCGCACGAGGCGCGGCGCACCCGACAGGTGGTCGACATGGTGGCGAGCATCGCCGGCACCAGGCCACCCGCTCGGGTACTGCGGGCGTTGGCCTGATGCTGGCGTCCAGCCGCGACTGGTTCGCGGAACGCACCTGGCAGAGTCCGGAATGGACGGTCCGGGAGCTGTTGGCGGCCAAGGGCGACCGCACGGTCAGCGTGGTCCTGCCGGCGTTGAACGAGCAGGACACCGTGGCCGGGGTGGTCGCGTCCGTGCTGCCGCTGGTCGGTTCGGTCGTGGATGAGTGCGTCGTGGTCGACTCCGGTTCGACCGACCGGACCGTCGTGGTCGCGGCCCGAGCCGGCGCCCGAGTCGTCGCCCGCGACGCGGTCATGTCCGAGTTGGCGCCACTGCCCGGCAAGGGCGAGGTGTTGTGGCGTTCCCTCGCCGCGACCGACGCAGACCTGCTCGTCTTCCTCGACTCGGACCTGATCGACCCCGATCCGGGTTTCGTCACCGCGTTGCTCGGCCCGATGATCGCTGAGCCGGGCGTGCACCTGGTCAAGGGGTTCTACCGGCGACCGCTGCGGCTGGAGAGCGCCGAGATCGGCACCGGCGGCGGCCGGGTGACCGAACTGCTGGCCCGCCCGCTGCTCGCGGCACTTCGGCCCGAACTGGCCGGGGTCATCCAGCCATTGGGCGGCGAATACGCGGTGACCAGGGAGTTCGCCGAATCGGTCCCGTTCGCGGCCGGCTACGGGGTGGAGATCGGGCTGCTGCTCGACGCGCACGCGCGCTACGGGCTCGACGGATTGGCGCAGGTCAACCTCGGGGTGCGCAAGCACCGGAACCGGTCGCTGCTGCAGTTGGGCGTGATGAGCAGGCAGATCCTCGGCACCGCGCTCGCCCGCTGCGCGGTACCGGCCGACGACGCTGCCGCGTTCACGCAGTTCGTGCAGGTCGACGGCGAATGGCTACCGGACGCGACGGACGTGCTCATCGCGGACCGCCCGCCGATGCGCGAAGTGCTCGCCGCGCGCGATCGGTGAGAGCAGCGAGTTAGTGTCCTAGCCCGTATTAGGGTGCTAACTCGGCCCTTGCGTGCTTCTTGACATTCGACGTGTCACCATCGCCGTTGTGGGCACCGCGCTGATCTACCTCGTCGTGATGATTCTCGTCGCCGCCGTGATCTACCTGCTCGCCTCCGCCGTGTTCGGTCGAGGCGAGGAACTGCCGCCGCTGCCACCCGGCGCGTCGCCGACCAGGCTGCCGGCAGGCGAGCTGATCGGGGACGACGTGCGCGGCGTCCGCTTCCAGCAGGTTTTCCGCGGCTACAAGATGTCCGAAGTGGACTGGGTGCTGGCCAGGCTGAGCACCGAGATCGACGAATTGCGCGCGCGGCTGGCCGCGGTGGACGGCGAACCGGAGGCCATCGAAGCGCCGACCGTCGAGCAGGCGAATGCCGGTGAGTGACGCGGTCCTCGGCGCGGATGGCCGCGCCCGGTGCGGTTGGGCCGGATCAACCCCGGACTACCTGGCCTATCACGACGAGGAATGGGGCACGCCGCTGCACGGCGAGCAGGCCATGTTCGAACGGTTGAGCCTGGAGGGTTTCCAGTCCGGACTGTCCTGGATCACCATCCTGCGCAAGCGGCCCGGGTTCCGGCAAGCGTTTGCGGACTTCGATCCGAAGGTGGTCGCCGAGTTCACCGAGGTCGATGTCGAACGGTTGATGGCCGACACCGGAATCGTGCGCAACCGAGCCAAGATCCTTGCCGCGATCAAGAACGCCAAGGCCGTACTGGCCTTGGACGGCGGGCTCGACGACCTGCTCTGGTCATTCGCGCCGGCCGACCACATCCCGCCGAAGCACAACGGCGAGGTGCCGCCCACCAGCGCCGAGTCGACCGCGATGTCCAAGCGGCTCAAGAAGCTCGGCTTCGGTTTCGTCGGGCCGACCACCTGCTACGCGATGATGCAGGCCACCGGCATGGTCGACGACCACCTCGTCGACTGCTGGCGCTCGCGGGCCTAGCGGCGCTAGCGGCCGATGAAAACGGGCGAGCGCTTGGCCACGAACGCTTCGACGGCTTCCTTGTGGTCGGTGGTGTCACCGGCGAACTGCTGGCCCTTGCCCTCGTTGGCCAGAGCGGTCGGCAGGTCCGCGCCGGCCGCGACGCGCAGCGCGGCCTTGATCGTGCCGTAGGCGGTGGTCGGGCCGGCCGCCATCCGCTCGGCCAATTCCTGTGCGGTGGCCTGCACCGCGTCGTCGGCGACGACCTCGGTGACCATGCCGATCTCCAGGGCGCGCGCCGCGGTGACCGGCTTGGCCAACAGCATCATCTCCATGGCCCGGCCGTAGCCGATCAAGCGGGGCAGGGTCCAGGAGGCGCCCGAGTCGGCGGTGAGGCCGACATTGGCGAAGGCCATCAGGAACTTCGACGATTCCGCGGCGATCCGCAGGTCACAGGCGTAGGAGAAGGACGCGCCCGCGCCTGCCGCCATGCCGTTGACCGCGGCGATGACCGGTTTGGGCATTTCGGTCAGCGCGCGCACGATCGGGTTGTAGTGCTTGTCAACGGTCTCCCAGAGCCGCGCCTCGCCGGCCTGCAAGGCGGCGACGTGCTCCTTGAGGTCCTGGCCCGCGCAGAACGCCTTGCCGGCGCCGGTCAGTACGACCGCGCGAACCGTGTCGTCGGCCGCCGCGCCCTGTAGAGCAGCGACCAGCGCGTCCTTGAGCTCGTTGGTCAGCGAGTTGAAGGCGGCGGGCCGGTTCATGGTCAGGGTGCGCACGCCGTTGACATCGCTGATCAGCAGGACTGGCTCGGACACGGCCGACTACCTCCGAACGGGGGACGGGACGGGCCCGACCATTCGACCACGAAAATCCAACGGGTCGGTAACCATCGTGACGATCCGGCTGCCGGGAGTGATCAAGCACGCGATCATGGAGTATGCATGTCGTCGTCCGATGTGGATGCGCGCCACCCGGCGCCACACCTACGAAGTCCCTATCGGGCACCGGAATTACGTTCTCGACCGAACGTCGGTGCACGTCACGCGACACGAAAAGATCGGCTCGTTTTCCGTCCAAGGTGTCGATGGGGGAGAATGGCCGCGCAAACCGGCGGCTTACGTGGGTGTGTCGACGGGGAAGATCATACGGAGGGAGCACGCTATGGCGGCCATGAAGCCCCGGACCGGCGACGGTCCCCTTGAGGTCACCAAAGAGGGGCGCGGCATTGTGATGCGCGTCCCACTTGAGGGTGGGGGCCGGCTCGTCGTTGAGATGTCCGCCGAAGAAGCCAGTGCCCTTGGCGACGCGCTGAAAGGCGCCGCTGGCTGACCGTTCAACCGGTCGAGGGAGTTTGACACCCCACGTCCGCGCCCCGGTTTCGCGGCTGCTGCCGAGCGGAGCCGGGGCTGTCCGTTTCCTGGCCCAGTTGCGCCCACGCACTCGGTGACCAGGGATTTCCGCCACGTCAAGGAGGCTTGCCGTGCCCGCCCGTACGTCCACCGTTCCGGCGGTGCCCACCCCGCTGGCCCAGGTCGAGCTGACGGACATCATCCGACGCGGCGCACTGCGCGCGGCGATCATCGCCCCCGCACCCGAGGACACCGACGAGGTCTGGTTAGGGCCGGGGGCAGCCGACCTGCTCGACAGCGAAACCGTCGAGGCCGCCGAGCTGACCGGCAAGGCCGGTGAGCTGCACGCGACGAGGCCCGCCAAGGCGTGGCTGGTCGGCGTCGGTGCGCGTCGGCCGATCGACTGGCGGACCGCGGGAGCGACCCTGGCCAGGGCGGCGGATGACGCGCTGGAGGCAGCCGGCACCGCGCCCGCGCAGCGCGCCATCGAGCTCGCCCTTCCCGCCGACATCGACGTGGCCGAGTTGGAGTCGGTGGTGCTGGGACTGCTGCTCGGCGGGTACCGGTTCCGGGTCACCGAGCAGGCGCCGAAGGCCAAGGTCCGCACGATCAGCCTGCGCATTGCGGACGCGAGTGCGGGGTTGCGGGCGGCCGTCGTGCGCGCCTCGGTGCTGGCGGCGGCCAGTGCGCTCACCCGCGACCTGGCCAACATGCCCTCCGACGTGAAATGCCCCGAATGGCTTGCGGACACCGCGATGCAGGTCGGCTCGACCGTGACGGGGCTGGCGGTGACCGTGCGGGACGAGCAATGGCTGACCGAGCACGGCTTCGGCGGCGTGCTCGCGGTCGGCGGCGGATCGCCCCGGCCGCCCCGGCTGATCGAACTGGCCTGGCGGCCGCGCGGCGCCAAGGGGCCGCACCTGGTGCTGGTCGGCAAGGGCATCACCTTCGACACCGGCGGCATCTCCCTCAAGCGCGGGCCCGGCATGCACCTGATGCGCACCGACATGGCGGGCGGCGGCGCGGTCATCGCGGCCATGCGCGCCATCGCCGAGCTGCGGCTGCCGATCCGGGTGACCGGGCTGGTGCCTTCCGCGGAGAACCATCTGTCCGGGTCGGCGTACCGGCCGGGCGACGTGATCCGCCACCACGGCGGCCGGACCACCGAGGCCATCAACACCGACGCCGAGGGCAGGCTGGTGCTGGCCGACGGCCTCGCCTACGCGGTCCGCCAGCTCAAGGCCGACCTGCTGGTGGACGTGGCCACGCTGACCGGTGCCATCAAGGTCACCCTTGGCCTGCGCACCGGGGGCCTGTTCGCCAGCACCGACGACCTTGCGCGCCGCATCGTGGACGCGGGGGCCGAGGTCGGCGAGACGTGGTGGCGGCTGCCGCTGTTGGAGTCGGCCGTTGCCGAGATCGAGAGCGACATCGCCGACGTCCGCCAGATGGGCAGCGCTTCGCATCCGGCTTCGGTGCACGCCGCGCTGTTCCTGCGCGAGTTCACCGGCGGACTGCCCTGGGCGCATCTGGACATCGCAGGCACCGGCCGCGCCGAGTCCGCCTATGCCGAGGTGACGCCGGGTGCGAGCGGGTTCGCCGCGCGCACGCTGGTCGCCCTCGCCGAATCCCTCACCGAGCAGGCCGGGTAGGTTCCAGACGCACCCGGCCCTGCCAGCTGTGATGTGAGGACGAAGAAACGTGAGTGAAACTGAAGCTCGGCCCTGCGCCGGTCAGCGGGTGCTGGTCACCGGCGGCTGCGGGTTCGTCGGCCGGGCCGTCGTGGCCGCCTTCCGAGGACTCGGCGCCGAGGTCACCGTGGTCGACCAGCGGCCCTTCCCGGACGACACGGTCACCACCGTCATCGGCGACCTGACCGACCCCGCCCTTCGCTCGGCCGCCATGACGCCGGACGTGACCGGGGTCGTGCACCTTGCCGCGATCACCTCGGTGCTGCGTTCGGCCGAGCAGCCGGCCGAGACGTTCACCATGAACGTCGAGGTGACCCAGGGCCTGCTCGAACTGGCGCGCCTGCGCGGCATCAACCGGTTCCTGCTCGGTTCGACCAACGCGGTGGTCGGCAACGTCGGGACCGCGACGATCACCGAGGACATCCCGCTGCGCCCGCTCACGCCCTACGGCGCGACCAAGGCCGCCTGCGAGATGCTGCTCTCCGGCTACGCAGGCGCCTATGGCCTGACCACGGCGACGTTGCGGTTCACCAACATCTACGGCCCCGGCATGGAGGCCAAGGACAGCTTCGTGCCCCGGCTGATGCGGGCCGCGCTGACCGGCACCGGCGTGCAGGTCTACGGCGACGGCAAGCAGGTCCGCGACCTGGTGCACGTGCAGGACATCGTCTCCGGCATCACCGCGGCCTGGCAGCGCGAGTTCACCGGCACCGCGATCATCGGCAGCGGCAAGTCGGTCAGCGTGCTCGACCTGATCGACGCGGCCCGCGAGGCGACCGGCGCGCCGATCCCGGCTGAGCACATCCCGGCCAAGACCGGCGAGATGCCCGCGGTGATCGTGGACATCGCCAAGGCCCGCCGGGAACTCGGCTACGAGCCCGCCTACTCGCTGACCGACGGGCTGCGCACCGTATGGGCCGACTTCACCGCGGCCGCCGCGACGGAAGCGACCGACCTGGCCGCGTCCGTCCCGCTGCGCTGAACACGAGGTAGCTACCGAGGTGGCCACGGACCGGGCGGAGCGAACGACCTTCGTCCGGTCACATTGGCTGTTCCTTGTGGTGCTGATGCTCGGTGCCGCGCTGCGGATGTGCGCGTTCATCGCCTATCAGCCCGCGATCCTGTACGTGGACTCGTTCCGCTACCTGGACAACCTGCTCGCGCTCGATCCGACCCAACTCGACCCGATCGGCTACGACCTGATCCTGCGGGTGCTGCTGCACCTCGGCGGCCTGCGCGGGGTGACCGGGATCCAACACCTTGCCGGGCTCGGCATCGGCGTCGCGGTGTACGCGTTGGCATTGCGGCACGGAGCACGGCACTGGCTGGCCGCGATCGCGGCGGCGCCGATCCTGCTGGACGCCTATCAGGTGCAGATCGAGCAGAACGTCATGTCCGACGTGTGGCTGGAAGTGCTGCTGATCGCGGTCCTGTGGTTGGTGGCCGCGCGCGGTGTGCCAACCCCGAAGCGGGCCGCGATCGCCGGTCTGCTGCTGGGTTGCGCGGTGGTCGTGCGGACCATCGCGGTGCCGTTGGCCTTGCCGCTACTGGGTTATCTGGTGATCGCGGGCGGCGCGTGGCGCTCCCGTTCCGGTTGGTGGCTGATCGCCGCCCGGTGCGCGACGATGCTGTCCTGCTTCGCGCTGGTGTTGTTCTGCTACGCGGGCTACTTCCACCGGCAGACCGGGCAGTGGGGCCTGAGCGGGTCCTCCGGCGACGTCCTCTACGGCCGCACCGCGAACGTCGCCGACTGCGCCAAGTTGCAGCTCTCCGCCGACCTGTCGCAGCTGTGTCCGTCGGAACCGTTGAACGAGCGCAAGGGCGTCGACTACTACGCGCACCTGGTCGGCGGGCCGGGCTGGCCCGCGTTCCTCCCGGCCGGCATGACACTGGGGGAGTTGCAGCACCGCTTCGCGGTCGGCGTGATCGAGCGAGAGCCGGGCGCGGTGGCCGACGCGATCCTCGGCGACTTCGCCAAGGGCTTCGAACCGGGGCGGACAACCCGGCCGGGGGACGTACCCGTTGAGCGCTGGCAGTTTCAAACTTTTTATCCGCTTTGGTCGATTGACGAGCCGCAGGTCTGGGATACCGCCATTCGATACGGCGGCGAAGATCCCATGGTCAACGACGGCGTCGCGGCATTCTTACGTGATTATCAGTTGGATGGAGGCTATGTTCCGGGGCCGTTACAGGGGATCTTCGCCGTATTCGGACTGATTGGCGGGTTCGGCTACGCCCGCCGCCGGTCCGGAATCCGCGCGATCACCCTGCTGGCCACGGGTTTTGGTCTCGTCCTGCTGTTCGCGTCGGCGATGTTCGAGTTCTCATGGAGATATCAGCTTCCTGGCTTAGTCTTGCTGCCGCTAGGAGGTGTGCTCGGGATGACTGTCCTGATGGGACCAACGAAGCGGCCGGCGACGAAGTCCCGCCGTTCGCTGTTGTCGTCGTTCCCCGACCAGGTCGACTGGTCGGCGATGAACGACTTCACTGATCGCTACGGTGCGCCGGACTTCAAGCCGGTACTGGTGGTGATCGCCGCCTACAACGAGGAGGGCGGCATCGGCGGGGTGCTCGACAACCTCCCCAAGGAGTGTTGCGGCCTGCCCGTCGACGTCCTGGTGGTGATCGACGGGTGCACGGATGCCACGGCGCGGGTCGCGGCCGAACACGGCGCCTACACCTGCGTCGCGCCGACCAACCGGGGCCAGGGCGCCGCGCTTCGGCTCGGGTACCACCTCGCGGCCATGGGCGGCGCCGAGTACGTGATCACCACGGACGCGGACGGCCAGTACGAGAACGCCGAGATGCCCATGCTGCTGCGGCCGCTGATGGACAACGAGGCCGACTTCACAACGGGTTCGCGCCGGCTCGGGGTCGCTCCTGGCGACGACCGGGTGCGCTGGCTCGGCGTCCGGGTCTTCGCCGCGCTGGCCAGCATCCTGACCGCGCGGCGGATCACCGACACCTCGTTCGGCTTCCGCGGCATGCGGACCTCGCTTGCCTGCTCGGTCGACCTGCGTCAGCCCCAGTACCAGGCTTCCGAACTGTTGGTCAGCGCGCTGGCCGGTGGCGCTCGGCTGCTCGAACTGCCGATGACCATGCGGGTGCGTTCGGCCGGCACGACGAAGAAGGGCAACAACTTCGTCTACGGCATGAACTACAGCAAGGTGATGACCGGGACCTGGGTCCGCGAGTACGTCATGCGGCGCTTTACGCGGCGACCGCTACCGTCCGCCTCCGTCGCGTCATCAGTCGATCAAGCAGCGTGAACTTGACCAGCACGAACACCCCGTAGCTGCCGAGGTAGGCGCAGTCGAGAACCAGGCTGCGCTCGCCTCGGCCGGCGATCAGCGGGTTGATGACCTTGTCGGCCAGGGTGGTGAGCCCGGTCGCGGCGAGTCCGCCGGTGAACGTGATCAGCAGGTAGGGCAGCAGTTCGGTGAGCATGGCCGGACGCCCCTTGCGGGACCAGGTCCAGTGCCAGTTGATCAGGAAAGCCGGAATCGCGCCCGCGATGAACGCGGCGGCCGATGCCTCGAGCGCGGTGGAGTGGCCCCAGTAGTAGAAGCCGGTCAGAGTGGCCTGACTGACAACCGTTGACACTACCGAGCCGACCGCGAACTGCCCTAGCCTGGCAATGAGTCGGCGGCTGGGTAGCCACCGGCGACGGCGCGGCGTTTCGGCAGCGGTTTCATCGGTGGAGTTCGGGTAGGTCTCGGTGCTCACCACACCCTCATCCTCCCCGATCACCGGCCGAGAGCGAGCCCGGGACCAGGTCTTTAGTCAACTCACAGGTTCGTCCATAAGGTAAAGACGGAACGCCCACGGTACGTTCCGGCGTGAAGAACGAAATCATGGAAGGGGTTTCCCGTGCGCGTCCTCGTTCTCGGTGGCGATGGCTATCTCGGTTGGCCGACGGCACTGCACTTGTCCGATGCGGGCCACGAGGTGGCGGTACTGGACAATTTCGCTCGTCGTTCATACGACCACGAAATGGGCGTGCAGAGCCTGGTTCCGATTGAGCCGTTGCAGGTCAGGGTCGATGCTTGGGCCGAGGTGTCCGGTAAGCGACTGGCTACTTATGTCGGCGACCTGTGCGACGCCGAATTCGTCAACGCAACTCTGCGTGAATTCGAACCGGATTCGATCGTGCATTTCGCTGAACAGCGTTCCGCACCGTATTCCATGATCGACCGCAAGCACGCGGTCTACACCCAGCAGAACAATGTCGTCGGCAACCTGA
Source organism: Pseudonocardiaceae bacterium (assembly GCA_036500685.1). Lineage (GTDB taxonomy): Bacteria > Actinomycetota > Actinomycetes > Mycobacteriales > Pseudonocardiaceae > CAJCJE01. The sequence continues at coordinate 5,344 of DASYBO010000375.1, read as the reverse complement.
ACCTGTTGTTCGCGATCGCCGAGATCAACCCGGACATTCACCTGGTGAAGCTGGGCACAATGGGCGAATACGGCACGCCCAACATCGACATCGAGGAGGGCTGGCTGGAGGTCGAGCACAACGGCCGCAAGGACCGGATGCTCTACCCCAAGAAGCCGGGCTCGTTCTACCACCTCAGCAAGGTGCACGACTCGCACAACATCGAGTTCACCTGCCGGATCTGGGGCCTGCGCGCTACCGACCTGAACCAGGGCGTCGTGTACGGCCAGGAGACCCCGCAGACCGCGCGTGACCCGCGCCTGGCCACCCGGTTCGACTACGACGCCATCTTCGGCACCGTGCTCAACCGCTTCGTCATCCAGTCCGTCCTCGGTCACCCGCTGACCGTGTACGGCGCGGGCGGCCAGACCCGAGGCATGATCGACATCCGGGACACCGCCGAGTGCATCCGGCTGGCCGTGGAGAACCCGGCCGAGCGTGGCGAGTTCCGCGTGTTCAACCAGATCACCGAATGGATGTCGGTTGCCGAGATCGCCAAGACCGTCGCGAACCTCTCGCCGCGTCCGGTCGAGGTCGAGAACGTGACCAACCCGCGCGTCGAGGAGGGCTCGCACTACTACAACGTGGTGCACACCGGGCTTCCCTCGCTCGGCCTTGAGCCGCACCTGCTCTCCGACACGCTGATCACCTCGCTGTTCACCATCGCCGAGCAGTACGCGGACCGGGTCGACCTCGCCGCCATGCGCCCGACGGTGCAGTGGCGCTCGACGTCGAGCAAGCTGCGCAACAGCTGACGCGTTTCCGTTGGCGCCCCGGCTTTTCCGGCCGGGGCGCCGTCGCGTTCACCCTCGATTCGCTTGGCGTACGGCGAAATCCTGGAACGCGAGCACGGCCGGAGTCAGTGGCCGGTCCGCGATCCAGGCCAGCCCGATCGAGCGGGAAGCCTTGGGCCGCAAGGAAAGCTCCGTCACGTTCGGCGGCAGTACCCATTCCGCGTTGGGCAGGATCGCCACCCCCAACCCGGCCGCGACCAGTCCGCGCAACGTGTCCACCTCGTCGCCCTCGAACGCGTAGCTCGGCGTGAACCCGGCCGAGGCGCACAGTTCGTCGGTCAGCTGGCGCAACCCGGTCCCGGTCTTGGTGCCGACGAACAACTCCGTGGCCAGTTCGGCCATCCGAACCCAACTCCGCCGGGCCAGCCGATGTCCGGCCGGCACGGTCACCACCAGTTCCTGCTGATCGAGCTCGACCGAATCGAACTCCGGCGCGGGCGGCAGCGGCGAGGTCAGCGCCAGATCGACCCGACCGGCGCGCAGATGCCCCAGCACCTCCTCCATGTCGCCCTGCGACAAGCTGAAGCGCACCCTCGGATGATCGGCGCGGAACGCGCGCAGCAGCGCCGGGATGCGCAGCGCGCCCATGGTGTGCAGGAAGGCCAGCACCACCTCGCCCTGTTCCGGGTCGGCCTCGGCCAGCGCCCGCCGGTAGCCCCGAGACAGGATCGCGAGCGCGTCGCCCGCCGCCTGCGCGAGATATTCGCCGGCCCTGGTCAACTGGATGCCGCGCCCGTCGCGCCGCACGATCGGCGTGCCAAGGTCGGCGCCGAGCGCGGCCAGCCACCGGCTCACCGTCGGCTGCGGAATGCCGAGTCGGGCAGCAGCCCTGGTCACGTTGCGCTCCTCCGCGAGCGCCACCAACAGGGCCAGTCGCGGTGCGAGCGCCTCCGTCTCCTTCGTCACGTCGCTCGCCCTTCTCCCGATCGACCGCAGGTCAACACTGATTGATTCATGGGTGGATCAATCAGCTCGGTTCATCGTATTGGACGGATCAAACAGGACTACCTAGCGTGATGTGAGTGACCGCAGCAACCCCCGCCACCAGCACCAGCACCCGTCCCGTCGACAACCTCGACCGGCACGAGCGGTCCTCGCCCGGCTTCCGCCGGATCACCCTCGCCCTGTTCGCCGCCGGCCTCGCCACTTTCACCGCGCTGTACTGCGTGCAGGCCCTGCTGCCCGCGCTGGCCACCGACTTCCACCTCGGCCCGGCCTCGGCCAGCCTTGTCGTCTCGGTGTCCACCGCCGCGCTGGCCATCGGCGTGATCCCGCTGACCGTGCTGTCCGAAGCACTCGGCCGCACCCCGATGATGGCCGCCTCGATGTTCACCGCGGCGGGACTGGGAATACTCGTGGCTTTCAGCCCGAACTTCACCGTCCTGCTGGTGATCCGCGGCCTGCAAGGCTTGGCGCTGGCCGGTTTGCAGGCGGTCGCCATGTCCTACCTCGCCGAGGAACTGCACCGCGGCTCGCTCGGTTTCGGTATGGGCCTCTACGTCGCCGGCAACGGCATCGGCGGCATGATCGGGCGACTGCTCGCCGGCCTCATCGACGACGTGTCCAACTGGCGCTGGGCGCTGGGCGTGATCGGCGGCGTCGCGCTGCTGTGCGCGGTGATCTTCCGGCTGTCGATCCTGCCGTCGCGGCATTTCACGCCGCGCCCGTTGCGGTTCAAGCCATTGGCCTCAGCCGTGCTGCGCGCGTTCACCGACACCGGGCTGCTGCGCCTGTTCGCGGCAGGCTTCCTGCTGATGGGCTGCTTCGTGACCGTCTACAACTACCTCGGCTTCCGTTTGCTGGGGCCGGGATTCAACCTGCCCGAGGTCGTCGTCGGCCTCATCTTCGTGGTGTACCTGGCAGGCTGCTTCGCCTCCGCGTTCGCCGGGCGGCTCGTCGACCGGTTCGGCCGGCCCAAACTGCTCTGGGTGATGGCGGTCATCACCATCGCCGGGTTGGCGTTGATGGTGCCGGACAACCTGGTCCTGGTGATCGTCGGACTGGTGATCACCACCGCCGGCTTCTTCGCGGCCCACTCGGTCGCCAGCGGCTGGGTCGGCGCCCGCTCGGCGCGGCTGGGCGTGCAGGGCTCGGCCGTCTACCTGTTCTGCTACTACCTCGGGTCAAGCATCGGCGGATCCGTCGGAGGGATCGCGTTCACCGGCAGCGGCTGGTCCGGCCTGACCGTGTACACCGGTGCCTTCATCGTGGTGGTGATCGCGCTCGCGCTCACCCTGCGCAAGTTGGCCCCCGTCGCTTCGTCAGTCCTTGCTCAGCAGTGACTCGTAGACCGCGACCGTCTGCTCGGCAACGCTCGCCCAGGAGAACTCGTCGATCGCCCGCTGCCGGCCGGCCTCGCCCATGGCGCCGGCCCGGTCCGGCGCGGCGATCAACTCGTTGATCGCCGTCGCCAGCCCGCTGCGGAAGGCGAACACGTCCTGCTCGTCGTAGTGCACCAGCAGCCCGGTCCGGCCCTGGTCGACAACCTCGGGTATACCCCCGACATCGGAGGCGACAACCGCGGTGCCACAGGCCATGGCCTCCAGGTTCACGATGCCCAGCGGCTCGTAGACCGAAGGGCACACGAACACCGTCGCGTTGCTCAGTAACTGCCGGACCTCGGCCGGTTGCAGCATCTTCTGGATCCAGAACACCCCGGCGCGCCGCGCGGTCAGCTCGGCCACCGCCGCCTTCGTCTCCTCGGCGATCTCCGGCGTGTCCGGCGCTCCCGCGCACAACACCAGCTGCGCGTTCGGGTCGATGTCCCGACCGGCCGCGATCAGATGCTCGACGCCCTTCTGCCGAGTGATCCTGCCCACGAACACCACGGTCGGCTTGTTCGGGTCGATCCCGTACTTGCGCAGCACGTCGGTGCCGGTCACCGGGTGGTAGGCGCTGGTGTCGATGCCGTTGCGCACCACGTGCACCCGCGCCGGATCCAGCTCCGGGTACACCTCCAGCACGTCGCGGCGCATGCCGTCGCTGACCGCGATGATCCCGTCGGCCGCGTGGTAGGCGGTGCGCTCCACCCAGGAGGAGAGCTGGTAGCCGCCGCCGAGCTGTTCGGCCTTCCACGGCCTGCGCGGTTCGAGCGAGTGCGCCGTCACCACGTGCGGGATGCCGTAGAGCAGTTTCCCCAGATGGCCTGCCATGTTCGCGTACCAGGTGTGCGAGTGGACCAGGTCCGGTGGCACCCCGTCACGATCGGCCAGCGCCGCGGTGATCGCCAGGTCGACGGAAAGTGTTGACAGCGCTGGATTGGCGCGCTCGAACCCCGGCGCGGGCTGGTGCGCGTAGGCGTGCGCGTCCAACTCGGTTCGCGGCGCGCCGAAACAGTGCACGTCCACGTCGATGAGTTCACGCAGCTGCGGAACCAACGCGCCCACATGGACGCCGGCACCCCCGTACACCTCGGGGGGATATTCACGAGTCAACAGGCCGATGCGCACGAGTGATCAGGCTAGTCGCAGCGATGGCGGAAGTGGGGCACCAATGTGGCAGCGAGGTGAACGTCATCCCGCCGAAAGGATTCGGTGGCTCGTCGCTGCTGGTCGTCGGACGCTGACATCGATAAGGTCACAAGGGTGAAGGCACAACAGCCTCACGTGCTGGGCATGGTGTTGGCCGGCGGTGAGGGAAAGCGGCTCTGGCCGTTGACCGCAGACCGCGCGAAGCCGGCCGTGCCGTTCGGCGGAAACTACCGCCTCGTCGACTTCGTGCTGTCCAACCTGGTCAACGCCGGCTTTCACCAGCTCTGCGTGCTGACCCAGTACAAGTCGCACTCACTGGACCGGCACATCTCCACCACCTGGCGACTGTCCAGCGTCCTGGGCCAGTACATCACCCCGGTGCCGGCGCAACAGCGCCTCGGCCCGCGCTGGTACACCGGCAGCGGCGACGCGATCTACCAGTCGCTGAACCTGGTGCGCGACGAGGACCCCGACTACATCGTGGTGTTCGGCGCCGACCACGTGTATCGGATGGATCCCGCGCAGATGGTCGCGCGGCACATCGAGTCCGGCGCCGGCGTCACCGTCGCCGGCATCCGGGTGCCGCGCTCGGAGGCCAGCAGCTTCGGCTGCATCGACTCCGACGCCGACGGCAAGATCACCCGATTCCTGGAGAAACCGGCCAACCCGCCACACGTGCCCGACGACCCGGACGTCACCTTCGCCTCGATGGGCAACTACGTGTTCTCGACCGAAGCGCTGGTCGCCGCGCTGCGCGAGGACGCGGGCAACCCCGACTCCGCGCACGACATGGGCGGCGACATCATCCCCATGTTCGTCGAACGCGATGATGCCGCCGTCTACGACTTCGACGAGAACGAGGTCCCCGGCGCCACCGAACGCGACCGAGGCTACTGGCGCGACGTCGGCACCCTGGACGCCTACTACGACGCGCACATGGACCTGGTCTCCGTCCAGCCGGTCTTCAACCTCTACAACAAGGCCTGGCCCATCCGCACCGCCGTGCCACCGCTGCCACCGGCCAAGTTCGTGGCGGGCGGC
>DASYBO010000374.1:0-8030 GCA_036500685.1 Pseudonocardiaceae bacterium | reverse complement strand
TGGATGCCGCTGCCGTCCACCGCGCGCCCGGTGATGCCGTTGACGATCCCGCCCGCCGAGCGCAGCCAGCGCCACGAACCCGGCTGGTTGGTGTCGAAGTATTCCAGGTACAGCGGGTTCTCCCGGCCGGGACCGTCCATCATGCACACGTTGAACGGGTTCACCCCGACGATCCAGTTCAATTGGTTCGCCGCGTAGGTCCGCAACTGCGCGGTGAACGATGCGTCGGTGCTGGTCTTGGCGACCATCCTTGCCGCGGTCGCCAGCGAGGCGAGCCGGGCGTTCTCCCCCTGCCACCACTGGTCCTGGGAACGCGGGGTCACGTTGTGCGGGAAGAAGAATCCGCTGTACCGCTTGCCGGTCGAGTCCTGCACCAGTTGCCGCGCATAGCCGAACGGGTTGCACACCTCGTGGGTGACCGCCAACTCGAACCGCAGCGACTTCGTCACCGTGGCCAGGACGCTGGTACGCATGGCCGGACCGGCGATGTCGAGGTAGTTGAGCAGGCTGACCACCGGCAATCCCGCGTCCGACGGATGGAAGAACGGCCGATCCACATCATCCGCGCGCCAGTAGTTCTGATACGTCGTCCAGGAGACCAGCCGGTTCACCAGATTCTGTGCCCGAGTATCGGCCGCCTGCTGGTAAATGGCGTTGTGCGTTGCCTTGAACAGCTCGGTCGCGGCGAGCAGCGCGTTGTAGTCGTCGAGGATGTTCTCCTTGCCGTCATTGGTCATCTTGACGTTGTTGACCTGGAGGAACGCGAACGCGTCCTGGGCGGCGGCAAGGTATTCGGCGCTGGTGTAGTCGCCGGAAACCGGATAGGTGCTGGCCCTGGCCAGCGCGGCGATGGCCAGCCCGCCGCCCTCCCGGTAGTCGACCTGATGCGTGCTCAGCGACCGCTGCGTCGGGTCGATGCCGAGATCGTCGGCCTCCGGCTGCTCGATGGAGCCGTAGAACGAGGAGCCCCGCACATGCACCCTGGTCAGGAAATCCGCGCCGAACAGACCCTCGTCCAGGGTCCAGCTCAGTAGCGAGGTCAGGTTCTGGTCGTTGCGCGCGGCCAGCGCGTCATAGGCGCGCAGCAACACCCATGCGGTGAGCGGGATCGAAAGCGTGTTGAAGTAGGAGACATCGGAAAGCTGGGTGAAATGCTTGCCCCAGTCGGCCGCCGCGTCGTACCAGCCGCCGTGCGCGTCGTAGCGAGCGGTCGTGCTGCCCTGCATGGGCAGGCTGCGGTCGAACTTGTCGTACTGGCCGCAGGACCGGGAATCCTTGAAGTAGTGCACCATGTGCGAGAGCGCGCGACGTTCGAGTACGTCGGCCTCGATCCAGAACGGCGCGGACGCGGAAGCGTAGCCCGCACCGGGTAACTGGACGACGTAGCGGCCTGCCGTGGCCAGCCCGGAGAAGTCGGCCACCCAGTACTGCGTTGGCACGGTGGGAAAACTGCTGGCCGCCCAGTCCGGCACCGGCCCGACATAGTGCGCTGTGCCCCGATAGGCCACCGCGCCCGTGTTCACGTCCAGTACCTCGAACGGACGCGACGGAACGAACGGCTCGTTGTCGGCGATCACGGCCTGTTTGGGCCCGTTGAGTTCGTAGCCGACGTTGTTGGCCAGTACCTGCCCGACCGTGCCCGGCGGGTGTCCGGCGTCGGCGGCGGCCGCGCTGCCCGAGAACACCGCGCCACTGGCCAGACCGGCCCCGACCGCGGCCGAACCCAGTAGGAAGTTGCGTCGAGTGGCACTCGGCTGGGGCTCTGCTGGGGACGTCACGTCGTCCTCCCGCGAATCGTTAGGAAGTCTGCCTAATTCAGGCCGAGGCTAACCGAGCACGCCTGATCGCCACAAGAGCCACCCGGAGGGATCCGCCTACCCCACCAATTCGGCCAACCGCCCGAGCAAAGGCCGCTGACCTGCGACGATCTTTCCCTCGGCTGCCCCAAGATCGAACCACTCCGCCCGATCGATCTCCGGAAACTCCTTGACCTTCCCCGACCCGCGAGGCCACTCCATCTCGAACGTCCCCGGCACCACCGACGCCGGATCAAGATCACCCGCCAGGGCCCACGCGGTCACCACCTTGCCGCCGGACTGCCGCACCTCACCCAACTCGACCAGCTCGCCATCCGGCACCGGCAGCCCCAACTCCTCCTGGAACTCCCGCCGCGCCGCCGCGAGCGCCGCCTCGTCCGGCTCACACTCTCCCTTGGGAATGGACCAGGCGCCCTCGTCCTTGCGCGCCCAGAACGGCCCGCCCATGTGTCCCAACAGGACTTCCACTCCCTCGGCCGACCTGCGGTACAACAGGATCCCGGCGCTGCGCTTGGCTACCACCCCGCCATCCTGCCAGTCAGCCGAACAGGCCGCTGCCCAGGTAGTCGTCAGGCCCCTGAATGCCCGGCGGCGCGAAGAAGTAGCCGCCGCCGGTCGGCTCGATGTAGTCGACCAACGGCTCGCCGACCAACCTGGCCTGCACCGCCTGGAACTGCCGCGACACATTCTGCTGATAGCAACAGAACACCAACCCGACGTCGAGATTGCCGTCGACATCAAGCCCGCGATCGTAGTTGTACCCCCTGCGCAGGATCTGCTGTGCGCTCGTCGCCGAAGTACGCGGATTGGCCAACCGAATGTGCGCCTTCATCGGCACGGTCAGCCCCAGCGGATCAGCGGCATAGTTCGGCAGATCGCTCTCATCCACCCCATCCAACGGCGCACCGGAATCCCGTCGCCGACCGATCATCGTCTCCTGCTCGTGCAGCGACACCCGGTCCCAGAACTCCACCAGCATCCGGATGATCCGCACCACCTGGTACGAGCCGCCGTGCGTCCAGTCCGGTTCACCGTCCCGGCCGCCCTGAGTCCAGATGAGCGCGTCGAGCACGGTCTGATCGGTCACGTCCGGATTGGCGATACCGTCCTTGAACCCGAGCTGATTGCGCGGAGTTCCGGTCGGACGCGGGGCCGCGTGGAAGCCGTCGATCTTCCACACCGGCTGCATTCCCGCGCGGGTGTGTTTCGCGATGTCCCGCACCGCGTGCATCACCGTGTCCCGCGAGTCCGCGCATACTTGCAGGCTGATGTCTCCGTGCAGCTCGGTCGAGTTCGCCATATTGTCGTCCGGAAACACCGGCATGGCCACCAAATGCGCGGGCTTGCGCCCGCTAAGCCCATAGCGTCCGTCGAACAGACTCGCACCAACCCCGACCGTGATGGTCAACCCATCCGCCGGCACCACTGGCCCCAGCGTCTCACTGTCCACCGGCGGCGAAGCCACCTCGGTCGCATCCGGTGCCCCGCCCGTGGTCAGAAACCGCACCCGCTCGGTCAACGTCCTGAACAACTCACCCAGCGCCGCCCGATCCCCGGCGATCGCGTTGAACGAGAGAAAGGTGGCCGCCTCCTGCGGCGGCGTCACGATCCCGGCCTGATTCGGGCCAGCGTAAGGAACAACTCGCCCACCCAGATCAGGCGCCCGCTCGGCCTCCCCTGCCGCCACCCCACCAGCCAGCGCCGCCGTCCCCAACACTCCTGCCGCCGCACCCCGCAGAAATGTCCGCCGCCCCACATTCCCACTCATCCGGATGTCCTCGGTGCCAACAGATCCGGGACCTCGGCCAGCTCCTCCAACAACCCACCCAACTCCCCATCCAACCGCCCGCGCGCCCCCGGCTCCTCCTTCTGTGCGGCAACCACCGCACCCCGCACCGAAGCAAGATCCGCGTCGACCGTCCGAAGCAGCCCCGGATCACGCGGCGTGATCAACGGCGTCAGGACACTCAACACCTCGGCCGTGCCCTGCGTATTCGCGTCCAACGTCGCCAACGTCGTGCCACTGCCGTAGTCGGCCATGCCCGTCAACTGGAACTGCATGGCGTTCTCCAGAATCTCGTGCGCGCGCAGCGGCAGGTCGCCCGGATCGACCTCCTCGCTGGGAAAATCGGCGATCAACCCGTTCACCGAGTCCACCAGCCCATGCGCCAACGACCCCGCGTCCGCTCCCCCGTGCCACAAGGCGTATTCGAGTGCGTGAAACCCGGTCCAACTCGGATCGGCTGTGCCCAGCGGCAACCCCTTCGCGAGCCCGTCGATGGCCTGATCGAAGTCGCCGAAGGAGTTGTACGCGGCACCAAGCCGCTCATAGTCCAGATGCGCGCTCAGCCAGTCCACCTTCGCCGCGCCGACATCCCCGCGATCCACATCACCCGCCAGTTGATCGCACGCCGCGAGCAAACCCGGCAGTTGCCCGCCGACCCAGTCCCGGTAGGCGTTGACCGGCCCCGTCATCGCCAGATCCGGCAGCGGCACGAACCCCGGCACCGCCCCGGTCGTCCGGCCGGTCACGGTGATCGTCGACGACGTGCGCACGGTGCCGTCGGTGAACACGCACCGCACCGCATACGTCCCCGCGCCGAGCGTGGTGCCCAGCGGCAGCGTCTTGCCCGGCGTGAGTGACGGTATCTCGGCATACACTCGCCCGGCGGGATCGATCAGGTAGACGGCCGCGAATGCCTTGGCGTCATTGGCAACCGTCAACGCGACCGGCCCCGCGAGGAGTTGACTCGGTGGTGCACCGCAACTCTGCGCGCTGACGCGCAGGTTCGACGAGTCCGGCGTCGCGCCGATCAACGCGGTCGCCGACACCACGACGGCCAACAACGCGAAGCGAACCCACCGCATCCGCAGCCTCCGGCAAGTACTCGTCGGGACGACCCGAGCGAACTCGGATCGTCCCGACGAACAACGATCGTCAGTTCCAGATGTCGGTGATCGCCGCAGCGCCCGAGCTGTTGCCGACCGCGTTCACGCCGTAGATCTGCTCCAGCGTGGCGAGCACGTTGTAGTGGTTGACGTTCTCGCCGTACTGACCCGGCTTCACCGGCTGGCCAACCACGATCGTGGGAATCTGGTTGTTCTCGGAGTAGTCGTCCTCGTCCCAGGTCACGATCAGCACGCTGTTGTTGGACTGCGCCCAGGTCGCGTAGGCCGAGAGGTTGTTGTTCAGCCAAGTGTCGGCCTGGGTGATCGTGCCGTCGTGCATGTCGTCGCTGAGGTTCGGAATGACGAACGACAGGCTCGGCAGGGTCGAGTAGTCCGTCGGGAACGACGTGAACGGCACCGAGTCCGAGGCGGGCACGTTGCTGAAGTTGACCCACGGCGAATGCTTGCGCGCGTACTTCCCGGACGTGCAGGTGGTCGAACCGGTCGAGGGCAGGCCCTCGGAGTAGCCCTTGAAGGTGTCGCCCGCTGCCAACACCTCCGAACCGAGGTTCGCGGTCGTTCCCTCGTTCGTCGGGCAGGCGTCCGAGGAGAGGCCGAACGTGCTACCGGCGAACAGCGCCATGTAGTTCGGCTCGCTCGGGTGCGAGACGGCGTAGGACGACGTCAGCAGGGCGCCTTGGGAGGCGAGCTGGTTGAAATAGGGTGCTTGTGAGGTATTGCCGATGATGTCCGAGTACGAGTGGTTCTCCTCCACCACCACCACGATGTGGGACGGAGTCGGCAGACTGCTCGCCGCGGGACGCACCGCCGGTGCGTCCGCGTGCGGGTAGAAGGTGACCGTGGCGGCCGCGGCGACCACGGCCACGCCAGCCGACCACATGGCAATCCTGGACCTGCGCTGCATGGGTTTCTCCGTATGGTTCCGTGAGGCTCCTGGACGCGGAGACGGGATTGACCGTCCGCGCCCTCCGACGCGCGCAGTACGGCCTGCGAACACGAGCCATCGCCGCCGCACAACCGGAACTGTGCCCGCAGCCAACAGAAACAACAAGCCCCGAAAAGTGGGGATTCGCCGTTAACAATTAAGGGAATGCCGCCCGGACACAGATAATTCAACGCCCGGCCACACGAACTTCAATACCCCGCAACGCCCCACCCAGCCACCAAACGTGATCATCTTTCACCGCAACGGCAGCCCCCACCACGCCCAGGGGGGCGACCCCGAAGCCAGTCTATCGGCGCCCCAAGGGAAATCCAGTGACGAAGATCAACATGTGGACAATTCGCGGCCTTGTGGACAACCGATGGAGCGCATCGGCGACTGTGGTACAGCAGCAAACCCGCCCAGGCCCTGGCAACTCTGCCAGCAGCCGCAACGGGTTCGCGTCGGTTACCGCTTGGGCGCAAGACCGATGGTGGCGGCGCCGAGTTGGCGGTAGGTGGTTGCGGGCGTACCGCCGATCGGGGCGAACGGCAGCGCGGTGGTGGGATGCGCGGTGGGCTCGACGAGGTAGGACGCGCCCGCGCGGGCCGGGATCGTCAACGTCGCGGCGGCGGTTGGCGGGACGATGATTCGGCGGGTGGCCGCGCCGTCGACGACCTGGACCTGTTGGCCGGGCCAGGGGTTGCGGAGTTGGACGGGGGCCGTGTCGCCGGCTTGGATCGCCACCGTCACCGGGACGCCGTTGCGGATCTGCACGTCGACCTTGCCGCGGTGCTGGATGTACACCGTGCCATCGCCGTTCCAGTTGCTCGGCCACGCGGGCGCGATGCGCAGCAGGCCGTCGTAGTCCTGCACGAGGGCATCCTGCAGCGCGGTCGCGACGACGGCGCCCTGTTCCGCGTACGGCTCGGCGTAGTTGGCGCCGAAGGCGGCGAGTCCGGACGGGCGCAGTTGGTACTGCTCGGTCTGGTCGACGAGGGTCTTGGCGAGATCGGCGGGTAGGCCGAGGCGGGCCGCGTCGATCGGGTCGAGGCTCCAGTCGTTGCGTTCGACGTTGGGGCGTTGGGCGAAGGTGCGTTGGGCGAGCGCGGTGTCCTGGCCCGCGTCGCCGATGAGACCGTAGGGCCAGACGGGTTCCAGGCCGATGTTCTCGACGTTGTGAATGGTCGCGCCCGGCTGGTAGGACATGCCGATCACCTGTTGGGCACCGGCGCCGCCCAGCGGGTAGGGCACGACCTCGGGGACTGCCACGGCGATCTGACTGACCAGGCTCGGGTCTCGGCGCAGCAGGCGCGCGGCGTCGGCAACGTCGGGGAGGACGGCGCGCATCGCGGCGATGTCGGTCGTGGGATCACTGACGTCCCATTGGGTTTCGTGCGCGTTGGACGGGTCGGTATGCAGTTTGCCGTCCGGGCCGAGTTTCGCGTAGCTGAGGATGAATTCGGCCCACGCGGCCATCACCGGATAGTTCGCGCGGAGGAACGCCAGGTTGTCGGTCTGTTGGTAGGTCTGCCAGATGAACAGGGACACTTCGGCGCCACTGGTCAGCGTGCGGGCGTTGTAGTTGGCGGCGCCCTGACCACTGCAATCCAGGTAGGGCCTTGCGCCCCACTGGCCGTTCGCCTGGTGCACCTGGATGCCGACGCCGTTGAATCGCATGGTCTCGGGGATGCACGCGCCGGTCGTGCCGGGGAACTGGCTGGCCGACCACGACTCGATCGTCGACAAATCATTGGCGTACATGGCGAAGTACGCGTCGTTGTTGGCGAACGCGCCCGCGCCGAGGTTCGCGGTCACCATCATCCGCAGGTTCCAGCCCCAGTACGAGGCCGGATCCCAACTGTGCGTGTCCTGCGAGCTGTCGAACAGGTCGGCGACACCGGCTTGCGAGCCGGGGCGGACCGTGCCGCGTTCGGCGGCGGCCGCGTAGAGGGCGACCGTGCGAACGTTCGCCAGGTACTGGGCCGTTCCGTCGGAGGAGGACATGGTGATGGGGCCGACCTGGTTCCAGTATCCGTGCCACCAGGAGGTGTTGCCGGCGGCGAGACTCTCCGCACTGTGGGCGAACGCGTGCCGGGCGGTTTGTTGCGGGTTTCCACCGGTCCATTGAGGACTGTCGACCAGGATGTGGTAGGAACCGTTGTGGTTGGGGCGGAATTGGACTTGGACGGTGGTGGAGTTGACCACCGCGGCTTGGGTGTCGCGGGCTGCGGCGGTGATCGCGGCCATCGCGCCGAAGGTTTGGCCGCTCGAACCGGGGCGGGCCTGGTCCACCCAGGTTTGGGCCAGGGCGCCGATCGGGCCGGTGGCGGTCGCGGTCGGGGTGCGGGGTTGCCAGAGGGCGAGTTGGGCGGTCTGCG
>DASYBO010000373.1:0-3911 GCA_036500685.1 Pseudonocardiaceae bacterium | reverse complement strand
ACGCGGTCTCGGGCTTCGCCACCGACCGGGGCTGGGACCTGGACAACCTGTTCGACCCGGACCCGGATCACCCCGACACCTCTTACGTCAGCCAGGGCGGTTTCCTGCACGAGGCGGGGCTGTTCGACGCGGGGTTCTTCGGGATCTCGCCGCGCGAGGCGCTGGCCATGGACCCGCAGCAGCGGCTGCTGCTCGAGGCGTCCTGGGAGGCCTTCGAGAACGCGGCCGTTGATCCGACCTCGTTGAAGGGCGGCGATGTCGGCGTGTTCGTCGGCGCGGCCCCGCAGGGCTACGGTGCCGGTCCGATCGGGCCCGAGATGCAGAGCTTCGCGGGCACCGGGTTGGCGTCGAGCGTCATGTCGGGGCGGCTGTCCTACGTGTTCGGTTTCGAGGGGCCCGCGGTCACGATCGATACGGCGTGTTCGTCGTCGCTGGTGGCGATGCACCTTGCCGCGCAGGCATTGCGGGCCGGCGAGTGCTCGGTGGCGCTCGCGGGCGGCGCGATGGTGATGTCGAGCACCAACTCGTTCGTCGTGTTCTCTCGGCAGCGCGGGTTGGCCGCCGACGGGCGGTGCAAGGCGTTCGCCGACGGTGCGGACGGCATGGGCATGTCCGAGGGCGTCGGTCTTGTCGTCCTGGAACGGCTGTCGGTCGCGAAGGAACGTGGGCATCGGGTACTGGCGGTGATCCGTGGCAGCGCGGTCAACCAGGACGGCGCCTCCAATGGCCTGACCGCGCCGAACGGTCCCTCACAGCAGCGCGTCATCCGTGCCGCGCTGGCCAACGGCGGACTCGAACCGTCCGATGTGGACGTTGTGGAGGGTCACGGCACGGGCACGGCGTTGGGTGATCCGATCGAGGCGCAGGCCTTGCTGGCCACCTATGGGCAGGACCGTGATCCCGCGAACCCGTTGTGGCTGGGGTCGTTGAAGTCGAACATCGGCCACGCGCAGGCGGCGGCCGGGGTGGCGTCCGTGATCAAGATGGTGCAGGCGCTGCGGCACGGCGTGCTGCCGGCCACGCTGCACGTCGACGCGCCCACCACCGCCGTGGACTGGACCGAGGGTGCCGTGGAACTCCTGACCGAGACCAGGGAATGGTCGCGCAACGGTCACCCGCGACGCGCGGCGGTGTCGTCGTTCGGTGTGAGCGGGACCAACGCGCACGTGATCATCGAGGAGGCGCCCGAGGAGCCCACCGCTGAGCCTACCGATGCGCTGGTGCCGCTGGTGGTGTCGGCGCGCAGCGCCGGTTCGCTGGCCGGCCAGGCCGAACGGCTGGCCGAGTTGCTCGACACGGCGCCTCTGGTGAGTGTGGCCGGCACGTTGGTCTCGGGTCGGGCGGTGCTGGACGATCGTGCGGTCGTGGTCGCCGCGTCGGCCGAGGAGGCGGTGGCCGGGCTCGGTGCGCTGGCTCGCGGCGAGACCGCCGCCGGTGTGGTCACCGGTCGGGCGGGCGCGCCGGGCAAGCTGGTGTGGGTGTTCCCCGGCCAGGGGACGCAGTGGGTCGGCATGGGCCGGGAACTGTTGGACTCGTCGGCTGTTTTCGCCGAGCGGATCGCCGAATGCGCGATCGCCTTGAAGCCGTGGATCGACTGGTCGCTGGACGACGTTCTCCGTGGTGACGCCGAGCTGGACCGGGTCGACGTGCTACAGCCCGCCTGCTTCGCGGTGATGGTCGGCCTCGCCGCTGTGTGGTCGTCGGTTGGTGTCCGGCCGGACGCCGTGCTGGGCCATTCGCAGGGCGAGATCGCCGCCGCGTGTGTGGCCGGCGCACTGTCCCTTGAGGACGCCGCACGGGTGGTTGCGTTGCGCAGCCAGGCGATCGCGGCGACGTTGTCCGGTCGCGGTGGCATGGCTTCGGTCGCACTGAGCGAGGACGACGCTCTCGCGCGGTTGGCGCCGTGGGCGGACCGGGTCGAGGTGGCTGCGGTGAACAGCCCGTCGTCGGTGGTGATCGCCGGTGACGCGCAGGCGCTCGACGAGGCGCTGGCGTCGTTGGAGGGCGACGGAGTTCGGGTGCGGCGGGTCGCGGTGGATTATGCCTCGCACACTCGGCACGTCGAGGACATCGAGGACGTGTTGGCCGAGACGCTGGCCGGAATCGAGGCGCAGGCGCCTGCGGTTCCGTTCTACTCCACCGTCACCGGCGAGTGGATTCAGGAAGCCGGTGTCGTGGACGGCGATTACTGGTACCGGAACCTGCGCAACCAGGTCCGGTTCGGGCCTGCCGTGGCCGAGCTGATCGGCCTGCGGTACGGGATCTTCCTTGAGGTCAGCGCGCATCCGGTGCTGGTCCAGCCGATCGCCGAGGCCGATGTGGTGGTGACGGGTACGCTCCGGCGCGAGGAAGGCGGTCCGCGACGGCTGCTGACCTCGATGGCCGAATTGTTCGTGCGCGGCGTCGCGGTGAACTGGAACGGCGTGCTGCCACCGGTGACCGGACACGTTGACCTGCCGACCTACGCCTTCGACCACCAGCACTACTGGCTCAAGTCCGCCGAGTCGGCGACCGACGCGACGTCGCTGGGGCAGTCGACGACGGACCACCCGCTGCTCAGCGCCGTGCTGCGGCTGCCGCAGTCGGACGGGGTGGTGTTCACCTCGCTGCTGTCGCTGCGCACACATCCGTGGCTGGCCGATCACGCGATCGATGGCGTGATCCTGTTCCCCGGCACCGGACTGGTGGAACTGGCTGTGCGAGCCGGTGACGAGGTCGGGTGCCCGGTGCTGGACGAACTCGTCACGCAGACGCCGATCGTGGTGCCGGCGCACGGCGGGGTTCGCGTGCAGGTCACGGTGAGCGGCCCGGCCGAGAACGGCACGCGCACGCTGGAGGTGTACTCCCAGCGCGCGGACGGTGGCGAGTTGTGGACGCGGCACGCGACGGGTGTGCTGTCCGCTACTCGGACGCCGGCAACGGGATTCGACTTCACGGCGTGGCCGCCCGTCGGCGCGAAACCGGTCGAGATCGGCGACTTCTACGCCGACCTTGTCGAGCGCGGCTATGTGTACGGGCCGGCATTCCAGGGTGTGCGGGCGGTATGGCAGCGGGGCGATGAGGTCTTCGCCGAGGTCGTCCTGCCCGACGAGCACCGCGACGCCGCCGCCGCGTACGGCCTGCACCCCGCGCTGCTGGACGCGGCCCTGCAGACCGGAACCATCGCCGCCATCGCGGCCGAGCAGACCGGACGGTCGGTGATGCCGTTCGCGTGGAACGGGCTCGCGCTGCACGCCGTCGGCGCGTCCGCGTTGCGGGTTCGGGTCCTGAGCGGCCCGGAGTCGATGGTCGTCGAGGCCGCCGACCAGACCGGCGGGCCGGTTCTGACGATGGACTCGTTGGTACTGCGGGAGGTCTCCACCGGACAGCTGGACGCGGTGCGGACCAACTCTCTGTACCAAGTGGACTGGACCGAGTTGCCCCCGGTCGCCGGGGAGCCGTCGCCGTCGTGGGCGATCGTCGCCACCGCCGACGATGTGGCGGCCCTGATCGACGTGCCGGCGGCGGCCGTGCTCAACGCGATCGGCGACGGCAACGCGCTCTCTGTGACGACGCGAGTCCTCGCGGTCGTACAGGCGTGGCTGGACGCGGCCGAACTCGAGGAGTCGCGGCTGGTGGTGGCCACCCGGGGCGCGATGGGCGCGGTCACCGACCCGGCGGCATCGGCTGTGTGGGGCCTGGTGCGGGCGGCGCAGACCGAGAACCCGGACCGGATCATCCTGCTTGACCTCGACCCCGCCACCCGCGACGGAGCGGATGCGGTGCTGGGGGCGGTACTGGCCAGCGGCGAACCGCAGCTTGCCGTACGTGGGAAGACCTTGTCCGTGCCGCGCCTGGCCCGCACCGCCGAGGCGGCGGATTCCCCGGCCGTTTTCGGCCCGGAGTCGACGGTGCTGGTCTCGGGCGGCGGC
>DASYBO010000372.1:0-17149 GCA_036500685.1 Pseudonocardiaceae bacterium | reverse complement strand
AGACGACGGGTATGCCGGTCACGTACGGCTCCATTCAGTGGGGAGACGGGTGCCTCCTCGGTCGCGATCCTCGAATCCGCGAGTCCACGCTCATCGGGGACCGCGTCCGGAGTGGACAGTATGGTCCAGCACCTCGACGATTGGCGCGTGGTGGTCCACTTGGCGGACCATCACGGTTCGCGCATTCCGCCGACACGACCAGTACCCCGACCGAAGGTGCAGCCAGCAACGCTCCGGCTGACCGGGGACAGTCGCTGAGGCGCGGAGCAACCAGCCGGACGGCTCACCCTGCCGGTGCGACCGATTCGATGTTGGCGACGGTGAAATCGCGCTGCGCGTCGCGCAGGTGACACCAGGAATCCAGCCATGCGCCATACAGCCGGCGTGGCTGGATCTCGCGGACCGTCCGGTTGCCGGCCTGGTTGCGATAGGTGATCAACACATCGCGTTGGTGATCCACCGCGTCCGACAGCAACATCAGCTCGGCGTCATCCAGATCCGGATTCAGCTCCGCCAATCGTTCGACGGTCTCCGAGGTATCCAGGTCATCGCCGCGCTCGCCGGTCGGGTCGGCCAGCAACCGTTGCGCCAACTCAGCCGCCGCGAGCCGCCCTCGGGGCGCGCCGCGCGCCGGCCCCGAAGGCTGCGCGCGATGCTCCGATCGCGCCTCGACCACTACAGCGCCCTCGGCGTCCTCCGCGACCGGAGACAACCCCGCCGCGCGCAACCGGGCCAGCACCTCGTCCAACTCGACGGGACTGGACAGCACTGTGGGCGCCACCCGCGCCAACCGGAGTTTCGTCAACGACCGGGTATGCAGAATCTCGGTGATCATGGTCTCGTCCGCGACCACGCACGAACGCATCCCCCGAACCCGGACCAGTCCATGCCGCCGTGCCACGTCCGCGACCAGATACTCCAACGGCTGGGGCAGCGGCCGATCCGACACCGCCGTCAACTCGGCCACCAGCCCCGCCGCCGTCCAGCCCGCGTCCAACGCCGCCCGCACGCTGGCCGGGGTGAACCGCCACACACCCGCCGCACCCCGCGCCTCGCTCACCGCCGCCGCCCCCAACACCCTGGCCACGGCGACCGTCGGCTGGCCGGAGACCACCGCGGTCAGATCCGACTGCAAGATCACCGTGCACGGCGTCTCCGGCAACAACCCGGCCACCCGCCCGGCGAGCTGATCAGCCACGTCCAGCGACTCGTCGTGCTCGGTCGCACCGTCGAAAACGGCCACCAACTCCAGGCCACACTCGGTCACCACGTCAGCGGCGACCACCCCCATCAACTCGGCCTCGCGCACCACCGCCGCCACCTTGTCCCGGCGCTGGGCGTCGTCGTAGCCGTGCAGCGGAAAGAACCAGTCGATCTGCTCCCCGACCGCCCGCACCGAGTAGCCGCCGGCCGCGATCCGCACCAACACCCGCCGCATCGACCCGGCCGCCGACGCGAGCGGCAGCGGCGGCGGCAGTTCCTTGTCGCCCTGGATCTCCCGGCTGGTCGGCGCATGCTCCAACACGAACCAGGCCGTCACCAACTCGGCCCATTGCCGGGCCGGCAGCGCGGCCCGCCAGTCCGCATACCGTTCGGTCGGCGCGTAACCGGCCTCCGCCCGCCCGAGCAGACCGGCCGCGTACGCCAGATCGATCGCCATCAGCAGCACATCAGCGGGCACCGACAGCCGCACGGCCAGCCGAGACCGCTCCCTCGGCCCCACCCCGCCCTTCTTCAACGCCGTGATCGCACTCGACCCCGCCTCGTCCAGCAACGCCGTCACCGCCCGCAGCAGGTCCTGCACCGCCGCCTGCGTCGCCGCCAGCACCGACGACGCCGCGACCGTGACCCTCGCAATGTCCGGCCGCCCGGTCAGCAGCAGGTCCCGCTCCGCCAACCACGCCGCGACCCCGACCTCCCTCGGCATCTCCCAGCGTCCGTTGACCCGCACCAGCAAACCGGCCCCGGCCAGCACGCGATCCACGCTCGCCCCACTCGACGGGCCCGGACCGGCATAACCGGGATAGAAGGCGCCGTACCCGCTGCGCAGCTGATCAAGCCGGTCTCGCGCCGGTCGAGGCAATCCACCCACGACCTCGGCGATCGCATGTGCGTCGGCCAGCGCCGCGTCCAGCCGGCTCACCAACTCCGGCTTGCGCAGCCCGTCCGTCTCGACACCCAGCGCCGCCGCGGTCGAGCGCAGATCCTCCACCAACGCCGACCGCGCGATCGCGGCAGCCGACCGGCCGCCCCCGATCTCGGCGGACCAATGCAGCGCCAACCGCTCCGGCACGACGATCGTCGCACCCTCGCGCCAGGCCAGCCCCCAACCGCACAGCTCGTCGACAGCGTCCCGCACGGCCGCTTCCGAGGCCCCCAGCAGCCGCGCCAGCGTCGCGACCGTCGCCGACGTTCCCACGGCCGCAACGCTCTGACCTGTGACGATCGCGTCCCGATTCACCGACCGCAGCGCAGCCACCAGCGAATCCGGCCCCGTCAGCCGTTGCGCCAACTGCTCGAACCCACGCGGCACCGGCTGCATCAGCACGTCCGGCCGCGACCGCAGCAACGCGCGCAGCCCCGCCTCGTCCAGCCCAGCCAGGTACCCAGCGAACGATCCCGAGCTCATGACCGCATTCTGCCGAAGTCCCACCATCCACGCCCGCTGCCTCGGTTCGCCCGACCGTACGGTCAAGCCCGGGGCGGGTCGAGCGCGGAGTCGGCCGCTACGGATGTCCGTAGGGACAACGTCAACCGCGTCGTTCAGGGTAACGGCAGAGTCACTTGGGCCGGCAACGGAAGGACCCAGCCGACATGCCAATCACACTCCCCTTTCCACCCGCCGTGAACCCGCGGGTCGAACTGCTCGACGAGCATCTGGACGCCGTGGCGGATCGGTACGGCGAGCGCGGCACCACCGAGCGGGCACGCTGGCGTTCCGTCCATTTCGGACTTCTCGCCGCTCGGATGTACCCGGAAGCACAGCTCGACCTGCTGACGCTCAGCGCCGAGGCGCTGGTGTGGCTGTTCGAGTACGACGACCACCTTGTTGACCTGCCCCCGGAGTCCGAGCAGCAGGACGCCCACGCGCTGATGCTGGCCACCGCCGACGTGCTGGCCGGTCGGCAGGCCACTCGCCCGGCGTCACCCCTCGGCCTGCTCTGGGACATCTGCTTGCGCGCACGCACCATCGGCGGTGAAGCATGGTGGGTCCGCTTCGGACAGGACGCGCAGGACTTCGCCGACCTGATGTACGACGAGAGCCGTTCCAGGGCCGAACGCCGGCCGCCCTCTCCTGAGTCCTACCGTCGACTGCGGCGCGGGACCTCGGGCTGGGCACTGCTGACCGACCTCGCGGAACTGGTTGCGGGGCAACCACTTCCGGAACATGTGGTGCGGGGCGGGCGTTATCGCGAACTGCGCTGGGCAGCCGGCGATCTCGCCTGCGCGATCAACGATCTACTCTCCCACCCCAAGGAACTCGCGGCGGGGGAATACCACAACCTGGTGATGGTGCTGGAGCACAGTCGCCGGATCGACGTCGCCGAGGCCCGCGCGATAGTCACCGGGATGATTCCCGAACTGCTGGCAGATTACCTGAGGATACGAGCCGAGTTCCTGGCCGAGCAACCGTTGGCACGGGACCATGTCCGCGCGCTGGAACACCTGATGCGCGGCAGCCTGGACTGGAGCATCGCGTCCGGCCGGTATCCCGAACTCGTGGACGGCGGGTCGCATCGATGAACGGGACATCCGCACGAGAGCACGCGGTCGTGATCGGCGCCGGCATGGCCGGGCTGCTGGCCGCTCATGTCCTCTCAGGACACTTCCACCGGGTGACCATCGTGGACCGGGACCGACTGCCGGCAGAACCCTCCTATCGCAAGGGAGTGCCACAGTCCCGGCACACCCATCTGCTGCTGGGGCTGGGTCTCAGTTCCCTGGAGCAACTTCTGCCCGGTCTCCGGCAGGAACTGCTGGCCGCTGGTGCGGTGCCGCTTGAGTTGCCAGGGGACGCTGGCTGGCTCACCCCGGCAGGATGGTGCGAACGCTTCCCAGACGGCCTGCCGTTCGTGTCGGCCAGTCGGGATCTGATCGAGTGGACGGTGCGCGGACGCGTGCTGGCCGGGCCGCGAGTGGACCTCATGACGGCCACCGAGGTCACGGCGCTGCTGCCGAGCGCGGACGGACGAGGTGTCAGCGGGGTGCGGCTGTCCTCGCGCGACGACGGCACGAGCTCAGACCTGTCGGCCGACCTGGTGCTGGACGCGTCCGGTCGCGGTTCGCGGGCGCCTGACTGGCTGACGGAACTCGGTTGGCCGACCGTCGGCGAACTGTCCGCTCCCACCGGCGTTGGCTACACGTCCCGGTTCTACCGCAACCCGCACGATCCGGAGCAGGACTGGAAGTTCCTGCTGTTGCAGACCCGACCGCCGGAGCACACCCGTAGCGGCATGCTGCTGCCGGTGGACGGCGACCGGTGGATGGTCTCGCTGGTGGGTGTCGGCGGCGACCATCCGCCGACCGACGAGGCCGGTTTCCTGGAGTTCGCCCGCACGCTGCGCAGCCCGCTGCTGTACGAGGCGATCCGCGACGCCGAGCCGCTGACCCCGATACACGGCTTCCGGGTTCCGGACAGCCGTCGGCGCCGCTACGACAAACTGCGCCGCTGGCCAACCGGCTTCGCACTGGTCGGCGATGCGGTCTGCTCGCTCAACCCGATGTACGCACAGGGCATGTCCATCGCGGCGGCCACCGCACTGGTGCTGGACAACGAGTTGCGCCGCCGAGGCACCGCGCTGGGCCGCCGGTTCCAGCACCGGGTGGCGAAGGTGGCCGCGGACGCGTGGCTGGTGGCCAGCGGTGAGGACCTTCGCTACCTCGTAGGCGAGGAGCAGGTGCGGCGACCGCCCTACCTGGCGCTGATGCAGAAATTCTTCGACCGCGTACTGCTCGCCGGTGGACGGGACGCCCGGGTCAACTCGGCGCTGGTGCTGGTTCTCAACCTCCAGGCGAGCCCGTGGTCCCTGCTGCGACCGGCGATCGTCCTGCGAGCCCTACTGGTCACCCGGGGCGGGCGGTCGGCCGCGCCCGAGCCGGCCAGGCACGAGGCGCACTCCGCCATCTGAACATCCCGAAAGGTCCGGGCGACGGCTCCCCCCTGCCCGGCCACGATCACAGAAAGTCACCGCCATGCGACCCAGAAGCTGGACAACCGCCCGAACATCATGGTCCCCGGCGCTCTTCGAGCCCCACCTCACCGAGGCGACCGTTCGACTTCGCGCCCGCCTGACCGATCGAGTCGACAGCGACGGCGCGGTCCGGGACCCAGTGCACAGCCGCGTCCTGGAATCGGCACTCGCCCTCCGACTGCTGGAACGAACCGACTCGTATCCGGAGCGCCAGGCTGCTCTGACCCGCTACCTGCGGGCCGGGTCCACCTGTGCGGACCCGCTCGACCGGCTCGTCGCCAGTACCGCGCTCGACCGGACCGGCGTGCCCAGTAGCGAGCTGCTCGACCAGTTCCTCGCGCAGGCACCGGACTTCACCAGTTCTCGCAAGCGCGCCATGCTGGACGGGATCTTCGCCCTGTGGGGCCACCGGCCCGCAGGCCCGTGGCGGCCGGGTGCCTTCTCACTCACCGGCCTGCACTGCTGGGCCACGGTCCAGGTCACCGCGCTGAAAGTGGTGCTGGCCGAGTGCACTGGCCACCACGACGCGATCAGCGACGAAGATGTCCGCCTGTTGCTGGAGACCCAGCGCGACGACCGGGTGTGGGAGAGCAACGTCCTGCTCTACCTGTGGACGCTGCACGCCCTGACCGGGCTGCCGGGTACCGCGCAGGTCGTCGCCGACGGCGTGCGCAGGGTCATGGCGCACCAGCGACCGGATGGCGGCATGCCCTTCGTATCCGACACCGACACCTGGTGCACCGCGACAGCGGGTGTCGCGCTGGCCGCGAGCGGCGCGCCCCAGTCGATGCTGCGGCGGCTCGCGGCACACCTGGTCGCCCAGCAGCAGCCCGGTGGCGGCTGGTCCTACACCGACCATTCCCACCAGACCGATGTGGACGACACCTCGGTGGCCCTGCAGTTCCTCCAGGGACTGGACGACCGCGACTACCGAGAGCCGATCGCCCGAGGAATGCGCTCGCTGTACGCGGTACGCGGTTCCGACGGCGGTTTCCCCACCTACGTCGCCGGGTCGCCGTCCGAGGCGTCGATGACCGCTGCGGCACTCGACGCGCTGACGGTGCGTTGGCAGCAGCACAGCGACATCATGATGCCCGGGCTGGAATTCCTTGCCGAGCAGCAGAACACCGACGGATCGTTCCCGCCGGACTGGAGCAGCAGCCGCTACCACACGATCTTCCGCGCCCTGCTCGTCGCCGGCCGCAACCCCGATCATCAGCCCGGTCACGTCCAGCAGATGATCAAGCGGGCCATGACGCTGCTCTGGGAACAGCAGAACACCGACGGCGGTTGGGGCCAGCAGGACGGCAGCGGCAGCGACCCCATCAGTACCGCGTACGCCGTGATCGCACTGTGCGGCCAGGACGATCCGGTGCCTGCCGCCGAGGGGCTGCGTTACCTGCTCGCCCACCAGCGCGCAGACGGCGGCATCGACTCGGTCCCCGACTCGATCGGCCCGCGTCCCTTCATCTTCGCCATTCCCGCGCTGGCCGACATCTTCACGCTGCTGGCGTTCGGCCACCTCGGACGGAGGCTCCAACGCGATCCAAGCTGACCGAAGACTAGGGACTTTCCCCGGTCCGTCGGATGTCATCGGTGACAGAGGGTAGGACTCACATCACGACCGCGCCACCAGCCGACACCAGGCGGATACGACATGGTCCCGAGCAGTGAGCACCCCTCTGACACCACTTTCGACCGATCACACGACGGCAACGAGGGCCGTGCCAACATTCCCGGCCGGGAGGCCGTCCTGCGTCTCCTCACCCCCATCGCCCTGGGCCAACGGCCTTCGGGCACGGGTTTCGTCATGGTGGCGGGCGGCTTCGGCACGGGCCGCAGCACTCTGCTCGCCGCGCTCGCCGAACGGGCAGGCGCGGCGGGAGCACTGGTGCTGCGCGCCGAGGCCACCCGGGCCGAGACCGGCTTCCCGCTCGGGGTGGTGCGGCAGCTCTTCGAGATGCTGCTCGACCAGTCGGCCGGGCGTGCGCAGGGCGAACGGGCGGCACTGTGGCAGGACATCTCCGCCCACGCGCGCCGACTGGCCGAAACGCACGACCAGAGGCCAGTGGACGAGCAGGCCATCTGGCATCGTCTCTACCGTTTCGCCGCAGGCCTCGCCGGTGACACGCCGGTGTTGTTCGCGGTGGACGACCTGCACCTTGCCGATCCTGAGTCGTTGCGCTGGCTCGCGTATCTGGCGCGGCGCGTCGATCGGCTTCCGGTCACGCTCGTGGCGACCATCACGACCGGCGCCGAGAGCCCCGAACTGGCGGCTCTGACCGGTCGCGCGTATCGATACGTGCTGGGCGCGCTGGACCGCGCCGGCACGGGCGAGCTGGTTCGCGCCCGCCTCCGCCAGGAACCGTCCGATGCGCTCGTACGCGCCTGTCACGAACGTACCGGCGGCAACCCGCTGCAACTGGTCGAACTGCTGCGGACGGTCACCGACGGCGGCGTCCGGACGATCGATCCTGCGGCGGACCTGCCGGCCGGGATCGGGTCGGCGGAACTCGGCAGGGCGATGCTCGACCGGCTGGTTTCCATCGGCCCGGACGCCGAGCGGCTGGTGACCGCGGTCACCGTGGTCGGTGCGTGCGATGTCGCCACGGCTGCCGCGCTCGCCGAAATGGACGTCCGAGTGGTCCGAGACCTGATGCGCGTGCTGGCAGAGGCCCACCTGCTGGCCTCCGCCGACCGCGTGGCACCGGTGTCCGCGTTCATGCGGCACTCGTTGGCCATGGTCACCAGCCACGTGCGCCAGGACGACGTGCACCGCGCGGCGGCCATTGTCCTGCGCGCGCGGCGCGGCCGTGCCGAGGAGATCGCGGCACATCTCGTGCGGACCACGACACCGATCGACGAGGCGTGGGCAATTCGGGTGCTGCGGGTCGCGGCGACGAACGCCCTTGCCACTGGTGACCGAAACACGGCACGCGACTGTCTGGCCCGGATCTTGGTGGAGCGCCCGAACACGTCGGCAAACCTGGTCGAGCTGGGGGTGGCCGAACTGACTGTCGACGTGGACGCGGCCATCGCACATCTGACCGATGCGGTACGCGTCGCGGACGAGGTCGACGCGGCAGCAGGCGCGGCGGCCTGGCTCGCAGGCGCACTGCTGGAGCGCGACAGGTCCGCCGACGCACTCTCGGTCCTGGACGACGCGGCAGCCAAGACCGGTGCCGACCGAACGGACCTGCTCGACCAGTTGCGGGACTACCGGTTGTCCGTGTCGACGTGGGCGTTCCCGAGCCTGATGGACGACTCGCCGCGCGGCCGGCTCGACAAACATCCGGCTGTCGCCGCGTTTGGTGCCAGTCTTGGCCGTGCCGACAACGACCGGGTGCGTCGTGTGGCGCACGCGGCACTCGACGAGGCGGCCACCGGCCGCTCGCTGTGCGAACATCATCTGGCCAGCAATCAGGTCTGTGCCAGTCTCGCGCTGCTGCACATCGAGGCCTGCGAACAGGTCCGCGCACGCGCCGATCTGCAACTCGCCAGAGCGATCCACAGTGGACAGCCACTCGTCGTCACCTGGACACATGCGGTGCGCGCCCTCGCCGAGCTCGGCCTCGGCCGGCATGAGGACGCGATGGCAGCCGCCCGACTGTGCATGCGGGCGAGTGAACACAGCGGTCGCCGCAACACGGGCGCCGACCTCGCATCGGCGACCCTGGTCCGGTGCCTGACCGAGCTGGGCGACCACGATGGTGCGCGCGAGGCGATGCGGCGCCACGGGTTCGCCGATCCGCAGCCGGTCACGTGGGGCGGCAACCAGATTCTGTTCAGCCGGGGATGCTTCCATCTCGGCGCCGGGGAACCGCGCCAGGCGCTGGCGGACTTCCTGGAATGCGGGCAACGGCTCGACCGTTGGGGCACCACGAATCCGGCCGTGCTGCCATGGCGCTCGCGGGCAGCCGTCGCCATGGCCCTGCTTGGCGACCGGGACTCGGCGATCGGGCTGGCCACGGAGGAAGTCGCACTGGCCAGGGAGCGTGACGTCCCCCGGACCCTCGGCGCCGCCCTGCTGGTGCACGCCGTGCTGGGCGGCACAACTGGCTCCTCGGTCGCCGAAGCGATCGCACTGTTGCACGACCACCGGATGTACCTGGACGAGGATCACCGGGTGATCGCCATGACCGGGCACCGGCACACCCCGCACGGCAAGGCTTCCGACCCGATCCGTCGCGCGCTTCGGCTTCTGCGTGGCCAGGGCCAGCACGTGCTCGCCGACCAACTGGACCTGCTGCGTACGACCGGCACCGGTTCGGCGTCGGTCACCGCGGAACCCGCCGGCCTGTTGAGCGCCCACGAACGGCGACTGGTCACGATGGCGATCGGCGGCCGGACCAACGCGGACATGGCCAGGGAGTTCACGGTGAGCCGCCGGGCCATCGAGTTCCACTTCACCCAGATCTACCGCAAGCTCGGCATCGCCCGGCGTGCTCAGCTCCACCAGGCGGTGGAGCGCCTCCAGGCGTGAGGAGGCGCTCCCCCCGCGTCATCGACCGTGCAGGAACCGCACCATCCGCAACGCGACACGCATGTCCCTCGGCGTCCGCTGGAACGACGTGAGATTGAGTGGTATCGCGAACCGCTGGCGGGTGATCGACTTGGCGCGACTGAACTCACGCAGCCCGTCCGCACCGTGTACCCGCCCGAACCCGGAGTCCGCCGTGCCGCCGAAGGGCAACGCCGGCACGGCGGCGAAGGATACGACGGAGTTGACCGACGTGGCGCCTGTGCGCAGGCGCCGCGCGATCCGCATCGAGGCCGCCCGGTCACCGGAGAACACCGCCGACCCCAGGCCGTAACGGCTGCCGTTGGCACGGCGCACCGCCTCGTCCACGTCGCGAACTTCGTTGACCACCAGTACCGGACCGAACGTCTCCTCCGTCATCGCGGTGCTGTCCTCGGGCACGCCGGTGAGTACCACCGGATCGACGTAGGGCGCCCGGACCGACTCGGCACCGCCGACCACCGCCCGGCCACCCCGACGCAGCGCGTCCTCGATGTGTCCTGCGATGACGTCGATCTGGCCGGGCATGGTGATCGGCCCGTAGTGCGCCTCAGCCCCGTCGCCGACCCTCAGCCCCCGGCACAGTTCGGCCACCTGGCCCAGAAACTCCTGGTAGACCTCGCGCACCGCGTACACCCGTTCCACGCCGACGCAGCTCTGGCCGCCGTTGACCATCGCGCCCCACACCGCGGCGGATGCGGCGGCCCGCACGTCGGCGTCGGCGGCCACGATCAGCGCGTCCTTCCCACCGCACTCGGCCACGACCGGCGTCAGCGTGTCGGCGCACTGGGCCAGCACGCGCTTCGCGGTGGCCGTGGAACCGGTGAACGCGATCTTGTCCACACCCGCCCGGCACAAGGCGGCGCCGGTGGCGCCGAACCCGGTAACCACCTGGAGCACCGGGTGTTCCGGTACGACCTCGGCGAACGCGCGCACCAGCAGAGCACCCACGCCAGGCGTGTACTCGCTCGGTTTGAACACCACCGCGTTTCCCGCGGCCAGCGCGTAGCCGATCGAACCGCAGGGCGTGAACACCGGATAGTTCCACGGGCCGATCACGCCGACGACGCCCAGCGGCTGGTACTCGACGCTGGCAGCCTGGTTGACGGTGGCAAGACCGGTCCGAACCCGACGGGCCCGCAACACTCGCCGTGCGTTGCGGGCCGCCCAGTTGAGATGCTCGACGCCCAGTATCGATTCCAGCATGGCCTCGTCGAAGGGCTTTCCGGTCTCGGCACGCACCAGTTCGCCCAGTTCCTCCAACCGACGCACCACGGCGCTCTTCCACGCCAGCAACCGGCGCTCGCGCTCTCGCCAGCCAAGGCCGGCCCACCAGACCCCGGCCGGCCTGGCCCGCTCCACCGCGGCACGCACCGCTTCCTCGTCACACACCGGATGCTCGCCAACCACCGCGCCAGTGGCCGGCGACAGCGACGCGAACACGGTGGCCCTCTCCTCCGAAATGGTCATGACCGCTAGTCCTTCCCTGCCGCAGATTGGTTCGCACCCGGCCGGCCGGCCGGGTCGGGCGCCGACCGCAACCGCCGCCGCAGTTCCGGTGGCAACGCGAATGTGACGTTCTCCTCGGCCGAGGACAGCACTTCCAGCTCCCGGTATCCGTGCTCGGCCAGCCAGTCGACCACGTCGCGGACCAGGACCTCCGGCACCGATGCGCCGCTGCTCACCCCGACCGTGGTGACACCCGCCAGCCAGGCGGGATCGATCTGCCCCGCGTCGTCGACGAGCCGCGCGTCGCCGACCCCGGCCTCCAGCGCGACCTCGACCAGCCGTACCGAGTTCGACGAATTGGCCGAACCCACCACGATGACGAAGTCCGAACGTCCCGCGACGGCCCGGACCGCGAGTTGCCGGTTCTGCGTCGCGTAACAGATGTCGTCGCTTGGCGGATCCGCCAGCAGCGGGAACCGCTCGCGCAGCGCGGCCACCGTCGCCAGTGTCTCGTCCACCGACAGGGTCGTCTGGGAAAGCCACGCCACCTTCGCCGGGTCCCGCACGCGCACGGAGGCGACATCGGCAGGTCCGTCCACCAGGTGGATGTGCTCCGGTGCGACCCCCGTGGTGCCGACCACCTCCTCGTGACCGTCGTGGCCGATCAGCAGAATGTCGTAGTCCGCCGAGGCGAACCGCCGTGCCTCGTTGTGGACCTTGGTGACGAGCGGACAGGTGGCATCGATCGTGCGCAGGCCACGGCCTGCCGCGTCGGTGTGCACCGTCGGAGCGACACCATGTGCCGAGAAGACGACGAGCGCACCGGCGGGCACCTCGTCCACCTCCTCGACGAAGACCGCGCCGCGCGCCTCCAACGAGGCGACGACATGTCGATTGTGGACGATCTGTCGGCGGACGTAGACCGGTGGACCGTAGGCGTCCAACGCGCGCTCCACGGTC
Organism: Pseudonocardiaceae bacterium; assembly: GCA_036500685.1. Taxonomy (GTDB): domain Bacteria; phylum Actinomycetota; class Actinomycetes; order Mycobacteriales; family Pseudonocardiaceae; genus CAJCJE01. Next base: position 5,029 of record DASYBO010000372.1, on the reverse strand, counting down.
GTGACCGCGCGGTCGACACCGGCACAGCTGCCGTGCGGAGCGGCCAATAGCACCCGGCCGGGCACCGCCGCCGCCGATGCGGGCGTCGGACTGCTTTCGACCATCGGAATCCCCTTTCCCACAGTGATCGTGCGGTCGCCCCGGTCGGGATCGGCAGGACGTATGCGCACCTGGCCAGCCTGGACCGGGCCGGCGCCGGTGTCGTTACGGAGGTCCGTACCCGGCGCGAACAGGACGGCCGGTACGGACATCCGTAGGGACACCGACGGTCCCCGCGGTGCACCGTGGATGAGGACAACGACACCGAGACATCCCGGAGGCGGTGGATTCTGATGGCGAACACCACCGGATATGCCAAGGACAACAGAAGTTCACCACCACCGTCATCACCGGCCGCGCCCGAGGCGCCGACGACCACGGTGCTGGCCACCATCGACCGACCCGCCGACCTGCGCGGTCTGGACCGCGACCAACTCGACCGGCTGGCCGCCGAGATCCGCACCGTCCTGGTGCGCACCGTGTCCAGAACGGGTGGTCATCTCGGACCGAATCTCGGGGTGGTGGAACTGACCCTGGCACTGCACCGGGTGTTCGAGTCCCCACGGGACACGATCATCTGGGACACCGGTCACCAGTCCTACGTACACAAGCTGGTCACCGGTCGGTACCGGGACTTCGAGCGGCTCCGTCAGCGCGGCGGGCTGTCCGGCTATCCCAGTCGGACGGAGTCCAGGCACGACGTCGTCGAGAACTCGCATGCCTCGACCGCGTTGGCGTGGGCGGACGGGATCGCGAAGGCATACCAGCTGCGGGGCGCCACCGGTCGCCATGTCGTCGCGGTGATCGGCGACGGCGCGATGACGGGTGGCCAGGCCTGGGAGGGGCTGAACAACATCTCGGCCGGCCGCGACCGGCCGGTCATCGTCGTCCTGAACGACAACCAGCGCTCCTACGCGCCCACCATCGGTGGCCTTGCCGATCACCTGACGGCTCTGCGGGCCGATCCGGACTCGCGCCGCAACCTGTTCGAATGCCTTGGCCTGCACTACATCGGTCCGGTCGACGGGCACGACACCGAGGCGGTGGAACACGCTCTGCGCCAAGCCGCCCGCTTGCGCGGCGCGGCGGTGGTGCACTGCGTAACCCGAAAGGGCCACGGTCATCCAGCGGCGGAGCGGCACGAGGGCGACCGGATGCACGTGACGCGCGCCGCGAAACCGAACGGCCCACCGGTGTCGACCGGTCCTAGTTGGACATCGGCGTTCGCCGAGGAGATGGTGGCACTGGGCGGCGAACGGCCGGACGTCGTCGCGGTGACCGCCGCGATGCTGGAACCGGTCGGGCTGGCACCGTTCGCCGACACGTATCCGGACCGCGTGTTCGACGTCGGCATCGCCGAGCAGCACGCGGTCACTTCGGCGGCCGGTCTGGCCAGAGGCGGTCTGCATCCGGTGGTCGCCGTATACGCGACGTTCCTCAACCGGGCGTTCGACCAGGTACTGATGGACGCCGCACTGCACCGCTGCGGCATGACCCTGGTACTGGACCGAGCAGGACTGACCGGTGACGACGGCCCCAGTCACAACGGCATGTGGGATCTGTCGATGCTACAACTGGTACCGGGCCTGCGGATCGCCGCGCCGCGTGACGCGACACAGCTGCGGGCGCAGCTGCGCGAAGCGGTGCGGATCGACGACGCGCCCACCGTGCTCCGGTTCCCGAAAGGACCGGCGAACCCGGACGTGGTCGCGGTGGATCGCATCGGCGGGGTCGACATCCTGCGCCAACCGATCGGCCAGGACGGGGCGGCGAGGTCGACCCCGGTACTGGTGGTGTCCGTGGGCAGCATGGCGGCGACCTGCCTCGCCCTGGCCGAGCGGCTCGCCGAACACGGGATACCGGTCACCGTCGTGGACCCCCGTTGGGTCAAGCCCGTCGATCCGGCCCTGATCACGCTGGCCGAGCGCCACGGTCTCGTGGTCACCGTCGAGGACAACGGCCGGGTCGGCGGGGTCGGCTCGGTCCTGGCCCAAGCGCTGCGGAACGCCGCCGTGCCGACACCGTTGCGGGACTTCGGTGTGCCCCAGCGGTTCGTCACTCACGGGACGAGGCAGCAAAGCCTGTTGGACGCCGGCCTGACCGCGCCGGATCTCACGACCGAGATACTCGCGCTGCTCGACGCACTGGCCGGCTCGCCGGCACAGCAGCGGCCTGCACCGACGGAAGGCAGCCTCACATGACCGTGGACAGTGTCCTACTGGGAATGCCGGCGTTGCCGCCTCCCGTGTTGGCCGAGCGGAGGCAGACTCGGCAGTTGCAGGTCGGCGCCGTCGGCGTCGGCAGTGAGTACCCCATCGCGGTTCAATCGATGACCACGACGTTGACCGCGGACGTCAACGCCACCCTGCAACAAATCGCTGAACTCACCGCGGCCGGCTGCGACATCGTCCGAGTCGCCTGCCCTTCTCAGGACGACGCCGACGCCCTACCGGCAATCGCCCACAAATCCCAGATCCCCGTCATCGCGGACATCCACTTCCAACCCAAATACGTCTTCGCCGCCATCGAAGCCGGATGCGCCGCGGTCCGGGTAAATCCCGGTAACATCAAACGCTTCGACGACAAAGTCAAAGAAATCGCACGCGCCGCCAAGGATCATCACACCCCCATCCGGATCGGTGTCAACGCCGGCTCGCTCGACCCCCGACTACTCAAGAAATACGGCAAAGCCACGCCCGAGGCGCTGGCCGAGTCCGCGTTGTGGGAAGCAGGCCTGTTCGCCGAACACGACTTCCACGACATCAAGATCTCCGTCAAACATCACGACCCGGTCGTGATGATCCGCGCCTACGAACTACTCGCCGAGCAAACCGACTACCCACTGCACCTGGGCGTCACCGAGGCAGGCCCGGCATTCCAAGGCACCATCAAGTCCGCTGTCGCGTTTGGCACGCTGCTACGCCAAGGCATCGGCGATACCATCCGAGTCTCGCTCTCCGCACCGCCGGTGGAGGAAGTCAAGGTCGGCACCCAGATCCTGCAATCGCTCAATCTGCGACCCCGCAAACTCGAAATCGTCTCCTGCCCATCCTGCGGACGAGCCCAGGTCGACGTGTACAAACTGGCCGAAGAAGTCACCGCGGGCTTGGAAGGCATGGAAGTGCCGCTGCGGGTCGCGGTGATGGGCTGTGTGGTCAATGGACCCGGCGAGGCCAGGGAAGCCGACCTCGGAGTCGCCTCAGGCAACGGCAAGGGCCAGATCTTCGTTCGCGGCAAAGTCATCAAAACCGTGCCAGAACACCAGATCGTGGAAACCCTCATCGAGGAAGCCATGCGCATCGCCGAACAGACCGCTGAGCAGTCCATTGCGGACAGTTAGGAAGCCAACGTGACAGTGAGCACCGCACTCGTCGGCCCGACGGATACGGCTCAGAGCGAGGACTTGCGGACCATGGTCGGCAGCGCGCTCCGCCACTTCCTCGACACGCGCGCCGAGGACCTGTTGTCGATCGGCCCAGTGCTGGAGCCGGTCGTCGCCGCACTGCGTGACTTCCTGCTCAATGGTGGGAAGAGGCTTCGACCGGCGTTCTGCTACTGGGGTTGGCGCGGCGCAGGCGGAATGCCGGGAGACACGGCCGTCATCGGCGCCGCGGCATCCCTGGAACTGCTGCACGCGTGTGGACTGATCCATGATGACATCATCGACGCCAGCGACACGCGGCGCGGACAGCCCGCCGTCCACAGGCGGTTCGCCCAGTTGCACCACCGTGACCATCTACGCGGGAGCGCGGACGGTTTCGGCACCGCGGCCGCCATCCTGCTCGGTGACATGTGCATGACCTGGTGCGACCAGATGTTCGACGAGAACCTGCCGCCCACCGCGAATGTCCGCGCCGCGAAGAAACTGTTCCACCTGATGCACACCGAGGTACTGGCCGGCCAGTACCTCGACGCCCTGGAGCAGTCTTTGGACACGGTCTCGCTGTCGCGTGCCATGACGGTCATCCGCTACAAGACCGCCTGCTACACCGTGGTACGGCCACTGCAACTGGGTGCGCTGCTCGCCGGCGCGGACGACGAGCTGCTGGCCTCGTACTCCCGGTTCGCGATGCCGCTCGGGGAGGCGTTCCAGCTGCGGGACGACGTGCTCGGGGTGTTCGGCGACAGTTCGGCGACCGGCAAACCGACCGGGGACGATCTGCGCGAGGGCAAACACACCGTACTGCTCGCGCTGGCCAGGGACCGGGCCACCGGCCCGCAGCGAGGCGAACTCGATCGGCTTGTCGGCGAGCCGGCGCTGACCGAGGACGGAGTCGACATCCTCCGGTCGATCATCATCGACACGGGCGCGCTCCGCGACGTCGAGGCACAGATCGATGCCCGGATGTCGCTGGTGCGCGGCGCACTGTCGGACGCACCGCTGACCGAGGAGGTTCGCGAGGCGCTCACCGAACTGGCGATCGCCTCGACCAAGCGGTCGGCCTGACCAACGCTTCGTCCTCCAACAACGCCTGACAGGGTGCCGGCACCCTGTCAGGCGTTGTTGGCGGCACTGGCCGTGTTCGAACGGCGATGCCGCTGGTGCGTGGGCGCATCGGGTGGCCGCCGCGCACGGCACCGATTCCCTGCTGGCCGCCGAGCTGAACAACCTGGCCGCCGGCGTCGAATACCACCTCGGCAGCCCGGCTGCACGGGCATCGAACCAAATGCGGACACGGGACGTGGAAGGAGATGAAATCCCTTATGCGAAAGGAATCTCGTGAAGAACACCGTCAGGTTCATCGCTGCGGCCGGACTGATCAGCGCCGTCGCGGCCACCGGCTTCTGCGCCGCCGCGAACGCGTCCGTCAGTGGGCAGAGCTGTACCACCCACCGCAACAGCATCTCCTGTTTCGCCGCTTCCCAGCCCGCGATGGCCACTTCGCCGACGCCACAGGACGATCCGCCCGGTCGCGAGCACGGCAAGCCGATCTACTGGTGACCTCGTCTGCTTGAGAAGTCGGTGACCTGAACGACGATGAATCGGAAT
>DASYBO010000371.1:0-14426 GCA_036500685.1 Pseudonocardiaceae bacterium | reverse complement strand
GTCCACTGTGAACACCGCGTTGTCGGCGGCGAGTTCGTCGAGGATGTCCGCGACGTACTCGGGGTGGATCGGGGTGTGCTTCTCAACGCGGTCGGTGTAGGCGCCGACGACGTTTTCCAGGGAGCGCAGGTGTTTGTTGAGCATGCGGTCCAGGAATTCGCGGTTGGTCTTCTGTTTGATCAGCGGGAGAACGGCTGTGAGGGTCTGCTTGACGTCGCCGTGTACCGCGAGTTGTAGGGGGGTGCGGCGGCCGAGGCGGGACGCGTCGTGGTCGACCTGGATGGTGTGCGCGGCCGGCAGGAACGTGTCGTACGGGAAGTCCGTGCCGAGCATGATCATCAGTTCGGCCTCGTGCATGGCCTCGTAGCAGGCGCCATAGCCGAGCAGGCCGCTCATGCCGACGTCGTACGGGTTGTCGAACTGGATCCATTCCTTGCCGCGCAAGGTGTGCCCGATCGGCGAGTGGATCGTTTCGGCCAGCCGCATCACCTCGGTGTGCGCGCCGCGTACGCCGGCGCCGGCGAACAGGGTGACCGTGGCGGCCGCGTTGATCGCGTCGGCGAGCGCCTTGACCTGGTCCTCGGTCGGCACCACCGGGCTGAGTTCGGTGGCGAAGTTGGACGTGCCGGTCGGCACGGTTGCCTTGAGGTGTGCGACGTCGCCGGGAATCACCAGCACGGAGACGCCGCCCTTGGCCAGAGCCTGCTGGATGCCGATTCGGGCCAGCCTCGGCATCTGGGCGGGCTGGCTGAGCAGTTCGCAGAAGTGGCTGCACTCGACGAACAGCCGCTCCGGGTGGGTCTCCTGGAAGAATCCGGTGCCGATCTGCGGGCTCGGGATGTGCGACGCGATCGCCAGCACCGGCGCGCCGCTGCGGTGTGCGTCGTAGAGACCCTGGATCAGGTGGGTGTTGCCAGGGCCGCAACTGCCCGCGCAGACCGCGAGCTTGCCGGTCAACTGGGCTTCCGCCGCGGCGGCGAACGCCGCTGCCTCCTCGTTGCGGACGTGCACCCAGCGGATTCCGTCGGTGCGCCGGATCACGTCGACGATCGGGTTCAGACTGTCCCCGACGACACCGTAGATCCGTTCGACCCCGGCTTGGCGCAGCACGGTGATCAGCTGTTCGGCAAGGTTGGCCATGCTGGCCATCCTGCCTGAGAAGTCGCGGCCCGACACGTGTTGCCGTGGACACGTACCCTGGGGACTCGTGCGGTTTCTCGATGGCCACCGGCCCGGCTATGACCTGACCTACGACGACGTCTTCCTCGTCCCGCAGTCCTCCGCGGTGGCGTCCCGCTTCGGTGTGGACCTGACCACAGCGGACGGTACCGGCGCGACCATCCCGATCGTGGTGGCGAACATGACCGCCGTCGCCGGCAGGCGGATGGCGGAGACCGTCGCCCGCCGCGGCGGGCTCGTGGTGCTGCCGCAGGACGTGGATCCGAGCGCGGTCGCGGAGATCTTCACCTGGGTGAAGTCGCGACACCCGGTGTGGGACACGCCGCTGGTGCTGACCCCTGGCGACGCGGTCGCGGACGCGATCAACCTGCTGCCCAAGCGGGCGCACGGCGCGGTGGTGATCGTGGACGACGCGGGTCGCCCGGTCGGCGTCGTCGACGAGGCCGCGTGCGCGGGCGTCGACCGGTTCACTCGACTGGGCGAGGTCGCCACCACCGATCTGGTGACCCTCCCGCTGGACACGGCGCCGCGTGAGGTGTTCGACCGGCTGACCGGCCGCGCGGAGCGGATCGCGCTGGCGGTTGACGACGACGGTCGGCTGGCCGGCGCGCTCAGCCAGGTCGGCGCGCTGCGGGCGGACCTCTACCGGCCCGCGCTGGACGACGCCGGCAGGCTGCGGGTCGCCGCCGCGATCGGCGTCAACGGCGATCCGGCGACCCGCGCCAAGGAACTCGTCGCGGCCGGTGCCGACGTGCTGGTGGTGGACACCGCGCACGGCCACCAGGACAAGATGATCACCGCGTTGCGCGCGGTTCGGGCGGCGGCGCCGGACCTGCCGCTGGTCGCCGGCAACGTGGTCACGGCGGAGGGCGTTCGCGACCTCGTGGCGGCAGGCGCGGATGTGATCAAGGTCGGCGTCGGGCCGGGCGCCATGTGCACGACGCGGATGATGACCGGCGTCGGCCGCCCGCAGTTCTCCGCGGTCGCCGAGTGCTCGGCGCAGGCCCGTGAGCTGGGCAAACACGTGTGGGCCGACGGTGGTGTGCGGCACCCGCGCGACGTTGCGCTGGCGCTGGCGGCCGGGGCGAGCGCGGTGATGGTCGGGTCGTGGTTCGCCGGCACCTACGAGTCTCCCGGCGACCTGCAGCGCGACGAGCAGGGGCGGCTGTACAAGGAGTCGTTCGGCATGGCGTCCAAGCGCGCGGTGACCGCCCGCACGCGCGGCGACAACGCGTTCGACCGGGCCCGCAAGGCCCTGTTCGAGGAGGGCATCTCGACCTCGCGGATGTGGCTGGACCCGGTTCGGCCGGGCGTCGAGGACCTGTTGGACGAGATCACCTCGGGCCTGCGGTCGTCCTGCACCTACGCGGGCGCCAACGATCTGGAGGCGTTCCACGAGCGCGCCGTGGTCGGCATCCAGTCCGCCGCAGGCTTCGCCGAGGGCCGCCCGCTGCCCGGCGGCTGGTGATCTGAACGAAGGAGGGGCGACACCGGCCCGGTGTCGCCCCTCCTCGCGTCTGACGCGTCAGCCCGCGTAGTCCTCGAGGACCTCGGTGACCAACGCGGCGATCGGCGAACGCTCCGAGCGGGTCAGGGTGACGTGTGCGAACAGCGGGTGGCCCTTGAGCTTCTCGATGACGGCCGCAACACCGTCATGCCGGCCGACCCGCAGGTTGTCGCGCTGGGCGACGTCGTGGGTGAGCACCACCCGCGATCCGGTGCCCAGCCGGGAGAGCACCGTGAGCAGCACGTTGCGCTCCAGTGACTGGGCCTCGTCGACGATCACGAACGAGTCGTGCAGGGACCGGCCGCGGATGTGCGTGAGGGGCAGCACCTCCAGCATTCCGCGGTCCATCACCTCGCTCATGACGTTGTCGCTGACCAGCGCGCCGAGCGTGTCGAAGACCGCCTGGGCCCAGGGCCCCATCTTCTCGCTCTCGGAACCGGGCAGATAGCCCAGTTCCTGGCCGCCGACCGCGTAGACCGGCCGGAACACCACCACCTTGCGGTGCTGGCCACGTTCCAGCACGGCTTCAAGGCCCGCACACAGGGCGAGCGCGGACTTGCCGGTGCCTGCCCTGCCGCCGAGCGAGACGATGCCGATCTCCGGGTCGAGCAGCAGGTCCAGGGCGATCCGCTGTTCGGCGGAGCGACCGTGCAGGCCGAACGCCTCCCGGTCGCCGCGGACGAGCTTCACCTGCTTGTCCGCGGTCACCCGACCGAGAGCGCTGCTGTTCGGGCCGAGCAGCCGAAGGCCGGTGTTGGTCGGCAGTTCGGCCGCGTCGGCCAGGTCCAGGTCGCCGAGGTCGGTGTCGGCGGGGTCGAGCTGACCCTCCTTGTAGAGCTGGTCGAGGGCGTCCTGGCCGAGTTCCAGGTCCGCCATGCCGGTCCAGCCGGAGGGCACCACGTCCTGGGCGCGGTACTCGTCGGCATCGAGGCCGACCGCGCCGGCCTTGACGCGCAGCGGGATGTCCTTGGTCACCAGGGTGACGACGGACTTTCCCTCGGCGGCGAGGTTGAGTGCGCAGGCGAGGATCCGCGCGTCGTTGGAGTCGGTGCGGAAACCGGCTGGCAGCACCTGCGGGTCGGAGTGGTTCAACTCCACGTGCAGGGTGCCACCAAGATCACCGATCGGCACCGGCTTGTCGAGTCTGCCGTGCTGCAGTCGCAGATCATCGAGCAGACGCAGGGCTTCCCGGGCGAACCAGCCGAGTTCTGGGTGGTGGCGTTTGCCTTCCAGCTCGCTGATCACCACGAGCGGTAGGACCACGGAATGCTCCGCGAACCTGGTCACCGCCCTGGGATCGGACAGCAGTACCGAGGTGTCCAGCACATACGTGCGGGACGGCGCGCTGGAACGCGACGCTCTACCACTGGAACTGCGAGAAGAGCCGGAGGAACGGCTGGCGGGACGTCGTGCAGTCACGGCAACTCCCTCGCAGGCGCGGCACCACGCCCGCTCCTCGGTGGGCCAGGCACTTCCCTAGCTGGTCGGACTCCCCTTCGCCGTTACCGGCTTCAGGGCCGCCGACCACGAGGGCCACGTGCCGGCCCCCTCGTGTCTCGTGAGCAACACACGACCAGGGCCTCCCGGGACAGGTCGCACGACACGACCCGTCGTCCGCAAGTTACCTGCGAAAGGGCCATCTCTGCAGGCTGCCACACAGGTGATTCACCAAGAGGTTGTCACTTCGACATGTCACCGACGGTGTGCTCGACCAGGTGAGTCTGGCAAATCCGCAGGTCGAGGACACCTACCTGGCAGTACCGGCCATGAGACCGGCGTCACGTCCAGGCCGGATGTTCCCACCAGTTGGACAGGCCGCGTCGCCGAGTCGTCGAGGTAGTGGTAAGGCACGGCCGGTCACCGCGCGCAAGCGGCCAACCGGGCGAGGGATTGGCGACATGTCGCCACTAGCAGTGCGTCAAGCCGGACGCGCATCGTGCGACAAACAATGACCACATCGGGCGATAAGTGGGTTCAGCCCATCACACAATGGTGTTATCGGGGCGACGTGACCCACTGATCACTAGTAGCTTTTGGCGAGTCGGATCGGTTAAGTAACTTTTCCGTTACCGACGTGAATCCCCGGTATAAAAGGAGAGTGTTGGAAGTGCTGAAGAAAGCTGGTGTTGTGGCTGCGGCCGCGGCTGGTCTGATCATGCTCGGCGCGCCGGCGTTCGCGAGCACCGCTTCCCTGCAGGGCGAAGGCTGGGGTCACCACGGTGACGGCCAGGTCGGCCTCATCAACGTGTCCAACGTCGACATCCTGCACAACGTGAACACCGTGGTCGGCGCCTGCAACGACAACGTGGGTGTCCTGGGTGCGGCCGTGCCGATCCTGTCTCCGTCGGAGACCGGCAACTGCGCCAGTGGCGGCATCGCCAACGGCTGAACAAGCTGACTCGAAAGAGTGGGTCGCGGATTTCCGCGACCCACTCTTTCGGCATGTCCACCAATTGAATTATGAACCGAATCGCCGGTGGCGAATCGAGTAGTCGCGCAGGGCGCGCAGGAAGTCGGTACGCCGGAACTCCGGCCAATAAGCCTCGCAAAACCAGAATTCCGAGTGCGCCGACTGCCACAGCAAGAATCCGGAGAGTCGCTGTTCACCCGATGTGCGGATCACCAGATCGGGGTCCGGCTGACCGGAGGTGTACAAATGCTCCGCGATGTGGTCCACGTCGAGGACCTCGGCCAGCTCCTCGATCGAGGTACCCACCTCGACGTGCTTGAGCAGCAGTTTTCGCACCGCGTCGGCGATCTCCTGGCGTCCGCCGTAACCGACCGCGACGTTGACCTCCATCCCGGTGCGGCCCTTGGTCCGCTGTGCCGCCTCGGCCATCCGGGTGGCGGTCTCGGTGGGCAGCAGGTCGAGCGCGCCGACGATGCGCAGCCGCCAGGGCGTTTCCGGCCCGGCGATCTCCTCGACCACCTCGGTGATGATCTCCAGCAGGGGCAGCAGCTCGCTGTCCGGGCGGTTGAGGTTGTCGGTGGACAGCAGCCACATGGTGACCAGCTGGACATCCGCGTCCTGGCACCAGCTGAGCAGGTCGGCGATTTTGCGGGCACCCATCCGGTGCCCCTCGGCGACGTCGGTGAAACCGGCCTCGCGCGCCCATCTGCGGTTGCCGTCCAACATGATGCCGACGTGCCGGGGTACCTGCGCGCCGACCAGCTGACGGTTCAACCGCCACTCGTAGAAGTCGTAGAGGATCTCGCGTAGCCAACTGCGTGGACTCACGCCAGCTGAGGGTACGCCGACGGAATATGGGACAACCGTCAGGCGGCGTTCCACTACGGACGGTGATCAAGAGGAGACTCGATCGTTGGGGCACACTCGATAAGGTGAACACCGAAGTTTTCCCGCTCCGCTGGCAGGATCCCGAGGTCATCCAGCGGGTCATCACCGGCGCCCGGACTATCGCCGTGGTCGGCGCCAGCCCTGATGCGGCCCGCCCCAGCAACGGCGTCACGCGCTATCTCCAGGCCGCCGGCCTGCGGATCTTCCCTGTCAACCCGTCGATCAGCACGCTGTTCGGGCTGACCGTGTACCCGTCGCTCGCCGATCTGCCCGAACCCGTCGACGTGGTGGACGTGTTCCGCAGGCCCGAGTACACCGTGGACATCGCCGAGCAGGCCGTCGCGCTCAAGGCCGGCGCCCTGTGGTTGCAACTTGGCGTCATCAACGAACAGGCCGCCCGGATCGCCACAGAAGGCGGTCTGGACGTGGTGATGGACCGCTGCCTGGCCATCGAACACCGCCGCGTGCTCACGTCCCGGGTGTGATCGCCCTGCGCGGCAGCGGGCTGGAGTAGACCACGTTGGTGGTGATCGAACCGAGCCCGCCGATCCGCCCGGTGACCTGTTCCAAATGCGCCATCGACCTGGTCAGCACCTTGAGCACGAAACAGTCCTCGCCAGTGACGTGATGCGCCTCGACGACCTCGGGTGTGACCGCGAGCAGGTCGTGGAACGGCTTGTAATTGCCGTTCGGGTAGCGCAACCGGACAAAAGCCAGAATGGTCAGTCCCAGCCGATCCGGATCGACAACGGCGGAGTAGCCGCTGATCACCCCGCACTCCTCCAGTCGCCGCACTCGTTCGGCGACCGCGCTCGGCGACATCGACACCTCGCGGGCCAACTCGGCGTAGCTGGCCCGCCCGTCGCGTTGCAGCGCTTCCAGGATGCGAACATCGGTCTGATCCGGGACATCAACGGCCATGGGCGATGTCTACCACGGATTCAACGACCTTCGGTTGCAAACACCGCTGGTTGCCCGTTCCGCGCGTCGAACGCACCTCATATCGTTGTGGACATGACAAACCCGCAGCTCAGCGCCGCATCCTTCGCCGCCCGCCTTGCCGCTCAGACCGATGTGTCCGATGTGCACGCCGCGCTGGAGTCGGGCGCCCCCGGTTTCGTCCTCATCGACTCGCGCGGCATCGAGGGCTGGCGGCAAGGCCACATCCCCGGTGCCCTGCACCTGCCCACCATCGACATCCCGGCCGAAGCACCGCGCCTGCTCGACCCGGCCGTGCCGGTGGTCACCTACTGCTGGGGCCCCGGCTGCAACGGCGCCACCCGCGCCGCGCTCGCCCTGGCGCAGTTGGGTTACCAGGTCAAGGAGATGCTGGGTGGCATCGAGTACTGGCAGCGCGAAGGCTTTCCCGTCGAGATCGGTGACGACGCCAAGGTTGCGTAGCGCCGAGGCCTGCCATCCGATCGGACCAACCCCCCGTCACGAAACAGTCACGAGCACAACCCGTCTGGCTGTTGCCCGTCTCTTCCGGTGAAGGGCCGATGAGACAACTCAGCCCACATCATCCAGGGGGATTCATGGGAATGCGATCGCTTCGCGCTGCCCGCATGCTGGTCGCCGTCGCGGCCGCGGGCATGGTCAGCTTCGCCGCGGCCGGGTGCACGGCAAGCAGTCCAACCGCGTCACCGACAACGGCCACCTCGACCCTGTCGGGTTCCGTCACCAGCCCGCCCGCCGCACCGTCCACTGTGCACGCTGCTCCGGCCGTCGCCGTCCAGCAGTTGCAGTTCCCGAACGCCAGCGCCACGGTCGTCTTCACCGGGTACGACACCAAGGACAAGATGGTCGAATTCCAGAAGGTCGTGCAGAACCCCGCGAAGCCCACCGCGGACCTGATTCCCGATCCCAAGGACCCGGCCGTGCACCGGCTGGCGCTGGCTCCGGGGACCAATGTCACATCCATTGACCCCAACGGTTTCCCGTTCGAGACCTGTCCTCCGGTCCACTGCACCGCCGACGACATCATCCAGAGCGTCATGTCGCGCATGACTCTGTGGGCGAACATCCATGTGAACGCAGCGGACCAGATCAACGTGGTGAACCAGAGCGCCTACTGACGGTGCCCTGGTGCGCTGTGGCTCACGGCTCGGACATCGTGCCGTGGGCCACAGCGCCAGATTAGTTACTGACCAGGAACCTACGGTCCCGTAACCTGGGTGGGTGACCGCCGGAATCCTCGAACGTGAGCCTGCACCGCCATCTCGCCCACGCATGCGCGGATGGCTGCACTTCTGGTCGTTCTTCGTGTCGGTCGCGACCGGCGCCACCCTGATCTCGCTGGCCGCGTCGACCGTCTCGGGCAAGGCCGCGCTGGCCACGTCCATCTACGGCGCGACCGTCCTCGGCCTGTTCGGCGTCAGCGCGCTCTACCACCGGCACACCTGGACGAGCCCGCGCGCCAGGGTGTGGATGAAGCGGCTCGACCACTCGATGATCTTCGTGTTCATCGCTGGCACGTACACCCCGTTCGCCCTGCTCGCGATGGACCGGGTCACCGGCTATGTCGTGCTCGGCGTCATCTGGGGCGGAGCGCTGGCCGGCGTCGCGCTGAAACTGCTGTGGCCGCACGCGCCGCGCTGGCTCGGCGTGCCGATCTACATCGGCCTCGGCTACACGGCGGTGTTCGTGCTGCCACAGCTGCTGCACCACGCCGGCGTCGCCGCCCTCGTGCTGTTGCTCACGGGCGGACTTTTCTACACGATCGGCGCGATCTTCTACGCGACCCGCTGGCCGAACCCGTGGCCGCAAACCTTTGGCCACCACGAGTTCTTCCATGCCGCGACGATCCTGGCCGCGACCTGCCACTACATCGCGATCTGGTTGGCGATGTACCACTGACACCGGGTTCGCTAGTCGGCGAGACGGAAGGCCAGGTCGGTCACCCAGTTGTCCGGGATCGGCTCGACCGCGGGGTCGGTGTTGTAGAACTCGACCCTGCAACCCCAGCGCTCGCCGCTGTCGGTCTGCTCGCGGTCGAATGTCAGCCCCTGCTTGTCCGCCCAGCCGAGCACCCCGCCGACCGCGTCGACCAGTCCGGCGGGCGCGCCGTGGTGGGTTGCCCAGACGTAGCGCCCGGCCGGCAACTCGCCCGAGACGACCTCACCGTCGCCCTCGATCGGGCGTTCGGTCGCCACGCCGACCTCGACCTCGAGGTTCGCCGCCATGTCGATCACGTTGTACCGAAAGAACGGCGGCCCGGCCGGGGTGTGGCCGTGCGCGACGAGCCAGCCGATGACCTCGGGGATCCGGTGGGCGACCGTGCTGATCGTCGCCATGGTGACCGTCGCGCGCACCGAGACGCAGGGAGTGGCGGCGCGCTCGACGATGGTGGGTTCTTCGCTCATGTCCCTAGTAGACCGGTCAACGAACCGAATCTCATCGCAGGGTCGACTGGCCGTGCCTCGCCCGATGGGGGGCAGGGTGGGTTCGGGCGAGGCACGTCCTCCCCCTCAGCTGATCAGCTGAGGTCGGGCCCTTCCTTGCGGAGCTCGTCGACCTTGGACATGGCCTCGCGCAGTTCGCCGAGCCACGCGTCCGCGTGCTCGCCGACCAGGCGAACCGCCCAGGCCAGGGCCTCCGAGCGGGACCGGGCGACGCCGGCGTTGACCAGCGTGTCCAGGATCAACCGCTCCGGCTGACGCAGCCGCGTCATGACCGGGACGGACAGGGTGGTGAACAGCTCGACGTTCTCGCCGAGCTTGGCACCCCAGGCGACCTTGCGGCCGTAACGGTGCTCGGCCTGCCGCGCGATCTCGATGCGCTCGTCCCTGGTCTGCTCGCGGAACCGGCTGATCCGGCCGGCCTGTGCGGCGGCCAGCGCGGCCTCGTCGGCGAACTCGTCCGTCAGCGCGGGCAGCTCACCGATGATCACGATCTCTTCGCGGTCGGCGGTGATGTCGGGGGCTCCGGTGAACCAGTCATCCGGGAGCCGACCCGCGAACCAGGCGGTCGCGTCATCGACCGACGCAGGCTCGGGCTGCTGACCGCCCCGGCCACGACCTCCGCCGGCTCCGCCCCAGCCGTACCTCATCCGGGCGTAGGCGCCGAATCTGTCGTGCATCGCGCACCTCCTGTTTGATTACACGATTACTTCGTTACAGACGCTACCCCTGCAATGCGCGTTGTGGGCATGCGTTCGCTCCCGGTGGAAGACACGAACGGATTGCGGCTCAGCCGCGCCGCAGGGCCGCGACCAGCTCAGCGACCGAGCCAACCGGTCGGTCGCATACATAACCCCGGCAGACGTAGGCGGCGGGCGCACCGGCCAACAGCGGCCGATCCGCGAGCAGGGGCGCCCCTGGCGCATCGGGCGGACCGGCCACCACGACCGCGCCACCTGGCGCGTTGGCGACAGCTGCTGCGTGCAGGGCGTCGAAACCGGCGTCCGAGGGCTCGCCGACCACCGCGACCTGGATGGGTCCGGCCAGCAGCGCCTCGGCGACCGTGCACCAGTGACCGGCGAAGCGCGGAGCCCTGTCGATCAACAGCCCGGCTCGGGCCACCGCCTGCTCGGCGGCCACCCGATAGGTGTCGGCCCGGTCGACGCCGGCCAAGGCGGACGCGGTGAGCAGCGCGCCGGCCAACGCGGACGCACCGGAGGGGCTCGCGTTGTCGGCCGGGTCGGACGGGCGGCGGATCAACCGCTCGGCGTCGTCGGCAGTGTCGTGGAAGGCGCCGGACACCGACGCGTCGGCGAAGTGCGCGAGCGCGGTGTCCAACAGCGACACCGCGGCGTCGAGCCAGTGCGGCCGCGCGGTCGCCTGGTGCAGCGCGAGCAGTCCGTCGGCCAGGGTGGCGTAGTCCTCAAGGACTCCGGCGGATGTGCCGACGACGCCCTGGCGGGAGGTCCGCCGCAGTCGTCCGTCGACGAGGTGGTTGGCGAGCAGGAAGTCCGCGGCCCGCGCGGCCGCGTCCACCCACGCGGGTTGATCGAGTGCGACGCCCGCTTCGGCGAGCGCGGTGATGGCCAGGCCGTTCCAGCCGGTCACCACCTTGTCGTCGCAGGCGGGCTGAGGCCGGCTCGCCCGCGCGGCGAGCAGCCGTTCACGAACAGTGGCCCACCGCTCGACGTCGGTCGGATCAACCGGCAGCTGGAGCGTCGACGAGCCGTGTTCGAACGTGCCCTCCGGCGTGACGCAGAACAGTTCGGCCGCCCACGATCCGTCCTCCTGACCGAGCACCTCGATGAGTTGGGTCGGGGTCCAGGCGTAGGTGAGGCCCTCGACACCGTCGGTGTCCGCGTCGAGGGCGGCGGCGAACGCGCCCTGCGGCGTGCGCAGGGAAGCGAGCAGGAAGTCGGCGGTTTCGACGGCGATCCGGCGGGCCAGCGCGGATTCGGTGCTGCGAGCCAGATGCGCGTAACAACGCAGCAGCAGAGCGTTGTCGTACAACATCTTCTCGAAGTGCGGCACCACCCAGTTCGCGTCGACGCTGTACCGCGCGAAGCCGCCCGCGAGTTGGTCGTAGATGCCGCCGCGCGCCATGGCCTCCAAGGCGTGGGTCGCCATGAACAGCGCGTCGGTCGAGCCGGTGCGTTCGTGGTCGCGCAGCAGGAATTCCAGCACCATCGACGGCGGGAACTTCGGCGCCGAGCCGAATCCGCCACGGCGCCGGTCGTAGTCGCCTAGCAGGGACACGACCGCGCCCGCGAGCAGGTCATCATCCACAGTGGACTCGGGGAGTCGTTGCTGCTGCTGGGTGAGCGCGTCGACGACCTGCGCGCCTGCCTTGACGATCTCGTCGCGCCGATTCTGCCAGGCGTCGATGACGGCGGTGAGCAGCTGCCGGAACGAGGGCATGCCGGGGCGCGCGGTCGGCGGGTAGTAGGTGCCGCAGTGGAACGGCTGCCCGTCCGGTGTGAGCAGGCAGGTCATCGGCCAGCCGCCCTGACCCGACATGGCCTGGGTGGCCTCCATGTACACGGCGTCGACATCAGGACGTTCCTCGCGGTCGACCTTGATGCTGACGAAATGCTGGTTCAGCAGGTCGGCGGTGCCCGGATCCTCGAACGACTCGTGCGCCATCACGTGACACCAGTGACAGGCGGAGTAGCCGACCGACAGCAGGATCGGCACGTCGCGCCTGCGCGCCTCGGCGAAGGCCGCATCGGACCACGGCCACCAGTCGACCGGATTGTCCGCGTGCTGGAGCAGGTACGGACTGGTCGAATCGGCGAGCCTGTTCGTCATGTCACCACCCTCTCAGCCGCGCGGCGCGGACGCACCCCGCTAGGCTTCGACATCGGTGAGACATGGACAACGATGACGAGCCGGACACGCGCGAACTGGTCCGGGAGCACACGGCGTTGCTGGTCGTGCTCGACCGGATCGACGACGACCCTCGGCGCGCCGACTACGCCGACACGGCGAGCGCCGCCGCCGACTCCACTGTGGAGCTTCGCGGGGTTGTCGTCCCGCCGACCGAACTGTTCTGGCAGTTCACCAAGCCGCCCGCGACCATCGACGGCCCCGAGCTCGGCAGGACGAGTTGGGAGATCGAGCGGTTCTGCGCGCTCGGCCTCGCTGCCGACCCGGATGTGCTGACGGTGCTCACCACGCCCAGGGTCGTGCGACGAACATCGATCGGCGCTGAACTGCGCGAACTGACCAAGGCTTTCCTGTCGCAACGCGCCGCCGACTCCTACCGCCGCGCCACCGCGACCGAATTCGCCCGCGCCTCCGCCGCGATGGCCAGCGGCGGCACGCCCCGCTGGCCGCAGTTGGCCGAGGTGATCCGCAGGCTGATCAACTGCGAAGGGCTGCTGCGCACCGGGCAGCTGGATCAGGACATCAGCACGCACCGGGACAACCTGCTCGCGGTCGCGGCAGGCCAGATGTCGTGGCGGGACACCCAGGACTGGATCCAGTCGCTGCGCGACCGCGGCGCCGAGGCGGTGCTGCGCTCGCCGCTGCCGGTCACGCCGAACACCGAGGCGGTGCAGCGCTGGCTCGTCTCGGTCCGCCGTCGGTGCCTGACCCCGTAAGCCCTCAGGCGTCGGCCTTGTGGTCCGACTCGGGCGAGGGAGCGGATTCGGGGTCCGGGGTGGGTTCGGCCTCGTCGGTGCTGGCGGCTTCGTTGGCGGCTCGTTCGGCATCCTCGAAGGGCTTCTGCACGCGCTTGAGGTGTTTGGCCATGGACCTGGCCAGGAACGCGACCGCGATGAAGAACAGGACAAGGACGACGAAACCCAGCGTTGAGGCTGAGCCGAACTCCTGACCGCTGGCCGGGGCGGGTGGCGGAGTGGGGTTGCTCTGCCCGGCGACCAGGAGCGGCGCGCCGGGCAGAGCCGAAGTCATGCTGGGGAAAGACGAGAGCACGCTCACGGGTTGTCCGTTCCATCGACCGGCACCGTGGCCGGTCGACACGTTGCGTGAGCGTTGCCGCTCATACCGTTACCTTCTCCGTAATTCCGGTGAACAGGTCGTTCTCCGGCAGCGTCGTGTCCACCAGCGACCGGGCCAGTTCGTAGTCCTCGTGCGGCCACAGGTCACGTTCGAGGTCCGGGTCGAGGGCGAACCATCGACTGTTCGGGTCGATCTGCGTCCGGTGGGCCAGCAGCGCCCGGTTCCGTACGTCGAAGTACTCGGCGCATTCCACCCTGGTGGTCACGCGGTCGTTGATGTCGGGCCGGTCGCTGTTCCAGTTTGCCAGCCACTCCTCGTACGGCGATTCGAGGCCCCTGGCAAGCAGCGCTTCGTGAATTTTGAGAATTTTGGCCCTGGAGAAACCGTGCCCGTAGTACAGCTTCAGCGGCTGCCAGGGCTCGCCCCGGTCGGGGTAGCGCTCGGGATCGCCTGCCGCGTCGAACGCGGCGACGGACACCTCGTGGCAGCGGATGTGGTCGGGGTGCGGGTACCCGCCGTTCTCGTCGTACGTGACGATCACGTGCGGCCGGAACTCGCGCACGATCCGGACCAGAGCCTCGGTGGACTCCTCCAGCGGCGCCAGCGCGAAGCAGCCTTCGGGCAGCGGCGGCTTGGGGTCGCCTTCGGGCAGGCCGGAGTCGACGTAGCCCAGCCAGCGGTGCTCGACGCCGAGGATCCGCGCGGCTTCGGCCATCTCCTCGCGTCTGATCGCCGCCATGTTCTCGGCGACGCCGGGCTTGTCCATGGCCGGGTTGAGGATGCTGCCGCGTTCCCCTCCTGTGCAGGTGACCACCATGACCTCGTGGCCCTCGGCCACGTATTTGGCCAGTGTCGCGGCGCCTTTGCTCGACTCGTCGTCCGGGTGCGCGTGCACCGTCATCAGCCGCAACTTCTCCGCCATGGGAGCTGGTCCCCTCTCTCAACCTGTCTTCGCGGCCCGCCTGCGGGCACGCCTTCCCCCCGAGCCATACTCAACGTGGGCTCAATGGTTCATTGTTCCCGCCACCCCGACAGTTCCGTACGTGCTGGTCAGCGAAGAAGGAGGCCGCATGGCAGCACC
>DASYBO010000370.1:0-12267 GCA_036500685.1 Pseudonocardiaceae bacterium | reverse complement strand
GGGCGGGACAGGCCGCCGAGGGCGGCGAGGGCTTCCAGTCGGGCCGGAACCTCGGTCGGGGAGTTGGCGTGCAAGGTGCCCGCGCCTCCGTCGTGGCCGGTGTTGAGTGCGGCGAGGAGTTCGCAGACTTCGGCGCCGCGGACCTCGCCGACCACCAGTCGGTCCGGGCGCATGCGCAGGGCCTGGCGAACCAACTCGCGGACGGTGACCTCGCCGACGCCCTCGATGTTCGGCGGGCGGGCCACCAAACGGACGACCTGTGGGTGGCGCGGCTGTAGTTCCCCGGCGTCTTCGACGCAGACGATCCTTTCCGTGTCGGGGACCTGGCCGAGCAGGGCCGCGAGCAAGGTGGTCTTGCCGGTTCCGGTGCCGCCGGTGACCAGGAAGGCCAGGCGGGCTCGGACGATCTCGGTGAGCAGGTCGGCCACGTCCTCGGTGAACGTGCCCAGCCGCGCGAGGGCGGCAAGATCGTGCCGGGCCGGGCGGAGCACGCGCAGCGAAAGGCAGGTGCCGTCCGGGGCGAGCGGTGGGAGGACGGCGTGCAGGCGGATTCGGCCGTCCGCGCCGCTGCCGGGTAGCCACGCGTCCACGTGAGGCTGTGCGTCGTCGAGCCGTCGGCCGGCGACGACCGCGAGCCTGCCGGCGAGGCGGCGGACGGCTTCCTCGTCGGGGAAGGTGACGTCGGTTCGACGCAGCCCTGCGCTGCCGTCCACCCAGACCTCGGTGGGTTTGTTGACAAGGACATCGGTGGTGTCCGGGTCGCGCAGCAGCGGTTCGAGGACACCGGCGCCGAGGAATTCCTGGTGTAGCACGCGAAGCGCGTCCAGCAGGTCGACGTCGCCGAGCACTCCGCCGGCCTCCGCGCGGATGGCGTCAGCGACCAGTGCCGCGGTGATGCCGGTGCCGCCGGTGGCCAGTCGTTGACGGACGCGGTCGATCAGCACGTCCCGAGTCGCGGTCATGATGGCATCACCTGGGAGAAGCGGGCGCCCACCACGTCGAGCACCGTGGTGGCCGCTGCGGCGAGGGGGCCGGTGGCGCGGTGCCAGAGCACGCCGCGTTCCAAGGTGTTGGCCAGCTTGGGTTCCGGGCGCATGGACGCGATCAGTGGCAGTCCGATCGCGTTGGCGACATCGCCTGGACGCAGGCCACCTGGCGCGGGGCCGCGCACCACGGTTTCGGCGCGAATGCCTCGGTCGGTCAACCATTCGGCCATGCGTCGCGCGGCGGCGGCCGCGCGTACCTCGGCCGGGACGACGAGCACGGTGAGGTCGGCCCGGTCGAGGGCGAGCAGGGCGACTTCGGATGTGCTGCGGGGTAGATCGCAGATCACGGTTTCGCCTGCCCTGCGGCCTGCTTGGAGAACGGCGGCGAGGGCTTCGGGTTCGGGGCCGGGACCGTCGCGATCGCAGGAGACCATGGTGAGTCTTGCGTCGCCTCTGATCCGGCCGGGCAGCGCGGAACGCAGTGAGGACACCGGTACCCGGCCGCCGCGGACTCGAAGTTCGGGCCAGCGCAGGCCGATTTCGGCCTCGGCGCCGAGCACCAGGTCGATGCCGCCGCCGAGCGGATCACAATCGACGAGCAGTGCGTTCTCGCCGCGGCGAAGCGCCGCCATGGCGACGGCCGCGGCGAACACCGAGGCGCCCGCACCGCCCCGCCCGCCGAGTACCGCGATGATCCGGCCCTCGGTCGGTGATGGTCGGTCGACGGCGTCGGCGAGCGCTTCGCTGATGGTGGGTGCCTTGGTGGGTAGCGGGACCACGTCGAGGGCACCGAGCCGTACCGCGATCGGCCATAGCCCGTCGGGCGGTGGATCCTGCCCGCTGACGATCAGCACGTGATCTCTGCGATGCAGTTCCGCGTCGACGCAGGCGCGCGCCGCCGATTCGTCGAGCAGTATCAGTGGCGCGGTGGCCCAGGCTCTTCGCATGGCGGTCGCATCGAGCACCCGTTGTAGGTCGCAACCGACGGCCGCGGCCAGGCGCAGCAGTTCGTCGAGGAGCGGCTCTTCGCCGCACATGACGAGCGGGAAATCCGTGTCCACGTTGCACCCCAACCCTTTTCGTTGCATCGGCGGTCGTCCGTCGATCGCCGGTTCCGTGGGCACAACAGTTCCGTGAATGCAGGGCGCCGACAACGACCGGTGATCAACTTGTGGATAGGCGCCGCTGATGTGGACAACTCGGGGCTATAAGGGAAGTGAGACGTGAAATTGTCAGGGGCTCCTGACAGACTCCGGGCGGGGCCTTGATCGCTTTCGTCGGCCTTTCGCGGCGTGAGGGAATTGGGTACGGCGGATTTTCAGACTGCCGCTACTGGGCTTTCGCACGAAGTGCGCAATGCCGCGAAGACGCGTCGCGGGCTTGGTCGCAAGCCGCTGAGCTGCGGACATGGGACGACCCCCGTCAGGGGGGAGGGACGGGGGTCGTCATAGGTTCAGCCCCGGGGGGTCGGACTGAACCAGTCCGGCAATGCCGGACGTCTCTACTGTATCCCCCCGATGGCCGCTGCCGCATGCGCCTGGGCCGAATAGACATCGCAGCGAGTCTTGGCCGTGCTCGACGATCAACCTCTGAACAGGTGTGCAGCAGCCGAAAACTCGCCGGCGTGCGACGGCACACACCGATTGCTTCATCCTGGACAGCCACTCGAACGACGCATATCGGCCGCCGGCGCGCCGGCGGCCGTGCGTCGACTCAGACCTGGCGCGCCGGGTCGTCGATGGTCGGGTAGCGGCCTTCGCGGTGCGCTGCGAGCGCGTCGCGGACGTACTCCTTGGTGAACATGGCTGACAGGATCGCGACACCGTCGCGGTTGACCCTGATCTCGCCGTGCCGGATCTCGCCGCTGATCCGCACGGTCCGGCCGGGCTGGCCGTCGGTCGGGGCCTGGTGGTCCTTGACCTGACCGCGGCCGGTCCAGCGCAGGTCCTCGTCGTCGACGACGGCATCGTTCGGAAGCAGCAACTTCATCATGGCGTGGTCGAAATCGACGGTGATGTCGATGTCACCGGCCGGGATCTGCGGCGACCGCAGGTCGAGGACGACGTTGCCGCGCCGGGCGCGGACGGCGAAGGTGCGCGCGGTTGTCCAGTTGCCGAGCTTGCGGACCTGCGCGTAGTCGGCGCGGATGCGTTCCGCGGTGTCGGAAGGGGCGTCGAGCTGGGTGTTGTCGGGCGTGGCGTTCATCTCTGTGTTCCTCCGTGGAATCGGGCAACAGCCTCGCTGAGTAAGTCACTTCTTAAAGACTTATCTTACAAGATGAGAGAGTACATGTCGTGAGATTCTTGGGCAACCCTCGACTGGCTCACGGCGGGTTGACCGCGACGGCCGGTCCCCTCGATGTGGGTGACACGACGCCCCCGAGCGGCGGTACCGACACCGGGCCTCCTACCGCTACACCGCTTGTTACCAGCGGGTTTGGTAACCCTTGGTTGCTTGACCGGTGCACCCGACCGAGCTCTTGTAGTAGCGCAGGTCACAGAGGTACAAAGGACATGCGGAACTCAGGTCGGCCAGAGGATCGGCGAAGAGAAGCCGGGCCAACCCCGACAGAGCTCCGTGCGCGGACACCAGGCACCCACGCGCAGCACGCCGCGGGAGGCTTGTCGTTGAGGGACTGCGTATCGGGACGCCGGACGCCGAGTCCCCAGCCATACGACATCGTTGCAGCTTGGTAACCTGGGAAAAGTCCGCGCTTGGGCGGCGCCCGTCGGTCTGACCGACGGGCGCCGCAGCATGTTCGGGGTATCTCGGTGGAACAAGCCTCCGTTGGGCGGTTGACCCGCCCAGGCCAATGTGAGTAACTTCCCAATCCTGGGCCGACTGTGGGAATGAATTACCAATTCACACCGCACGGGAGTGGGCATGTCACCGATCAGCCGGCGTGGCTTCCTCGCCGCATCCGCACTGGCCGCCCCGGCACTCGCGGTCGCGACACAGAGCAGTGCGGTCGCCGATCCGGACATGCCGAAACCAAGTGTGTCACCGGGCGCGGATCTGCTGGCCGCTGACGGTTGGCAGCAGCTGGCCGGTCGCAAGGTCGGTGTGCTGTCCAATCCGACCGGGGTTCTGCTGAACCTGACGCACATCGTGGACTCGATGGTCGCCGCGGGCATGACGCCGCTGGCCGCGTTCGGGCCCGAGCACGGCTTCCGAGGCACGTCGCAGGCCGGCGGCTCGCAGGGCAACTACACCGACCCGCGTACCGGGATCCCGGTGTACGACGCATACGGGGCGACCGCCGAGGACCTGGCCGGCATGTACACCAAGGCCGGAGTCGACACGGTGGTGTTCGACATCGCCGGCGCGGGCGCCCGGTTCTACACCTATACCTGGACCATGTACCTCGCCATGCAGGCCGCGGTGATGACCGGCGCCTCGTTCATGGTGCTGGACCGGCCGTGCCCGATCGGCGGCCAGGCGTTCGGACCGCAACTCGACCCGGCCTACGCCACGCTGGTCGGCCTCAAGCCGATCGTGCAGCAGCCCGGCATGACAGCGGGCGAGCTGGCGAAGATGTTCAACGCGCTGTTCCTGGCCGGCGACACCGGCGGGAAACAGTTGTCCAGCCTGGAGATCGTGCCGGTACGCGGGCTGCGTCGCGACGAGCTGTTCCTGGACACGAACCTGCCGTGGGTGCTGCCCAGTCCGAACATGCCGACCGGCGACACCGCGCTGGTCTATCCGGGAACCTGTCTTTTCGAGGGCACGCGGCTGTCCGAGGGACGGGGTACCTGTCGACCGTTCGAGATGATCGGCGCGCCGAACATCGACTGGCACTGGGCGGAAACGCTCAACACCATGAACCTGCCAGGGGTCGAGTTCCGGGAGAACTACTATGTGCCGACCTTCGACAAGTTCGTCAACCAGACCTGCGGCGGCGTACAGGTGCACATCACCGATCGGCGCCGGATCGACGCGATCCGCACCGCGGTCGCGATGATCGTCACCGCGAAGAAGCTCTATCCGTCGATCTTCGGCTGGACCTCCGGCAACTACGTCGACAACCTCAGCGGGTCCGACCGACTGCGCACCATGGTCGACGCCGGAGCGTCCACTGAGGACATCGTGGGCGCCTGGCAGGGCGAGCTCGCGCGGTTCCGGGTCGAGCGAGAACCGTTCCTTTTGTATCGATGAGCCTGAGTCATGCTGTGCAGATGAGCCAGACGAGGTGGTCATGTCCAGTCGCAGAGTCGCCATCAGCGCGTTACTGCTTGCCGTGGCAGCGGGTATGAGCGCGATCCCCGCAGGGGCGTCGGTCGGTGCGCCGAACCGGCCCGCGCCGAGCTTCGGCCGCTTCGACCAGCCGCAGACCGGCTTCATGCCGGGCTGGACGACGCTGCGGGACGGCACCCCGCAGGAGGTCGGGCTGGACCCCGCGGTGGTGGCGGCCGCGCAGCAGCAGGAAGCGAACTGGACGCAGAACCAGCCGGGCACCGGGCATCCGATGTTCTCCGGCGAGGTCACCATGCTGGTGCACGACGGCGTCGTGGTGTCCAAGCAGGCGGCCGGGTACGCGCTGCGCTACTCCGACCAGCAGGGTGACCTGCTCCCGGCCGACCAGCAGATCCCGATGAGCACGAACACCATCTTCGACCTCGCGTCGCTGTCCAAGCTGTTCACCTCGATCGTTGCGGTGCAGGAGATCCAGGCCGGCAAGCTGAACCTCAACGCCACCGTGGCCAGCTACCTGCCGCAGTACGCCAGCAACGGCAAGGGCGGCATCACCATCGAGCAGCTGCTGACCCACACCTCCGGTCTGCCGCCGGACCCGAGCCCGGCGCTGTGGACGTATCCGACGATGCCGGATCGGATCAACGCGATCCTGAACACCGTGCCGCAGTACCCGGCCGGTACCACCTACCTCTACTCCGACCTGAACATGCTCAGCCTGCAACTGGTGTTGCAGCAGATCACCGGCAAGACGCTGGACGTGCTGGTGCGCGACGGCATCACCGCGCCGCTGGGCATGAAGGACACCATGTACAACCCGCCCGCCTCGCTCAAGCCGAGGATCGCGGCCGAGGAGTACGAGCTGGGCGCAGGCGAACCGCAGCGTGGCCTGGTCTGGGGTTCGGTGCACGACGAGAACGCGTGGGCCCTCGGCGGCGTCGCCGGGCACGCGGGCGTGTTCTCCACCGTTGACGACCTGGCGATCCTGGCGCAGGCCATCCTCAACGGCGGCACCTACCGCGGGCACCGGATCCTGAGCCAGCAGTCGGTCACCATGCTGGAGACCAACTACAACCAGGCCTACCCCGGCGACTCGCACGGTCTCGGTTTCGAGCTCGACCAGCGCTGGTACATGGGCCGGCTGGACAGCGCGTTCACCCTGGGCCACACCGGGTACACCGGCACCACGATCGTCATCGACCCGGTGTCGCGCTCGATCGCGCTGCAGTTCAGCAACCGGGTGCACCCCACCCGCAACTGGGGCTCGACCAACCCGGCGCGCAGGGCGGCGGACGACGGGCTGGCCAACGCGATGGCGGTGAAGTCGCCGGACGGCGGGCCGTCCTGGTACTCGGGCATCGGCGATGCCACGACCGCCACGCTGACCACGACCGTCACACCGAACAGCGGGCCGACCAAGATCAGCTACGACACCTTCGTTGACACCGAGCCATGCTGCGACGTCGTCACGCTGCAGACCAGCACTGACGGCGCGACCTGGACCGCGGTACCGCTGAGCGTGACCGGCACGGGCGCGCCGGCCGGCCAGGTGACCGCGCTCTCCGGCGGGGTCCGGACCTGGTGGCACGTGACCGCGCAACTGCCGGCGACCACGACCGCGAAGCTGATGGTGCGCTGGCAGTACGTGACCGACCCGGAATACACCGGGCGCGGGGTCAACGTCGCCGGTGTACGGGTCAGCGACTCCTCGGGGGTGCTGCTCGACGGCGACCGTGATCCGAGCGCGTTCACCGGCGTCAACTGGGCACTGAGCTGGCGCTGAGGGTCGGAGCTGACGGGTCACCAGGAGCAGCGGGATGGCGAGGCGGACAAGGCCGGGGAATTCACCCGGATGGCACTTTTTTTCAGCGAGTTCGGTGACTGCCCGGCGTTGCAGGATGGCCGGGCAGTCACGCTCGTTGACCACCCACCGTGCAGTTAGTAAGTTTCCCACGTGATCTCTTCCAGTTCGACCGAGTCCAGCCCGCTGGTCCGGATCCGCTCGCTGCTGCCGGGCCTCGCCAGAGCCGAGCAGCGGGTCGCGCACGTCGTCCTTGAGGACCCGGCCGGCGTGTCCCGCCGCAGCATCACCGAGGTCGCGGACGCTGCCGGGACCAGTGAGACCACGGTGACCCGGTTCTGCAAGGCCGTCGGCGTCAGCGGATACCCCGAGCTGCGCATCGCGCTGGCCGCGGACACCGCACGGGCGGCCGCGCGCAGCGACCGGGACCTCGACCGCGACCTCGGCGGGGAGATCGGTCCCAACGACGACCTGCGCCAGGTCGTCGGCAAGGTCGCGTTCGCGGACACCCGCGCGGTCGAGGAGACCGCGGAACAGCTGGACATGCCCAGCCTCGAACGCGTCGTGCAGGCCATCGCGAACGCGGGCCGGGTGGACGTCTACGGCGTCGGCGCGAGCGCTTTCGTCGCGTTGGACCTGCAGCAGAAGCTGCACCGGATCGGCCGGGTCTGCTTCGCCTGGAGCGATACGCACATCATGCTGACCTCGGCGGCGGTGCTGCGCCGTGGCGACGTCGCGGTGGGCATCTCGCACACCGGCGCGACCACCGACACGGTCGAGGCACTGCGCGAGGCCCGCGAACGCGGCGCCACCACCGTCGCCCTGACCAACTTCCCCCGCTCCCCGATCACCGAGGTCGCCGATCACGTGCTGACCACGGCCGCTCGGGAAACGACGTTCCGCTCCGGTGCGACCGCGAGCCGGATCGCGCAGTTGACCGTCATCGACTGCGTTTTCATCGGCGTGGCCCAGCGGCACATGGACACCGCACTGGCCGCGCTCGACACCACGTATTCGGCGGTTGGCTCACACCGACTGGAAGTGCGCCAGGACGGCCGTCGACGGCCCAAGGAGGGCAACGAGTGATGCCACCGGACATGGTTCGAGTCGACTCACCAACGGAGCTACGCAATCCGGCGACGACCGACATCGACCAACTGTCCACGTTGGACATCCTCTACAAGATCAACGCGGAGGACGCGACCGTGCCCGGCGCGGTCGCCGCGGTACTGCCCGAACTGGCCCGGCTGGTCGACTTGGCGGTCACCGCGCTGCGGGCCGGACACCGGGTGCACTACGTCGGCGCCGGCACGTCGGGCCGGTTGGCCGTGCTCGACGCCGCCGAGTTGATCCCGACGTTCAACATTCCCGGCGACTGGTTCATGCCGCACCACGCGGGCGGGGCCGGTGCGCTGCTGCGCGCGGTGGAGAACGCCGAGGACGACGCGGCGGCGGGCGCGGCGGAAATGCGCGACAACGTGCATGCCGGCGACGTGGTCGTCGGGCTGACCGCGTCCGGTCGCACCCCGTACGTGGTCGGCGCGCTGGCCATCGCCCGCGAACTCGGCGCGCGCACCGCGCTGGTCTCGGCCAACCCCGGCGCCTCCGCGAATGCCTCGGTCGACGTGCCGATCGCGGTGGACACCGGGCCGGAGGCGATCGCCGGGTCGACCAGGATGAAGGCCGGCACCGCGCAGAAGCTGGTGCTGACCGCCTTCTCCACCGCGACCATGGTGCGATTCGGCCGGACCTACTCGAACCTGATGGTCAGCATGCGCGCGACCAACGCGAAACTGCGCGGTAGGACCCTGCGCATCCTGCGTGAGGCGACCGGCGCGAGCGAACAGGACTGCGCGGACGTGTTGGCCGCGGCGGACGGCGATCTCAAGGTCGCGGTGGTAATGCTGGTGGCCGGCACCGATCAGCAGCGGGCGACGGCGGCTCTTGAGAAGGCCGAGGGATACGTGCGCACGGCGTTGGCGGCGCTCAACTCCTGAGCTGCCGGCTGAACCGGCCCGCCCACTCGTGCAGTTGGTCGAGGAGTTCCGGCGGGCCGACAACGTCGAAGTCGGCACGCAGCGTGCCCAGTGCCATGACCGGCCAGTCGAGGCTGTCCGACGTCATGATCATCCGGCAGTGGTCCGCGTCGATCTCCTCGACCGTGCTCCACCGGCCGACCTTCGCCCGCACCTGCTCCGCGGGGGCGTGCACCACCACCTCGGAGCGGATCGGCATCGGCACGTTGCCCATGCCGACGCCGTTGCGGACGAACGCGGCCGCGTCGGTCGCGGGCAGTTGACGCTGCCGGAACCGGGCGCCGGTGCCGCGCGGGTCGGCCAGTCGGTCGACGCGGAAGCTGCGCCAGTCGTTGCGCAGCAGGTCATAGCCGACGAGGTACCAGCGGCGGCCGAGTGAGACGAGCCGATGCGGTTCGACGTGGCGTTCGGTGCGACGCGCATCCGCCGCGACGTAGTCGAACCGGATGCGCTCGTCGTCGCGGCAGGCCAACGCGATCACGGTCAGCACGTTCGGGTCGATCGGGGCGTTGATCGGGCTGCCAGGGGTTGCCGGCACGGTCATCGCGCGCAGCGCGTCCACCCTGCGGCGCAACCGCGCCGGCATCACCTGGATGACCTTGGCCAGCGCGCGAACCGACGACTCGGCGATGCCCTCGACCGATCCCTGCGCCGCGGCCTGCAAACCGAGCGCGAGCGCGACCGCCTCCTCGTCGTCCACCACCAGCGGCGGAAGAGCCGCGCCCGCGGCGAGTTGGTAGCCGCCGTCGACCCCGCGTTGCGCCTCGACCGGATAGCCGAGCTCGCGCAGCCGGTCGACGTCGCGGCGCAGCGTGCGCACGGAAACCTCGAGCCGGTCGGCAAGTTCCGGCCCCGGCCAGTAGCGGTGCGTCTGCAACAACGACAGCAGGCGCAGCGTCCGAGAGCTCGTGTTCGCCATGTTTTCCAGGTTCCCTCGAATTGAGGTCAGAAAGTGTCCGCTGGAGGTCATAGTGTAGCTCTCAACAGGGAGTTCCCGAACTTGAAAGGCGGACGACATGACCTCCACCGACACGCTCACCGGCGAACGCGCCGACATCCTCGAGACGCTGGCCGCGCACCGCTTCTTTCTCCGCAACACCACCAAGGGCATGACCGAGGAGCAGATCCGGCAGCGCAGCACCGTCAGCGAGCTGACTCTCGGCGTGCTGATCAAGCATGTGGCGGACATGGAGCGGCGTTGGGTCGATTTCATCCTCGAAGGCCCCTCCGCGATGGGGAACTTCAACGACGACCTCACCCCGGAAGAGTTGGCCGTCTGGGCATCGAGTTTCCAGATCCCCGAAGGCGCGACCCTTGCCGACCTGCTCGCCGAGTACGACAAGGTGGCGCAGCGCACCGACGAGCTTGTCGCGTCCCTGCCCGACCTGGACGCCGCCCACCCGCTGCCCGAAGCGCCCTGGTTCCAGCCGGGCGCGAAGCGGTCTGCTCGGCGCGTGCTGCTGCACATCGTCGCGGAGACGGCGCAGCACGCCGGCCACGCCGACATCATCCGCGAGGCCATCGACGGTCAGAAGTCCATGGGCTGAGCCCGATAGACTTCCCGGGTGCGGCTGCGGCGGTGCGGGTCCGATGCGGTGTTGATCGAGGTCGACTCGCTTGACGAGGTGGACGCCGTGCGGGCGGCATTGGCCGACGCGGCGGCGAGCGGCCGACTGCCCGCCCTCGCCGAGTTGGTCCCGGCCGCGCGGACCGTGCTTGCCGCCGTCCGTCCCGGTTCGGGTGGCCTCGCCGCGCTGCGTGAGGTGGTGGCGGGGATCGACGTCAGCGCGGTCCTGCGCCGCGAGTCGCGCGAGATCGTGCTACCGGTGCACTACGACGGGCCGGACCTGGAACTGGTCGCGGACACCGCAGGGGTCGGGGTCGCGGAGGTCGTCGCGCTGCACAGCGGCGTCGACTATTCGGTGGCGTTCTCCGGTTTCGCGCCGGGTTTCGGATATCTGGTCGGCCTGCCCGAGGTGTTGTGCCAGCCGCGGTTGGACAAGCCCCGCACCAAGGTGCCGGCCGGCTCCGTCGGCATCGCGGGCGAGTTCACCGGTGCCTATCCTCGGTCCTCCCCCGGCGGTTGGCGGCTGATCGGCCACACCGACGCCGTGCTGTTCGACTCGCACCGGGACCGGCCCGCGCTGTTGGCGCCGGGCGACCGGGTGCGGTTCGAGGTGCGGGCATGAGGACGGTCGCGATTCTGGCCACCGGGCCGCAGATTCTGGTGCAGGACCTCGGCAGGCCGGGGTTCGCGCACCTCGGCGTGCCGCCCTCGGGTGCGCTGGACGTGCCGGCGCTGCGGTTGGCGAATCGGCTGGTCGGCAACGCGGAATCATTGGCGGGGCTGGAGATTCTGCTCGGCGTGCTGCGACTGCGAGCCGAGTCCTCCTGTGTCGTCGCGGTCACCGGCCCGAGCACGTCGGTCACTGTGGACGGTCGGCAGCGCGGCACGCACGCGCCCATCCATCTGTCCACAGGGGACGAACTACTGCTCGGGCAACCCGTGGACGGACTGCGCAACTACCTCGCGGTCAACGGCGGAATCGCGGTCGAGGCCGAGTTGGGCAGTCGTTCGACGGACGTACTGTCGGGGATCGGGCCTGCCGCGGTGCGCGCGGGCGACGTGCTGCCGCTGGGCGAACCGCAGGGGCTCGCCGTCGGTGCGGACGAGTTGGCGGCCACGGCGGTACCGACCGAGTTGACGTTGCCGGTGCTGCTCGGCCCGCGCGAGGACTGGTTCGACGACCCGGTCGGGCAACTGCGCGAGGGGACCTGGCGGGTGTCGACCGAGAGCAACCGGATCGGGTCACGGCTGACCGGGCCCGCGCTGCGCCGCCGGGCCGAGTACGAGGGACGGGAACTGCCTAGCGAACCGGTCGTGACCGGCGCCGTCCAGGTGCCGGCGAACGGCAGGCCGGTGGTGTTCCTGGCCGACCACCCGACCACCGGGGGCTATCCGGTGGTCGGCGTCGTTCCCGCCGCCGATCTGGTCGCGTTGGCGCAGGTCAGGCCGGGCGCGGTCGTGCTGCTGCGACCGGTCTAGTACTCGGATTCGTAGAGCGCGGTCAGTTCGGCGTGCAGCGCGGTCGAGTCGGGCAGCCTGGTGCCGTCGAGGGTGTGCACGCGGGTGACCTTGCGAACCGACGAGGCAAGGAAGACGCCGTCCGAGTCGGCCAACTCGTCGATGTTGACCGACTCGATCTTGACCGACCAACCCGCGCGTTCGGCCGCGCGGAACAAGCCTGCCTGG
>DASYBO010000369.1:0-23464 GCA_036500685.1 Pseudonocardiaceae bacterium | reverse complement strand
AACTCGCGGACGCGATCGGTGCGGTCAGCCGCTACGCCGACAGCGCGCTGCGCGCCGACCCGCGCCGTCGATCCTTCCTGCGCCGACGCACCTATCGACAACTCTCCGACCTGCGCACCGAATTCCAACGGGTCCTGGTCGAACCGTTCAGCGCGGGGCGCCGCGCCGCCGCCTGGTACCCGTCGATCGTCGCCCTGGAACGGTTGACCAGCTCGATCACCAGAATCGCAGTCGAGATCGACCACGGCGAACCGATACCGCCCGATGTCGAGGTCGATCGCCTGGTGACCACCCTCACCACCCTCGCCGACGCCGTCCGCGACGGCGCACCCGTGCCGGAACCGCCGGTCTCCGCCGATCCGAGCATCGCGTCGGTCTGCGCGGACGTCGCCCAGGTCATCGCTGGGCTACGTGGCCCCGACCTGGACTCCGTTCGGCCCTTCGCGCCACTGCGCCGGTTGCTGCCGCGCGCTCAACAACGCTGAGCGGACGGTCGTCAGGGTGGCGGTCAAGGGCTGGGACCGGGGGATCACTCTCCGGTAGGCTGCCCCGAAGGGCCCGACCACGTTCGGGTCAATGGGCGCGCGCGTCCCGCGTGCGCCGTTGTCGTTCGGCTACACCAGGTGGACAGTGAATTCTTCCAGCTCAGCGCAGCCAGTCCTGCACGACGACGGACCTGGCGAGACCAGCGCACCGCCGGCACCCAGGCACGCCATGCTGACCTGGCAGGGCGAGTCCGTCTCCCGGTTGGAGTCGGTTCGACTGCTGTTCGGCCCGGAACTGCGCATGCGCGCGTCCGGCCGCCTAATCGCGGCGCCCGACGCCGAGGGCACCTACAGCGCCGAATACGAACTGACCATCGACGAATCCGGTGTCGTGCGCAGAGTCCTGGTGCGCAGCACCTCCCTCGGCCATGAACGCCAGGTGTCGCTCAGCCGCAGCGGCGAGGGCAACTGGCTGGTCGACGATGGCTCCGGCGTGCGACGCGACACCTATGAAGGCGCGGTCGAGGTGAACATCGAGGACGTGATGTTCACCAACGCGCTGCCCGTACGCAGGCTCAACCTGCACCGCGAATCCGGTGAGTACACCCAGCCGGTGATCTTCGTGTCCCTGCCCGACCTGCAGGTCACGGTCCGGCAGGAGACCTACCGCACGGTGTCCACCCTCGACGGCGACCCGCAGCGTGCCGTCATCTGCTACGAAACCGGCGGCGACAAGGTCGACCTCACCGTCACCGAAAACGGCCTTGTCGCGAATTTCCCCGGTCTCGCCCACCTGGTCTGACCTGGCCATTCGCGGTTTGATTCCGCCCTTCGCGGGCGGCGGGTGGCCAGGTCTGTGCAGCCGGTGTTACCTGACCGTGGTGTCAAGGGTCGGCGGCTACGTGTCCGACCGCGCTCGCAGTGACCGGATGATCGGGTCCGAGCCGGCGCCCTGCAGCAACACACTCCCCAGGACGCACAGCACCGTCGTCTCCAGCACGATCCCGGCGGGGTTATCGGGCAGGGCGTTGAAGGCGATCAAGCCGAACACGATGGTGGGGGTTCCCCGCGGACCCAGCAGGCCGATCAGCAGCCGATCCCGCCAGCTGAAGGTCGAGCCGATCAGGGACGCGAGGACCGGAACCACCCTGACGACGGTGAGCGCCGCGAGACAGAACACGATGGCCTGCCAGTCGACCTCGCCGATGACCACCACGGTCGCGAGGCCGACCACGAACCACATGGTCATGGTCATCACGGCCGTGACGTCCTCGACCAGCACGAAGTCCCGGGTGAGCGCAGTCACCGTCTGGCGACGGTCGGAGCTGGGCGTGCGCCGGAGTCCACGGGCGACGAGCAGCCGGTACGCGTACCGGAAGGCGACACCGCAGACGAACGAGGTCACGAAGCCGTTCCCCCCGATCTCGACGGCCGCCGAGTAGGCGACCAGCGGGGTCAGCAGCACCACGATCCGCCGGGACTGCGCGGTCATCCAACCCCGACGATCGGACCGGTACAGCAGCCACGCGACCACGACGCCGAGCACGACCCCCACGCCGATGGCTTTCGCCGCCTGCTCGACGGCTTCGATGAACGCGTCCAGCGGCGTGCGCGCTGCCCCGGTCTTGCTGGCGAGCAGCAGCGCGAATAGGAAGATCGGCGAGGTGATGCCGTCGTTGTAGCCACTTTCGACGTTGAGCACGCTGCGCACCCGGGCCGACAGTCGCCGGTCGCGAACGATCTGCTCGTTCGGGGCGAAGTCGGTGGGCACGACGATACAGGCGATGATCAGCAGGACCGGCCAGGACAGGTGTGGGGTGCCGGTTCCGAACAGCGCCACCCCAAGCAGCATGGCCACGCCGATGCTCACAGGGAACGCGAGCAGCAACACTCTGACCACCAGCGTCGGGGAGTTGCCCCAGAGCCTGCCGCGACGGACCTCCGTGGCGTCGACGAACAGCAGAAAGGCCAGGATGATCTCGGCAACGTGCTGGGTGACCTCGGTGTCGCCGAGCGCGACCAGAACCGCGTTCTCGATACCCAGCCCGACGAGGATCCCCGCGAGCACCATCACCACCGGTGCGCCGAGGTTCCAGCGTTGCAGCCGCAATGCCGCAAGGCAGCGGGTCAGACCTGCCACTGCGGCAGCCAGCACGGTTGGGATCACGGCCGGGAGACTAGTGGTCTCGCGGGCCGACCACCTGCGGACCGATCACACACAGACCAGCCGCCGACCGTGCCCGGATCAACGCCCTGACATTGAATGAGAACGGTTCTCGCTCGCCGCTATGCCCCGCATTCCCACCGGCGGTTACTGGTTTGTGGGTCGGGTGACTCAGACGCGGACGGCGACTGCCATGCCCTGGCCGACCCCGACGCACGCCGCCGCGATGCCAATGCCGCCGCCGCGCGCCCGCAGATGCCGCGCCACGTCCACGATCACCCTCGGCATGGAAGCGCCGAGCGGGTGGCCGTAGGCGAGGGCGCCGCCGTGCACGTTGACCCGCTCGCGGTCGACCGAGGGCAGGTGGTGCAGCACGGACAGCACCATCGCGGCGAACGCCTCGTTGATCTCCCACAACGCAACGTCTTCGGCGCGCACCGAGAGCCGGTCGAGCAGCTTGCCGATCGCGGACACCGGCGCGATCGTGAACCGGTCCGGGTCGACCGCGCTCACCGCCGAGCCGACGATCTCCCCAAGCGGTTCGACACCGAGCTTCGCGGCCGCGTCGCGGCTGCCGATCAGCGACGCGAACGCGCCGTCGTTCAACGGCGAGGAATTGCCAGCCGTGACGGGACCGGTCGCGGAGAACGCGGATTTCAGACCCGCGAGCTTCTCCGCTGTCGTGTCCGCGCGCACCGACTCGTCCTGG
The DNA here is from genome assembly GCA_036500685.1 of Pseudonocardiaceae bacterium. Lineage (GTDB taxonomy): Bacteria > Actinomycetota > Actinomycetes > Mycobacteriales > Pseudonocardiaceae > CAJCJE01. Next base: position 20,106 of record DASYBO010000369.1, on the reverse strand, counting down.
CGCACCACGCCGTTCGACGTGGTCACGTCGAACGCGAAACCCTTGTGCACACCCGCAGCCCACGCGGCAGCGGCCCGATGGTGCGAGCGCAGCGCCCAGTCGTCCATGGCCGCGCGGTCGATGCCGAGTTCGACGGCGACCTGTTCCGCGGCGAGGCCGAGCGGGATGGTCCAGTTCTTGGGCATCTTCGGGTTGACCAGCCGCCAGCCGAGTGCGGTCGACACCGCCTCGATCTTGTCCGGGAAAGCCCGCTCCGCGCGCGGCAGCACGAACGGCGCCCTGGTCATCCCTTCGACACCACCCGCGATCATCAGGTCGGCGTCGCCGGTGGCGACCGCGCGGGCGGCCTGCACCATGGCCTCGCCGCCGGACGCGCACAGCCGGTTGACGGTCACCCCTGGCACGCTGGTCGGGAGGCCGGCGAGCAACGCCACCATCCGGCCGATGTTGCGGTTCTCCTCGCCCGCGCCGTTCGTGTTGCCGTAGATCACGTCGTCGATCGTGGCCGGGTCGAGCTTCGCGCCGTGCCGGGCGAGAAGTTCGGTCACCGGCAGCGTGGCGAGGTCGTCCACTCGGACACCCGACAAACCCCCTCGGTACTTGCCGAACGGAGTCCGCGCCGCATCGATGATCACCGCACCCATACCGGAATCCTGACACGGCAACGAGCCGGGCAGCCGCCGATTGCCTGCTAGGTCACTCAACTGGATCGGTCCAACGTTGTTCTTGGCGACGTCAGTGCTTCACGGTGAACGTCACCGCGGCCGATACCGACGCGATCGCGTTGTCCGTGCTGAACCCGTGCATGTCGATGGTGTGCTGACCGGGCGGCATGGTCCCGGTGTCCAGGGCGATCTGCCACTGGCCCGCGACGCCCGGTCCGCCCGCGGTGGTGGGCACCGTCGCGAGTTTTGTCCCGTCCAGCCAGATGTCGAATCCGGCGAGGCCGGCGACCTGTCCGTTCAACCGTTCGCCGCCAGGACCATCCAGTTGAAGGTTGAGCACCACCCGGCCGGTCGGCAGCGGCTGGTTCGCCGGCAGGGCGAGTCCACCGGCGTCGAGGAGGGTCACGGTCGGCATCGCGAGTGTGGCGGGCGGCGGCGCCGTGGCCGCGGTTGGTTGGGGCACGGTTGGTTTCGTACCGGGGGCGAGGGTCAGCTCGAGGTCGGCGGCGAGCACCTCGAAGTTGGTCAGGCCGGTGGTCGGCAGGTTGGTCAGGACCGTCACCGGGATCGCGCCCGCCTGCGGCACCAGGACGTCCGGCGGCAGTTGTGCGATCAGCGGATATCGCACCGCGGACAGCAGCGGGGTGCCCGGAATCGCCGGCTCGGTCGGGAAGCGCTGCCCGTTCACCTCGACTTCGAACACCGGGACGGGGCCGCTTCCGTTCCACACCGGGGTTTGCGGCGCGCCGGCGACCGGCAACAGGGTCAGTCGCAGTTGTGCGCCGCTGTCTCCGTTGACCGGCGGCAGACCGCGCACGGCCGGAGTGACGGGGGTGTCCATGGCCAGAGCGGCGGCGTGTGGCTGGGCGTCGGGTGGGGTGAGCAGGGGCGGAGCGCTGGTCGGTGCGCCGGTGAAGCCGATCAGGTTCACGGCCGCGTTGAGGTCGCCGACGATCGGGCCACCGAACCCGATCAGCGCGGTCGCGCTCGTCCAGGTCGGCACCACGTTCCCCGCTGCGACCTCGACACCGTCGCACAGCACCCGGATGCCGTCGGTGCGCAGCACGATGTCCCATCGCGCGGACACCCCGGTCGTCGGCAGCGGCACCGCGGCCAGCCGATGGGTGCTGGGCGGGAGCCGCGGCGAGCCGGGCGCGACGCGCACCTGCGCGGACGCGGTCGCCGGGCCGACGGTCGTGGTGATCTGTACCCGGATGGTGCCAGGTGGAAGCTCCGGATCATCCTGCGCGGAGTTGGGGTCCGGGTTCAGGACCGGGCCTTGGGCCGACTCGTCCAACAGGTCGACGGGGCCGGGCACCAGGTCCAGGTCGAGTTGGCCGTTTTCGCCGGGTGCGTTGGTGTCGATGGTGAACCGGCCGAGTTCGCCGGTCGCGTTGGGCGGGGCGAGGCGGAACGGGGTTCGGGCCCGCATCGTCACCTGGGCGCCCTGACAGGTGTCGGTGACCAGCAACTGGCCGAACGTTCCGCCCGCGCGACCGGCGTTCGTGCAGGAATCCTGGCTGCTCACCCGCCACAATCGGGGGTCGGGCACAAAGGTTTCGTGGAAGTGGTCGCTGAACGAGTAGGTGGCGGCGTCCGCGCGTGGGCGGCCGGTGGTGGTGCTCGGCGCGGACCGTTGGCCGAACGCGTCGACCGTGCTGACCGAAACCGTCATTGGCGCGTTGTCGGCCAGTCCGTCGATCTCCGTGGCGGGCTCGGCGACAAGGCGCTCGTTGGTCAACTTGTCCGGACTACTGCCCCAGCGGACCTCGTAGCCGGCCGCACCGGCCGGGGTGCGTCCACCGGGCACGGCGGAGGCCCAGCTCAGCTGTAATCGGTTCGGTCCCGGTTTCACGACCAGTCGGCCGGGGCCGGGTGGCGGCGGGCCGGGGCTGGGCACCAGGACGCCCTGCGCGGCGTAAGTGGTCAGCGACGTGGGTGGCGGCGGCACCGTCGGCGGCGTGGTGGAGTCGAGTTGTCCCTGGCCGGCGATGCGCAGCAGGCCGACGGCCCCGCCGACCAGGAGCAGGCCGGCGAGTGCGGCGACCAGGTGACGGCGCTCCACGGACTGACATTAGGCCGGAGTGAGGCGTGGGTCACACATCGTTCCCGACCCGTGATCAGTGCTCTCCGTCGGTCACTTCCACGGCCTCGACCGTCACCGTTTTCGCGTCCAGCGCGACGACTCGGCCACCCGCGGAACCGTAGGACCGCAACGTGTCCAGGACGTCGGATTCGCCGAGGTCGACTTGAATCCGGTCGCGTCGGGCGGCGCGCTGCGCGAGCAGACATTCGCCGGCCCTGTGTCCGGCGTCGATGGTGACCGCGAGCGATCCGCTGGAGGCCAGCGAACCGCGTGCCGCGCCGAGCCGGCCCAGCGCGTCGTCGACCGCGTCCAGCAGCGCGACCCGGTTGCCCTCACACATCGCCCGAACCAGCTCCGGGCGGCTTCCCGCGACCCTGGTGCCGTCCCTGAACGAGCCGGCCGCCAGGTCGAGGGCGAGCGGGCCCCCGTCCGCGCCGACCGACGCGAGCACGGCGGCCAGCAGATGCGGCAGGTGGGAGATCCGGGCGACGGCCGCATCGTGCTCGTCCAGTCCGGCTGGGACGACCTCGGCTCCGCAGGTCAGGGCCAAGCCGGCAACCTCGAGCCAGTCCTCGACCGGCGTCTCGTCCTCGATGCCGACCACCCAGGCCGCGCCGCGCAGCAGGTCCGCCGATCCGGCCGGCCAGCCGGATTCGGCCGTGCCGGCCATCGGGTGCCCGCCCACGTAGCGGGCGCCGGGCAGGAGCCGGTCGACGGCGTCCGCGACCGGACGTTTCACGCTCACCACGTCGGTGATCAGGCAGTTCGGCGCGTGTGCCGCGACAAGGCCGAGCACGTCATCGACGGCGGGCAGCGGGACCGCGATGACGATCAGCGCGTCCGCTTCGCCCGCCGCCCGCAGCGCCTCGGCCACCGACGGATAGGTGGCGAATCCGTCGGCGGCGGCCTGTTTCGTGTCGGTCGCCGACGCGCTCGCACCCCACGCCCGTCGCCCACCGGCGACGGCGGCGCGCAGCACCGAGCCGCCGATCAACCCCAACCCCAGCACGCACACATCCCGCACCGGACTCATCTTGCCTGGTCACTGCCCGTGTCGCCGCCCGGTCGGCGATGACCCGTTCAGCGCAACGTGATCGGCCGCTAGCGCAGCGCGTCGAGGGCGAACGCCGCGTAGAACGCGACCCCGTGCTCCATCGCGGACTCGTCGAACACCACCTGATCGGAGTGGTTCGGCGCGGCCTCGTTCGGATCGACCCCTGGCGGGCAGGCACCGAGGAAGGCCAATGCCCCTGGCACGCGTTGCAGCACGTAGCCGAAGTCCTCCGCGCCCATCATCGGCGTTGCCATCCGCTCCGCGTGCCCGGCGCCGAGCACGTCGTCTGCCAGGTGCAGGACCTGCTGGCCGACCGCGTCGTCGTTCACGGTGACCGCGTAACCGGGCTGGATCGTCACCTCGACCTGGCAGCCGTGCGCTGCGCCGACGTGCTCGCAGACCCTGCGCAACTCCTCGTGCAGCAGGCGGCGTACCGGCTCGGACAGGGTGCGGATCGTGCCGGCCAGCTCCGCCGTCTCCGGGATCACGTTCGTGGTGGTGCCGGCGGTGATCCGGCCGACGGTGAGCACGGCGGGTTCGGTTGCCTCGACGCGCCTGCCCAGCATGGTCTGCAACGCGCCGACCATCGCCGCCGCCGGCGGCACCGGGTCGATCGAGCGGTGCGGGAGGGCCCCGTGCCCACCCTTGCCGGTGACCAGCACGGTGAAGCTGTCTGACGAGGCCATCATCGGGCCTGGCCTGGTGGCCAACGCCCCGGTCCGGACATTCGCGGTGATGTGCAGCGCGAGCGCGCGTTCGATCGGGTTGGCCGCGACCTTCAGCAGGCCCTCAGCCAGCATCTGCTCCGCGCCGTGATGGCCTTCCTCGCCGGGCTGGAACATGAACACCACCTGGCCGTTCAGGGCATCCCTGCGTCCGGCGAGCAGACGAGCGGCCGACGCGACCATGGCCACGTGCGTGTCGTGCCCGCAGGCGTGCATGGTGCCGGGATTCTCCGACGCGAACGGCAGCCCGGTCCGTTCCAAGATCGGCAGCGCGTCCATGTCGCCGCGCAGCAGCACCCCAGGGCCGGGACGAGCCCCGTCCAGCACCGCGATCACCGAACCGAGCGAGCTGCCGGTGCTGACCCGCAACGGCAGCCCCTCCAGAGCGCGCAGCACCGCGGCCTGAGTCGCAGGCAGGGCCAGACCCTGCTCCGGGTGTCGATGCACCGATCGGCGCAACGCGACCGTCCTCGGCTGCAGCCCCCGCGCTTCGGCCAGTAGCCCGGTGTAGCGCGGATCGGTCGCTCGCTGAGGTGTTTTCCCTGGTTGGCGCCGCGGTGCGATGGTCATACCCTTGATAGTGACACCGATTGGGGGTGGCGGCGCCACAACGCGGCGGGCGATCAAGTCGATACCCGCTTTCGGCTCCGTGCGCGGCCGCATACGGTGTGCGCATGGCAGTGCAGGGGCCGGATGGCTTCGCGGTGTCCGTCGTCCGTGAGGACGGACGGTGGCGGTGTGCCCGGATGGACGACGCGGCGTTGGGGGAACTCGACGCGGCGATCACCGAGTTGCGGGGAATCCGCTCAACCGGTGCGGCATTCGGCATGCTCGCGGTTGACGACGAATTCTTCGTGCTGATCCGCCCGGTTCCGGGCGGAGTGGCGCTGTTGCTCTCCGATGCGGCCGCCGCGCTGGACTACGACGTCGCGGCGGACGTGCTCGATCTCCTGCGGGTGGAGCCACCCGACGAGGACGACGAGGACGTGTGGCCCGAGGGCGACCTCGCGTTGTTGGCCGACGTGGGTCTACCCGCCGAGGAGTTGCAGGTCATCGTGGACGAGATCGACCTGTACCCGGACGAGCAGCTGCGGATGATCGCGCAACGCTGCGGGTTCGACGACGAGTACACCAAGGTCCTCGACCGCATCCAGTCCTGACATGGTGACCAGCCGCCCGGCCGCCCGGCCCGAGGACGAGACGCTCGTCCGGGTGGCGATCGAGGCGGCGAGCGCCACGACCGACACCGATGATGTCCCGGTCGGCGCGGTGGTGTTCGGCCCGGACGGTGTCGAACTCGCGCGCGCCGGCAACGCACGGGAGCGCCTCGGCGACCCCACCGCGCACGCCGAGATCCTCGCCCTGCGCGCGGCCGCCGCACGGCACTGCGACGGTTGGCGCCTGACCGGCTGCACCATCGCGGTCACCCTGGAACCGTGCACGATGTGTGCCGGCGCGATCGTGCTGGCTCGGGTCGCCCGCGTCGTGTTCGGCGCCTGGGAACCGCGAACGGGCGCGGCGGGCTCACTGTGGGACGTCCTGCGCGACCGGCGCCTGAATCACCGCCCGGAGGTCGTCGGTGGCGTACTGGAGGCCGAGTGCGTCGCCCTCCTCGACAGCTTCTTCGACTCCCGTCGGACGTGATGCGCGTCACCAGGCATGACTCACCGTTCGACTGGGGACATCGGTGACAGCCCGCATCCGGCCATCCGGTAAAGTACCCGCCGGTGGCGTGTCCGAGCGGCCGAAGGAGCACGCCTCGAAAGCGTGTGAGGATGCAAGTCCTCCGTGGGTTCAAATCCCACCGCCACCGCCAGCTTGCAGGGGCCTCCGCCGGGTGAGTCGATCAAAGACTCGCCCGGCGTTCGTCGCTCTAGTCTCAGTTTTCGTCTCAGTCAGCTGGACCAGGCCAGTTTTCGAGTTCTATGCCGTTCGCACTCACGCAGGGAATGGGCAATTCCTCCTCGCGGCAGTCAGTCGTGGTCAGTGGCGGTCAGTGGTAGGCGGGCGTGGATCGCAGGCTGTGATCGATGAAGTCGATCATCCAGGTGAAGCTCTCATCGACATCCGCGCCCATCTGGAACCCGCCGGTCACCTCCAGCTCAGCAAATCCGTGCAGGCTGCTGCGCAGCATCCGCATGGCGTGGATCTCCTGGTCGGGGTCGATTCGATATCCCCGCAGCATGGCCGCCCAGGTCTCCATCACCCGCCCGGCCGCCGCGATGATCGGGTCGTCGGACCCGTTCGCCCGAGCGGCATTGCCCGCCGCGTACCGGCCGGGATGTTCCTTCACGAACCTCCGCATCGCCTGCGCGCCCGCGATGAGCGCGTCCGTGCCCGCCCGGCCCTGGATGGCATCGCGGATGGCATCGCCGAACTCGATCATGGCGAGGGTGGCGATGCGGTGCGCGAGCTCGGCTTGGCTGGTGACGTGCTTGTAGAGCGAAGGTGTCTTGACCCCGAGGCGTTCGGCGAGCGCGCCCATGCTGAGCTGCTCGAATCCGATCTCGTCGACGAGCGCCGCCGCAGCCTCGGTGACCGCCGCCGGGCTCAGCCCCGCCTTAGGCATGGATCAGCGTCTTGGTCAGGAAGGGCACGGCCAGCGCGAGGACCCGGTCCGGCGCCTGGGCGTGCGGGTAATGGCCGACGCCGTCCAACACGACCAGCTGACCGCGACCGGCGGGCAGGTCGTTGATGATCTTCTTGCCCTCGGCGCGCGGGTCGGCCCAGTCCGGGTCGGCCTCGCCCTCGATCACCAGGACCGGGCAGCCGACGTTGGGGAGTTGTGCTCCGGCATCGCCCGGGTCGGCCTGACACATGGCTTGCAAGGCCTTCATCCGGCCCGGCTCGCCGAGTTTGGCCTCGATACGCGCCAACTCCGCGTCCCAGTCGGCGGGTTTGGCCGGGTACGCCAGATCCAGGTACTTCTTCCATGCCTTCATGCTGCCCGCGAACATGGTCATCGCCAGCTGCGTGTACCCGGCCCGGAAGCGCTTGGTCCGCAGCAACCCGCCGACGTCGACCGACTGCTTGCGCGTGAAGGGCGCCAACTCGATGACGCCGCTGACCAGATCGGGCGCACTCGCGGCGGCGATCGTCGCGGCGCCGCCGCTGATCGACTGGCCGATGATCACAGCCGGGCCGCCCAAGTGGCGCACGAGAGCGACCAGGTCGCCGGCGATATCGGTGCGGCTGTAGCCAGCCCAGCCCAGGCTCGACTCACCGCAACCACGGATATCGACGTTCGCCACCCGATAACCCGCCTCGACCAGACCCGGGGCCAGGAACCGATAGGAATGGCGACTGTCCCCGATACCGTGCGCGAGCACGACCAGCGGGCCCTGCCCGACCAGGTCGTAGGCGATCGTGTTACCGGCGATGTTCAAGCGCTCGGTCATGAGGCCCTCCACGTGACTAATGCTGATAGCCAGAAGCTATCCTAATTAGCCACATGAGTCAACTGCCTGCCGAACCGAAGGCCACCACCAGTGCCGCGTCCGGACCGGATCGCACGCGGGCAGTTGACACCTCAAGCTAATGGAACTAGCTTTTGGCTATCGCGATTAGCAACTACCACCGTTCGCCTCTCACGAAGGACACCTCATGACTTTCTCCATCGGCCGCCGCACCGCCCTCAGCGTCGTCGGCCTGGCCGCAGTGGCCGCCACTCTGGCCTGGACCGTTCCCGCCCAGGCAGCCCCCGTAGCGAAGGACACGAACATGGCACAGACCCTGCACGGCACCCAGAACCACCACGACACGCCGAAGATCGCCCAGGAATGGATCGACGCCTGGAACAGCAGCGACACCACGCTGCTGGCGAAGTTGTTCACCGACAACGGCGTCTACACCGACTATGCCCTTGGCAAGACCATGACCGGGAGCGATGAGATCACCGGCTGGAAGGTCGGAACCGACGAGCGCATCGCCGACGTCCACGTCACGATCCTGGAGGCCTTCGAAAGCGGCGACCACGTCGCCATCGAGGCGACCTACTCCGGACACATCAACGGCGCCCCCAACCCCTTCGCCGTTCCCATCACCACCATCCTCGAGCTCGAACACGGCAAGATCGCCAGTGACCACGACAACTACAGCCTGAGCTCCGTCCTGGCCCAGTCGGGCCTGCCCGCCGACACGATCAGCGCGCCCAACTCCTGATCCGCACCGCCCCACATGAGCGCCTGACGGCGCACCAGGTGTGACGAGGCCCGGTACCTCCATGAGATGTCGGGCCTGGGTCGGCTCCAGCAGCGCGGTGGTCATTGCTTCGGCGTGCCAGGGTTCGAATGCGGTGTGGCTCCAGCTGCGTTCGGCGACCAGGCGGCGGTAGTTGGCCGGTTGGATCTGCAGCCACAGCACGTCGATGCATGCGGCGTGTGTCGTGCCCTGCCGCAGCGAACCGGTCGCGGCCACTGCCTCGACAATGCCGCGGGCGCATTGCAGGAGTTCCTGCCGGCTGGTTGCGCGGTTATGCAGGGCACGCAGGCAGGGCCTGCGGTAATGGCCGTCAGCTGATGATGCCGTGGGCGCGGTTCCACGCGACGGCGTCCGCATAGCCCTGGATCATGCCCCAGACCCAGAAGCCGATCACGCCGACGAAACCGATGACCACGATGGTCAGCATCCAGCTGACGAAGTAGAGGCAGAGAATCAACGCCCCTATGCCGCCGCGTCCGCTGATCATCGAGCCCAGGCCGGGGATGAAGAACGAGGCGAGAACGGCGACGCCCGGCGACTTCGGGGCGACCATCATCTGCTGGTACGGCTGCTGGTACGGCTGCTGGTACGGCTGCTGGTACGGCTGCTGGTACGGCTGGTGGTACGGCTGCTGGTGCTGGGCGGGAGGGTAAGGGCCCTGCTGTGCCGAGTGGCCCTCGGCGCGATGCCGCCGCGGGTACCCCAGATCCTCACTGGAGGGGATGAAGCCATCCCGGAAGTACCCTAGATCATCACTGGACGGCACGTGGTCGTTTGGGTCGGACATGTGAAGACCCCTCAAGCGCGACGTTTCGATCCGAGCACCGAAAAAACCAGCCTAGACTGCGGGATCGGCACCCGCCATGGGCATCGTGGCGTTCGGCGTCCCCTCGATGGGCGGTCAGCTTGCCTAGGATGAGCACCGATTCTGGTGATTCTCTCAGGAGTTGCCGAAGGCATGGATGATCGCGCTGTGCAGTTCTTGCTCATCCAGGCTGGCTCGGTGGGCGAAGTCGACGAGCGAGCGGACGCCTTCGGTGAAGGCCGATGCCGTGTGAGTCGATCAAGGACTCACCCGGCATTTGTCGTCGTATCGTCGGAAATATGGAGCTTCCCCACTTTCTGATCGAGATGTTCGATCCGGCCGGGCGCTACATGCGCCGTACGGCGCACTTGCGTCGTCGGCGTCGTACGTCTCGCATTCCGTTTCGATCGGCTGCCTATACGCCGATCGGGACGGATCCTGTGCCGCTGACCGACGCCCGGCACGAGGAATGGTTGGCAGCAAGGCAAAACAGGGTCCGGGAGCGTGCGGCGCAGCGCGAAGCGAACGTCGTCGACCCCGATGTGATCGCGGCCGCGGCGGCCGAGTTGGTGGCTGGCCGCCGCACCACCATTGCCACACCAGGCCGCAGGCTGGACGCGGTCATGGTGCGGTTTTGGCATGGCGACGCGGTGCTGGAAGTTCGGGACGCGAGCCAGCGCTGCCGCGGCGTTCGGATCGAACGACGCAGGCTCGGCGACCCGGCGGTGATCGCCCGCCACCTTGCCACGATGGTGCGGTAGAAAAACCAGGCCCTTCAACAGGACCTGGCCGGTTGGGGACATCGGATGTGTCTGATTCGTTACTGTCGGCGCCATGCCATCCGTGCCGTCCCTTCGATTCGGGCTGTACCTGCCGCCGTTCGGCCCGCTCGCCGACCCTGTCGCCCTCGTCGACCTGGCCCGTCGGGCCGAAGGCGGGGGCTGGGACGGGGTGTTCCTGTGGGAGCACGTGCTGGGCGGAGGTCCGATCGAGGTCACGGACCCCTGGGTCGCGTTGGGCGCGATGGCCGGCGCGACCAGTCGGATCTTGCTCGGCACGATGGTCAGCCCGCTACCGCGCCGCAGGCCGTGGGTGCTCGCGCGGCAGGCCGGGACCCTGAGCAGGCTCAGCAACGGACGCTGCGTACTCGGCGTCGGCCTCGGTGCGGACGAGAACGGTGACTTCAGTCGGTTCGGTGACGATGCGAACCTCGCCACTCGGGCGCGCATGACCGACGAGGCCCTGCAGGTGATCGACGCGGTCTGGTCCGGCAAGCCGACCGAACACCAAGGCCCGTACTACCGCGTGGATCTGCCCGAAGGGGTCGCCGAGCCGCATCGGATCCCGGTGTGGGTCGCCGGGCGACTGCCTGAGGTTCGGTCCGCGCGACGGGCCGCGCGGAGCGATGGCGTCATGCTGATCGGGCCGGACCAGGAACCCGAACCGGAGCAGATCGCCGACGCGGTCCGGACGCTGCGGGCCAACGGTCTCGCCGAGGGACGGCCGTTCGACATCGCGGTGGCCGGCAACGCCAGTCACGCCTGGGAGGAACCGAAACAGGTCGATCTCGCGGGCCTCGCCGATGCCGGCGCAACCTGGTGGATGGAGTCGTTGATCCACTACGACCCGCTTGAGCTCAGCCTGGCCGTCGTCGACGCGGGGCCGCCCCGGTGATGGTGAGCGAATCGGCGGTCAGCCAGGAGGCTCGCCGGGCGCGGTTCGGGGTTTCCGCCGTCTTCGTCATCTGCGGCACCGGCTTGTCCACCTGGGCGGCGAGCGTGCCCGCCGTCGCGCAGAAACTCGGTCTGAACGCGGGCCAGGTCGGCATCGGCGTGTTCGCGTTGGCCGTGGGCGCGGTGCTCGCGCTGCTCTGCGCGGGCCCGCTGCTGACCCTGATCAGCAGCCGGACCGGGGTCGTGCTCGGCGCTGCGGTGATGTGTACCGGGCTTCCGCTGGTCGCGTTCGCGCCGAACCTGCCCGTACTGGTCGGCACCTTGGCTGTTCTCGGTGCCGGCAACAGCCTCGTCGACGTGTCCATGAACGCGCACGCGGCACGCGTCGAGGGCGTGTACGGGCGGTCGATCTTCGCCGGATTCCACGCGTTCTGGAGCATCGGCGGCCTCGCCGGCTCGGGCATCGCCGCGGTGATGGCGCTCTGGCAGGTGCCGATCACGACGTACTTCACCGCTGTCGGTGTCGTGCTGTTCCTGCTCGCGGTCGGCATGGCGCGCTGGTTGTTGTTCCGAGGGCCCGACCAGGGCCAGGGCGACGGTTCGAGTCCCGCGTTCGCGTTGCCCAGCAAGGCCCTGCTCGCGCTCGGCCTGATCGCCTTCGTCGGGTTCGTCGCCGAGGGCAGCGTGAACGACTGGAGCGCCTACTACCTGCGCAACATCACCCGCTCGGCCGAAGCGTTCGCATCCCTCGGCTACTTCGCGTTCTCGATCACCATGATCGTCGTCCGGCTGATCGCCGACCGGATGGTCCGACGCGTTGGCGTCGTCCGGTTCATCCGCGCGGCCGCTATCACCACGGTGGCCGGCTTCGCGTTGCTGGTCACCGTGCGGGTGTCGGGCGTGGGACTGGTCGCGTTCGCGGTGATCGGCATCGGCGTATCCGGCATCGTGCCGATGGCCTGGAGTGCCGCGAGCAAGAAGCGACCGGAGTCGCCCGGCCAGGCCATCGCGGCAGTCGCCGCCTGCGGATACGTCGGGTTTCTCACCGGGCCGGTGATCGTCACGGGCCTCACCGACTGGCTCGGCCTGCCGTTCGCACTGGCCTGCGTGGGCGCGTTCAGCGGTGTGGTCTGGTTCCTCGCGCCGACCATGCGCGCACCCGCGTCGACCGACATCGCGCTGGCTGTTCGCGGCTGATCTGATGCGGTGCTGTTCAGCTGAAATCTTCCCAACGTTCCCTCGACCGGGCGAGGATGCGTCGACCATTCAGCGAGGGAGATCATCAGGATGTCAACATTCCGCAGACCGCGCGCCGCCGCCACCGCGGCGGCCGCCGGTTTAGCTATCGGCCTGACCGTCGTGTTGGCGCCGAGCGCCAGCGCGTCCATCACACCCCCGACCCAGCCGGGCGCCCTGACCATTCCGGATATCCATGGCACGACGTTCCTGTCGCCGTACGAGAACCAGGTCGTCACCGGCGTGCCCGGCATCGTCACCGCGGTCAGTTCCGCAGGCAGTTCGCGCGGTTTCTGGTTCCAGGACCCGAACGGCTCGCCCGACCCGCGCAGCAGCGCCGGACTGCACGTGTACACCGGCTCGAAGACTCCCGCTGTCGCGGTCGGCGATTCGGTCCTGGTCAGCGGCACCGTCGACGACTACTACCCGGACGCGCCGCCGAGTAGGAGCATCGACCTGTCCAGCACCGAGCTGGAGAAGTCCGTGTGGACCGTGGTCTCCAGCGGCAACCCGCTGCCCAAGGCGCTGGTGATCCGAGCGAACTCGGTGCCGACGCGGATGTCCGCGAACGCGGCAGGCGGCAGCATCGAGGCGAACAATCTGCGGCCAAACAAGTACGCGCTGGACTTCTACAAGTCGCACGAGAGCGAACTCATCGCGGTCGACAACGCGCGCGTCATCGGCCCGACCGACGCCTACGGCGAGCTGTACGTCACCACCAAGCCGAACACCGACCGCACCCCGCGCGGCGGCATGATCTATCCGTCCTATTCGGACCGCGACACGGGCCTGCTGGAAATCACCGGCCTGCCCACCGCGGGCGCGCCCGCCTTCCCCGAAGCCAGCGTCGGCGACACGCTGACCGGCGTTACCTCCGGTCCGCTGGTGTACAGCCAATACGGCGGCTACGAGATCGACGCGAGCACCATCGGCACCCTGCGCTCCGGTGGCATCCAGCCCGACGTGACCCGCAAGCAGTTGCCGCAGGAACTCGCCATCGCCACGTACAACGTGCAGAACCTGGCGCCGACCGACCCCGCCACCAAGTTCAGCAAACTGGCTCAGGGCATCGTGCACAACCTCGCGTCGCCCGATATCGTCGCGGTGGAAGAGGTCCAGGACAACGACGGCGAGACCAACGACGGTGTGGTCGCCGCCAACGTGACGCTCACCGACCTGACCAACGCGATCGTCGCCGCAGGCGGCCCTCGGTACGACTGGCGCGAGATCGACCCGGTCAACGACCAGGACGGCGGCGCGCCGGGCGGAAACATCCGCCAGGTCTTCCTGTTCAACCCCAATCGTGTGTCCTTTGTGGATGTACCGGGCGGCACGTCGACCACCCCGGTGCAGGTGCTCGACCAGCGCGGCCTGCCGCAACTGTCCGCGTCGCCAGGACGCATCGCGCCCGCCGACCCGGCCTGGACCGCCAGCCGCAAACCACTGGTCGGCGAGTTCCTGTTCCACGGCCAGAACGTGTTCGTGGTGGCCAACCACTTCGTGGCCAAGCTGGCCGACCAGCCCAACGAGGGCCGCTACCAGCCGCCCGCCCAGTCCTCCGAGACGCAGCGGCAAGCCCAGGCGCAGTTGGTGCGCAACTTCGTCGGCGACGTGCAGAAGATCGACCCGACCGCGAACATCGTGGTGGTCGGCGACCTCAACGACTACCAGTTCTCGCCGACCGCGCACATCCTGACCAGCGGAGGAGCCCTGCGCGACCTGATCGACACGCTGCCGCGCAACCAGCAGTACACCTACGACTACGACGGCCAGTCCGAAGTGCTCGACCACATTCTGACCAGCCCGTCCATCCTGTGGGCGGACTACGACCCGGTGCACATCAACGCCGAGTTCGCGAACCAGGCCAGTGACCACGACCCGCAGATCGTCCGCATCATCCCGGACGACTTCCGCCAACTGTGGTGATCTGACGCCGTTTTCGGAGCCGTTTCCACGCCGGCCCTCGCCCCGTCGCGAGGGCCGGCGTCCGGTATCACGCGGTCGGTATCGGCTGATCATCTTTCCGCGAACCGAAAACCCCCACCTTCGCCAAGTTTCCGATCGGCGCCGGATCCCAGTCCCAGTCGGCAATCTGCCGCAACGAGCGCCTGCTGAACACCGCGCGCACGATCTCGTAGCCGTCGATGCGTAGCCGTGTCGTCGGCTCACCCGAACCGAAACTCCAGGTCGAACCGGTCTCGTCGCGGATCTCCAATAGTCCGGGCAGGTCGAGTTGGCTGCCGAGCGCCCCGGCCATGACATCCAACAACGGCTCCCAACCGGGCCGCTCCGCCCGCGGCAGACTCAGCGCCTCACGCAGATCGCTCTCGTGACACACCAGATCGAACGCCATGTTCGGAATGCGCGTCGTCCGCGCCAACTGCGCGTCCGCGGCCGGCGCCAGCGACTCCCATTCGGCAAGCAGCTCGTCCAGTTCACGGCCGCGCCGCTCGCTCACCTGCCGCTCGGTCCAGGCGTCGCTGATGGCCCCGTCCATCCGCCCGCTCGTCCCGTCGGACGCCACCCCGACCACGTGCGCGATCAGTTCGTGCACAGTCCATTTCGGTGTCGCCGAGACGCGAACGCCCAGCTGATCCGGGCTCAACGTGCGGGCAAGCGCGAACACTCGCTCGCGCGCGCAGCGATAAATGGTGTCGTACACACGGTCATCCTGCCCTGTCTCAGGGTCTCGGGGTTCACCTCGGCTCCAACATGCGGAAACGCCACCCGTCCACGATCAGGACGAATGGCGTTTCCGCTGTTCGGAGCGCGGAGGATACGGGATTTGAACCCGTGAGGGTGTTACCCCAACACGATTTCCAATCGTGCGCACTAGGCCACTATGCGAATCCTCCGCCGCAGAGACTACCGGAGGGCGCCCTGACCACCCAAAACGGGTGGTCAAGTGGGGAACCTGGGACGGACGAGCCGACCAGTGGGACGCAAGTCCCGCGCCGATGGACGTCATGTAGCGCTCCGATACACCACGATTGGAACGTCTGTTACATGACTGAGGCGATCGCAACCAGCTCCGAACCCGACAATCTGGCACCAACTGCCGGATCGGTGGAAGCCGCGCGGTGCCCGTCTATCTGGAGATGGACCGGCCGAATCCTTGGATTTCCCTTGGAACACAACGTCATCGCGTCAGCGGACCGGCTGGATCGTCGTGGCGGCATGGCAATTGTGAACAGGTCGATTCCGTACCTGTGGCGGTTGTGACCGCTGATCCCGGTCTGGAGGATGTGCGGCTGAATCCTGCCCTGCAACGCGGATTCAGTTCCTCCTCCCCGCCCGAAGGGACGACCATGTCCAGATTGATCTCGCGAGGGTTACCCGTCCTGCTCGTCGCAACGGCCAGTTCCCTGGCCTTCGCCGCACCGGCCACGGCCAGCCACGCCACCCCTGCGGCTCCCACCATGACTCAGGTCAGCACCGATCCCTACACCGACAGCCAAGCCCAGCACGCCACCGAAGTCGAACCCGACACCTTCAGCTTCGGTTCGACGATCGTGTCGGTGTTCCAGGTCGGCCGGGTCTCCGGCGGAGGCGCCTCGAACATCGGCTGGGCGACGTCCACCGACCGCGGCCAGACGTGGACCCACGGCTTCCTACCCGGCACCACCGCGAACACCGGCGGCCCGTACGGACAGGTCAGCGACGCGTCGGTTGCCTACGACCCCAAGGACAACGTCTGGATGACCTCCTATCTGGGGATCAGCAACTCCGGCGCAGTCGACGTGGAACTCAGCCGCTCGACCGACGGTGGCCTGACGTGGGGTGACCCGGTCGCCGTCGCCGCGACGGGCACCTTCTACGACAAGAACTGGAGCGTCTGCGACACCCATCCGGCCAGCCCCAACTACGGCCACTGTTACACCGAGTACGACGACGCCAATGCCGGCGACGCCGAGCACATGCGGACCTCCACGGACGGCGGCCAGACCTGGGGCGCCGAGCTGAGCCCGGCTGACGGGCCCAGTGGCCTGGGCGGCCAGCCCGTGGTGCAGCCCAACGGGACCGTCATCGTGCCGTTCTCCTCGGCCAGTTCCAATGCCGAGCGGGCGTTCGTATCCACCGACGGCGGTAGCAGTTGGGGATCGAGCGTGCAGATCGCGACGGTCAGCCACCACACCGTTGCCGGGCTGGAATCGGACAGCGCGGCACGGGACACGCTGCGAGAAAGCACGCTGCCCTCAGCCGAGATCGACGCCGCGGGCAAGGCGTACGTCGCCTGGTCGGACTGTAGCTTCCGCTCCGGCTGTCCCAGCAACGACATCATCCTGTCCACCTCGACCGACGGCACGACGTGGAGTACACCGTTCCGGGTGCCGATCGACGCGGTGTCCAGCACGGCCGACCACTTCACGCCGGGCATCGGCGTGGATCCGTCCAGTTCCGGCGCCACCGCGCGGATCGGCCTGACGTATTACTACTACCCGCAAGCAAACTGCACCGACACCACCTGCCAGCTCGACGCCGGCTACATCTCCTCCGCCGACAGCGGCACCACCTGGACCACGCCAACGCAGCTGGCCGGCCCGATGACCTTGGCGTGGCTGCCCAACACCACCCAGGGCCGGATGTTCGGCGACTACATCTCCACCTCCGTCCTGGCCGGCGGCAACGCCGTCACCGTGATCCCCATCGCCCACGCGCCCAACGGATCCACCTTCGACGTGGGCATGTACGCGCCCGTCGGTGGGCTGCCCGTCGGGAGCGGCAGCGGCGGCGGGAACAGTGTCACCGTGACCAACCCCGGCAACCAGACCAGCACCGTGGGCACCGCCGCCAGCCTGCAAGTCAACGCGACCGACTCGGCCTCCGGCCAGACCCTGACCTACGCGGCCACCGGCCTGCCTGCCGGTCTGTCGATCAACGCGGGCACAGGATTGATCTCCGGGACACCGACCACGGCCGGGACCGGCACGGTGACCGTGACCGCGACAGACAGCACTGGTGCTTCCGGGAGCACGTCGTTCACCTGGACCATCTCCGCCGGCGGTGGGTGCACCGCGCCGGGCCAGAAGCTGACTAACCCGGGCTTCGAGTCCGGCAGCACCGGCTGGTCCGCGACGCCCGGGGTGATCGCTCAGAACGGCCCCAGCGAACCCGCGCACTCGGGAACCTGGGACTCGTGGCTGGATGGCTACGGCACGACACACACCGACACGCTCTCCCAGTCGGTGGCCATCCCCAGCGGATGCAGGGCCAGCTTGTCATTCTGGCTGCACGTCGACACCGCCAAGGCCGGTAGCACCGCGACCGACACGTTGACGGTCAAGGTCGGATCGACCACGGTGGCCACGTTCTCCAACGCGGACGCCAACACCGGCTACGCCCAGCACACCTATGACGTGTCCAGCTTCGCGGGCCAGACCGTGACCCTGTTGTTCACCGGCATTGAGAACGGTTCGACGCAAACCTCGTTCGTCGTGGACGACACGGCACTCACCACCAGCTGAGCCGAATCGAGTGGGAGGGCCGGATCCGCCCGACCCTCCCACTCACAGCGAGGCGCAGGCTCCGGTTGCCGGGTTTGGGGTCGTCTTCCATGATCGGGGCGGCGCTAGCGTCGCCGGTAGGACTCGATCGCATCGGCTCATCGGCATGAGGGACTTCGCAATGACCAATCACCCGTTCCGTTTCGGCGTCAGCCTGTTCAGCACCGGTTCGCGCGCGGCCTGGCGGGCTCGCGCGCGGGAGGTGGAGGACCTGGGGTACGACGTGCTGCAGGTGGCCGACCATCTCGGCCTGCCGGCGCCGTTCCCGGCCTTGGTGGCGGCGGCCGATGCGACCGGTATTCGGGTGGGCACATATGTGCTGAATGCCGGGATTCTGAATTCGACCTACCTGGCTCGGGATGTCGCCGACGTGCACCGCCTGACCGACGGTCGCCTTGAGTTGGGGCTCGGGACCGGCTACGTGCCGGCTGAGTTCGAAGCCGCTGGGCTGCCCTTCGGAACCCCTGGGGAGCGGCTGCGGAAGCTGGCGGAGATCCTGTCGGCGACGCGTGCGCTGCTGGCCACGCAGCCCGATGCTCCGGTGCCGCCGATCATGCTCGCGGGTGCCGGTGATCGCATGCTGCGGCTTGGTGGTCGCGAGGCCGATATCTTCAGTCTCTCGATCATGGCCGGGATCACGCCGGGTATGGCGCCGGAGGAGGCGCTTGGCCGACGGATCCAGGTTTTGCGCGACGCGGCCGGAGACCGGGAAGTCGAGCTGAATCTGTTTGTCGCGGCGGTGGGCGAGAGCGTGGACAAGCTCGACCTCACGATCATGCGCAACGCCACCGGTCTCGACGATGCCCAGCTTGCTCAGTTGCCGGGTGTGCTGGTCGGTTCGCCGAGGGAGATCGCGGATCGGCTGCTGCGCTACCGCGAGAAGTTCGGTATCAGCTATGTCAGCGTGCTTGAGCCACACATGGCCGCTTTTGCCGAGGTGATCGGGCAGTTGCGCTGAGGTCGGCTACTTGGTGCTGGCCGCGTTGAGGTAGGTGGCCAGGTGGCCTGCCGCCGTGAGCATGGCCAGGCCGCGTTGGGTCAGTTTGTGCTGCCAGTTGTCCAGGGCGATGGCCAGTTCCTCGGTGCCGCCCGCGGTGCGGATCTGGCGGACCACGTCGGCGATCTGCTCGAGCGGGTAGCCGCCGCGTCTGAGTAGGTGGGCCAGTTCGGCGTCGCGGATGTCGCCCGCTCGGAAGACGCGGTATCCGGTGGCCGCGTCTCGTTCGGGGACGAGGATGCCGGCGTCCTCCCAGTTGCGCAGGGTCGCGGGGGTGAGCTGGAGCTGGTGGGCCAGCTCGCCGATGGTCCTGGGCTGGGCTTCGGTGGCGGCGCTGGGGGCTGCGGTGAGGTGGCCTACGGCGTTTCGGACCGAGTCGAGGGTTTCGCGGTCGCGGAGCAGTTGCTGGTGGCCGCGGTCGATGGTGAGCAGCATGTCGTTGGTGTTGTTGTCGTGGATCGCGGTCATGATGCGGCCAGCGGTCGCGTAGCCGTAGGCGGCGACCAGGGCGAGGTAGGCGCGTAGCGCGGCCGCGTGCAGCTCGGTGTAGACGCGGTATCCACTGGGGGTGCGCTCGGCGGATGGGATGAAGCCGTCGCGCTCGTAGTTGCGGACCGCTTGGGTGGAGATGTTGTGTCGGCGAGCTAGGTCCGTTGGGCGCAGGTTCCTCATCGGGTTGAGACTTTACGGCAGTTGATGGTGGTCGGGTCGAGTGAAGCTTACCTCGGTTTTTCAAGGATACGATCTAGTCATATGAGCCAGGACATTCGGGACTTCGTCAAACCTGTCAATGAGCTGTTGGCCCTCGGTGAGCCGACCCATCGAGAACCTGCTTTCGGGTGGGTTCGGAACGAGTTGTTCGCCCAGCTGGTTGAGGGCGGTTTTCGATCCATCGCGCTGGAGATCGATCGGGTGGCGGCGTTCGTTGTCGATGACTTCGTGCGGGAGGGTGTCGGCAGCTTTGACGCAGTGATGCGGGACGGGTTCTCGCATGGGTGGGGTGATCTTGAGCCGAACCGCGCGTTGGTCGGCTGGCTGCGGGACTACAACCGGGCGCGGCCGTCACACGAGCGGGTGAGTTTTCATGGTTTCGACGGGCAGACCGAGAACACCACGGCGCCGAGCCCGCGACGCTATCTCGAACACGCCCGCGACTACCTG
>DASYBO010000368.1:0-3066 GCA_036500685.1 Pseudonocardiaceae bacterium | reverse complement strand
GGGCGTGGACCTACCCGCGCTCAAGACCCGGCTGATCGCATCGCGTGACCGGGTCGCCGAGGCTGCGGGTATCTCGCTCGACGGCACCTGGCGCCCGCACGGGCTGCGTACACGAACGAGGACCTGACCGATGAACCTGGTGACGTTCACCGATTCCGTGCGGCTGGCTCTCGGATGGCGTCAACCGGAATCCGCAGTGATCCTGCTGGATTACTCAATGGCTCGTTACGTCATCGTTCGTAATGTGGTCCCATGACCGACGTGCGTCGACCGGGTGACGAGATTCATACCTCCGGCGAGTTGATCGCCGAGGTGGCGACGCGGACTCCTGTCGAGGGCGGCAACACCGATTCGTGGCCGGGCCTGACGTGTTACCGGTTCACCGCGCCTGCCGAACCGTGTTGGGAGGAGGTGCGATCGTTGTCGCTGTGTGTCGTGGCGCAGGGGCGCAAGGCCGTCACCACCGAAGGCCGGCGCTACCTGTACGACCCGTTCAACTACCTCGTTCTCAACAGCAGCCAGCACTTTCAGGCCGAGATCCTGGAAGCCACACCGGCCAAGCCCTTTCTGTCGCTGGTGTTGCAGATCGATCCCGCTCTCGTCCGTCAGGTGTCCGCCGACATTCTCGAACGGCGCACCACGACCTTCGGCGCGTGGCGGGAATCCCAACGGGAACGGGCCTTCGTGTCGGCCCTGGACTGCAGTCTGATGGGAGCGGTGCTGCGTTTCCTGCACGCGACGCACAGTGGCGCGGATCGCCGCGTACTCGCCCCGCTGTACCTGCGGGAGATCGTCTACCGGGTGCTCCAGGCCGAACAGTACGCACGGCTGATCGAGGTGGCCGCGAGCCAGTCGGCGGCCAATCCGGTCAGCGAGGTCATCTCCTACGTGCGGGACAACCTCTCCCAGCCCATGACCGTCGGCGACCTCGCCGAACGGGTTGCGCTGAGCCCCTCCGCGTTTTCCCATCTGTTCCGCGATGTCACCGGGAAATCGCCCTACCAGTTCGTCAAGGAGATCAGGCTGAACCGGGCGCGCGAACTGCTGGTCGAGGGGGAGTTGAGCGTCACCCAGGTCTCCAGGGCGGTCGGCTACTCCAGCGCGTCGCATTTCATCAACGAGTTCCGGGACCGGTTCGGCGCGACGCCGAGAGCCTACAGCGACCTGGAGTCGCTGAGCCACGAACTCGGCGCCGGCCGAACCTGACTGTTCAGCGCGTCCCGGCGGTCGCGAACGCGGCGACGAGTTCGTCGGCCAGTGGTGCGGACGAGGCCGGGTTCTGCCCGGTGTGCAGGTTGGCGTCGACCACGATGTGCGGTTCCCACGGGCCGCTGCTGCGTTCGAATCGACCACCTGCCGCGACGAGTCGGTCCTCGAGCAACCATGGCGCGCGGTCGGCGAACCCGACCTGTCCCTCTTCCTCGTTGCTGAACCCGGTCACCCGCGTGCCGGCGAACACCCAGCGGCCTGCGGTATCGACGGCGGACAACAACGCGGCGGGACCGTGGCAGACCGCGGCGACCGGCTTGCCCGCGGCGGCGAACGCCGACACCAGCGCTCCGAAGCGCCCCG
Source organism: Pseudonocardiaceae bacterium (assembly GCA_036500685.1). Classification (GTDB taxonomy): domain Bacteria; phylum Actinomycetota; class Actinomycetes; order Mycobacteriales; family Pseudonocardiaceae; genus CAJCJE01. Next base: position 1,494 of record DASYBO010000368.1, on the reverse strand, counting down.
ACACGGCCAGATCCTCCATCGGCCCGTGTCCGCCGGGAACGAACACCAGGTCGTAGTCGTCGACGACCGCGGTGTCCAGGTCGATCGGGTTGTTCAGCTCCTCGGCGATACTCGCGAGGTAGGTGCGGAACCGACGGCCGGGCTCCGCCGAGCCGCCGTTCATGGCGGTGCTGAAACCGGCCTCGTCCGCGGTGGGAACGACCGCGCCGGGGGTCGCGATGGTGATGTCGAAACCGGCAGCGCGAAAGATCTCGTGCGGTACGGCCAATTCCTCCGGCCAGTAGCCGCACGGGTGTCGGGTGCCGTCGGCGAGCGTCCAGTGATCCGAACCGGACACCGCGAACAGTACGCGTGTCATGGGATATCTCCTCCGGATAGCGGCAGCGTTTGATCAGGACATTAATTCGTGGTCGGCGGTATGCCGACCGATGCGCGCCGAATCCGGTACGGCCCGACAGGATTCCGCAACCCGTGCTGGAATCCGCATGTTCGTAGTCGGAATCTTCGATGCGATCGCGCGGCCCGCGTCGGTACGTTCGCCGACACGGCCACTCAACCAGCAGTTCACCTGGAGGTGACATGCCGCGCATCGCGTATCTCGTCTCAAGCGCCACGGAGATCGAACTCGCGGACGGAACCCGGCATCCCACCGGATACTTCGCCGAGGAAGCACTCAAGCCCTACGAGCGGTTCGTCGCCGCGGGCGCGGACGTCGTGGTGATCACCCCGGACGGCATGTCGCCGACAGCCGACCCGTATGGGCTGAAGGGTTTCTTCCACTACCCGGACGAGGACACGGACTTCTTCGCGTCCGTTGTGCGTACGTTTCACCACGACCCCGACGACATCTGGATCACCCTGCACCAGAACACCGAACTCGGACTGGTCGCGGCACGGCGCATCGCCGAACTGCTCCGCGCTCATGGAATGTCGCCACAACAGGCGCATGAACTGGTCAGTGCGGCGGCGAAGATCGCCTGGCGGCAAGACCGGCAGCTGGTCGATGTGATGGTTGCTGACGGCCTCGACGGTGGCCTGTCGCGCGCCGAGTTGCAGGCTGCGGTCGACGAGCTCGATGCGGACAGCAGGGCACTCGCGACCGAGCGGGCCCGCAGGCTCGCCGAGATCCCCGGCTTCGGGTCACCGATCGCGCTCAGCGCGCTGAGCGACGAGCAGCTCGCCGAGTTCGACGCGGTCTTCGCGCCGGGTGGCCACGGGCCCATGGTCGACCTGTCCGACAATCCCGACGTGGGCAGGCTGCTGGCGGTGCTGCACGCCAAGCAGGCGCCGATCGCCGCCTTGTGCCACGGCCCCGCCATGCTGCTCTCCGCGCCCGAGACCATCGACGGGCGGTGGCTGTTCGACGGATACCGGTTGACCGTGTTCACCGACGAGGAGGAGAACCAGACCGCGCCCGGCAGGCTCGGCCTGCCGTGGTACGTCGACACCGCGTTGAAGAACGCGGGTGCCGTGCTCGACGACGGCCCTGCGGCG
>DASYBO010000367.1:0-7067 GCA_036500685.1 Pseudonocardiaceae bacterium | reverse complement strand
CGGTTCGACCGTCCACTGTGGCCGATACGCCGCCACAGGCGAAGTGCGCGGCGGGGGTGACCGGGATGGGGTCGTGTGCGGGGTCGATGCCGGCCGCGACGCAGGCGGCGTGCACGGTCGGGAAGCGACGGGCGAACATGGCCGCGCCGAGGTGGGTTGCGTCGAGGTAGACGTGGTCGGTGTCGGTTTCGGCCATTCTGCGGGTGATCGCGGCGCTGACCACGTCGCGGGGGGCGAGGTCGGCCAGGGGGTGGACGCCGAGCATGACGCGTCGGCCCGCGTTGTCGATCAGCACCGCGCCTTCGCCGCGGACGGCCTCGGTGACCAGGGGGCATCGGCCGCGCGCACCGCTACCGGTGAACAGGACTGTCGGGTGGAACTGGACGAATTCGAGGTCGGCGACGGCCGCGCCGGCGCGCAGGGCCAGGGCAAGGCCGTCGGCGGTGGCGACCTCCGGGTTGGAGGTGGCCTGGTAGAGCTGGCCGAGGCCGCCGGTGGCCAGTAATACGGCTGGGGCGCGGACGATTCCGGGGACGCCGGTGGAGTCGAGGACCAGGAGACCGCCGACCGCGCCGCTGGTGGTGTGCAGGGCGTCGACGGCTACGTGGTCGGTGAGGACGGGGAGGGACGCGTCGCGGGTTGCGGCGAGCAGGGCCCGTTCGACTTCGGCGCCGGTGGCGTCGCCGCCCGCGTGGATCACGCGGAAAGCGCTGTGGCCACCCTCGCGGGTGCGGGCCAGTCCCCTTCCTGCCTCGTCGGGGTCGAAGACGGCGCCGAGGGCACGCAGGCCGGCGACGGCGGCGGGGCCGTCGGTGATCACGGCGGTGACCGCGTCCGCGTCGCAGAGGCCGGCGCCCGCGGTGATGGTGTCGGTGATGTGGTGGGCGACCGTGTCACCGGCCTCGTGTTCGCCGGGGAGGACGACGGCGACGCCGCCCTGGGCCCAGCGGGTGTTGCCGTTGTCGATGGCGGCCTTGGTGACGATCAGCACGCGCAGGCCCAGTTCGCGGGCGTGCAGGGCGGCGGAGAGGCCGGCCACCCCGGTGCCGACGATGACCAGGTCAGCGCCTGCCTCCCAGCGGGGGGTCATTCGCCACCGCCCGGGTTGCCGATCTCGATCATGCGCTGGACGGCGGCGCGGCCGCGCGCGGCGATGTCGGCGTCCACCTGGACCTCGTCCATACCGTCGCGCAGGCAGCGGAGCAGGGCGGCCGGGGTGATCATCTTCATGTACTGGCAGGAGGCGCGGTCGTTGACCGGCTGGAAGTCGATCCCGGGGGCGGCCTTGCGCAGTTGGTGCAGCATGCCGATCTCGGTGGCGACCAGGACGCTGCTGGCCTTGCTCTGCCGCGCTGCCGTGAGCATGCCGCCGGTGGAGAGGATCTTGACCTGCTCGGTCGGCACGATGCCCTCGCCTGCCAGGTAGAGCGCGGAGGTGGCGCAGCCGCATTCGGGATGCACGAACAGTTCGGCGTCCGGGTGGGCGGCCGCGCGAGCGGCGAGTTCGTCGCCGTTGATGCCGGCGTGCACGTGGCACTCCCCTGCCCAGACGTGCAGGTTCTGCCGACCGGTGACCCGGCGGACGTGTGCGCCCAGGAACTGGTCCGGGCAGAACAGGACCTCGCGGTCGGCCGGGATCGACTCGACGACCTCGACCGCGTTGGCGGACGTGCAGCAGATGTCGGTCTCGGCCTTGACCTCTGCCGTCGTGTTCACGTAGGAGACGACGACGGCGCCGGGGTGCTCGGCCTTCCAGGCGCGCAGTTGCGCGGCGTCGATGGAGTCGGCAAGGGAGCAGCCCGCGCGGGCGTCCGGGATGAGCACGGTCTTGTCGGGGCTGAGAATTTTCGCTGTCTCGGCCATGAAGTGCACGCCGCAGAACACGATGGTCGATGCTTTGCTTGCGGCCGCGATCCGGCTCAGCGCAAGGGAATCCCCGGTCACGTCCGCGATGTCCTGGATCGCAGGGAGTTGATAGTTGTGCGCGAGGATGACCGCGTCGCGGGACCTGGCCAGCGCGCGCACCTCCCGCACCCAGGCGGCGTCCGGCTCGATACCGGTGAACAGTCCGCCGTCGCCCCGCACGATCGGGGCATATCCCATCGCGGTCATCTCGTCCTCCTCGGGCCGGTCACAGCGGCGACGCGGGCTTGCGTCAGCTCTGCCGATCCGGCACTCGCATAGTTTTCGCCTTCCAGTTGAAAACTGACCGCGATAGTATCAGCCAAGTGAGTCCCTTGGCACATGAAGTGCTGGCCGCGGTCCTGCAGGTGCGGGAAAACTCACTTCAGGTACTGCTCTGGCGACGCGGCCGGGAACCCGATGCGGGACGTTGGTCGCTGCCCGGTGGCAGCCTCGGGACCAGCGAAGACGTGGAAACCTCCATTCGCAGACAGTTGGCCGAGAAGGTCGACGTCCGACAGCTCGCACACGTCGAACAGTTGGCGGTGTTCAGTGCGCCACATCGCGTTCCTGACCCACGCGTGATAGCGACCGCCTTCCTCGGCCTCGTTCCCGCCGGACTGGACCCCGAGGTGCCCGACGACACCGACTGGCACCAGGTGGACAAGCTGCCGATGACCGCGTTCGACCACGAGGCGATCGTGCTGCGCGCCCGCAACCGGCTGCGCAGCAAGCTCTCCTACACCAACCTCGGCTTCGCACTGGCGCCACCGGTGTTCACCATCTCGGCGCTGCGCGAGCTGTACTCGGCCGCGCTCGGCTACCGGGTGTCGGCGACGAACCTGCAACGCGTGCTGTCGAGGAGGGGTCTGCTCGAACCGACCGGGGACACCTTGGCGCCCGGCCCCTCCGGCGGTCGACCAGCGGCGTTGTTCAGTTTCGCCGAGCACGGCATGCAGGTCACCGACCCGTTCGCGGTGCTGCGGCCACCGACGCGGACCGGCTGATCTCCCATGCGTATTCCTGATCAGCCGGCAGGTGGGAGCGCGAGCCCGTAACGTGGAAGCGTGGTGCGGACAACGATCCCGTTGTTCCCGTTGGCAGCCGTGCTGCTGCCGGGGACACCGTTGCCGCTGCACATTTTCGAGCCGCGTTACCGCCAGCTCGTCTCCGACCTGATCACCGACGCGGTCTCCGGCAACCAATTCGGTGTGGTGGCGACCAAACCGGGCTGGACCGGCGACGTGCGCACCGTCGAGCAGGTGCGCGATGTGGGCTGCGCCGCGTTGCTGCGCGAAGTGAAGTCCTTGCCGGACGGGCGTTTCGACATCGTGACCAGGGGCACCGACCGATTTCGCCTGCTGGACATCGATGACACGGCAGCCCCGTACCTGACCGGGGTCATCGAATGGCTGCCGGACAGCGAGCCGGAACCGAGGGTGGCCGCGTTGGAAGCGCCGCTGGTCGCGTCGGTGCGCGCGGCGCACCGGCGCTACTGCCAGGCGGCCTGGCAGCGCGAGGACTGGGCCGAACCGCCGGAGAGCACTCCCCCGGACCAGTTGGCGCACCTGGTCGCCGCTGACTGTCTGCTCGACGCGGAGGACCGGCAGCGGCTGCTCGAGCAGACCTGCCCGGTGCGGCGGCTGCGGATGGCGCGGACGATGCTGAACCGGGAGGCCGGGATTCTGCGGGCGCTGCGCGCGGTACCGATCCCGTTGTCGGACATGACACCGCGGTCAAGCCTGAACTAACCGAGGCGGCGGCCGAGGTCTTCCGAGCCGCTCCAGGCGGAGAGCACCAGGTAGGCGAGGGCGACGCCGAGCGGCGGGGCCAGCAGGATCCAGCCGGTGTTGAGCTGCGGGGCGATGTCGAACAGCGAGCCGATCTTGAGGCCGGCCGGCACCGTGTAGTCGCCTGCGGCGAAGGAGACTCCGGTCTTGGTCATCAGCCAACCTGCGGCGACCGCGCCGATCACCGCGGCGATCATCACCGTCGGGCCGCGCCGTTCGCGCAGCAGCCAGACCGCGACGCCGGCGACAAGGCCGAAGGCAAGGCCCATCAGCAGGTAGATCGCGACATCGTCCCAGACGTGGTAGGTCTCGTCGACCAGCGGCAGCACCTGGCCGTTGGTGCTCACGCCGACCCGCTGCGGCGGCGCGATCCGTGACCAGATCCAGCCGAGCGGCAGGCCGAACACGGCGAGTAGCAGGGCGAGGCTGAGCGCGGGCAGCAGGTCGGCCTTGACAACGACCTTGGGCCTGCGCTGGACCGGGAGCCAGGAGATGTCCAGGACGTGCTCGGCCAACTGGGTTGCGACGGGTGCTTCCGTGGGGCGGTCGGTGCCCTCGGGGGATTCGGTCGGCTGGTCCGTCACGCCGAGCACCTTAGTCGGCCGCGTATGGGGCCAGTGTCAGCGGGCCGAGGTGATCTCGCCGTGTCGGCTGCACTTGGCGACCCAGCCTGCCGGCGTGACCTGGACGACCATCCGTCGCGCGCATTCCGCGCAGTAGCGCGGCGGGTCGACGAGGGCGAGGCGGCGCTGGCAGAGGTCGTGTTCGGCCTCGACCGTCGATTTGCCACACCAGCCGCAGAACTGCACGGTCACAGCGTCTGGCTCAGGGCTTTGACCGGCATCTTCAGCTCGCTGAGCATGTCGAGGTCGGCCTGGGCCGGGCGGCCGAGGTTGGTCAGGTAGTTGCCGACGATGATCGCGTTGATGCCGCCGAGCATGCCCTGCTCCGCGCCGAGGTCACCGAGGGTCAGCTCGCGCCCGCCCGCGAAGCGCAGGATCGTGCGCGGCATGGCCAGCCGGAACGCGGCGATGGTGCGCAGCGCCTCGGCGCCCTCCACGATCGGGTAGCTCTCGTAGGGGGTGCCGGGGTTGGGGATGAGGAAGTTCATCGGCACCTCGTCCGGGCTCAGCGCGGCCAGCTGCGCGGCGAATTCGGCCCGCTGCTCAAGGCTTTCGCCGAGGCCGATGATGCCGCCACAGCAGACCTCCATGCCGGCCTCGCCGACCATCCTCAGCGTGTCCCAGCGCTCCTGCCAGGTGTGTGTGGTGACCACGTCGGCGAAGTGCGAGCGCGCGGTCTCCAGGTTGTGGTTGTAGCGGTGCACGCCCATGTCGACCAGCTCGTCGACCTGCTCCTTGGTGAGCATGCCGAGCGAACAGGCGATGTTGATGTCGATGCCGGCCGCGCGGATGGCCTTGATGCCCTCGCGGACCTGGTTGAGCAGCCGCTGGTCGGGACCGCGCACCGCGGCGACGATGCAGAACTCGGTCGCGCCGGTGGCGGCGGTCTGCCTCGCCGCCTCGACAAGGCCGGGGATGTCCAGCCAGGCGGCCCGGACCGGGGTCGGGAACAGGCCGGACTGGGAGCAGAAGTGGCAGTCCTCGGGGCAGCCGCCGGTCTTGACGCTGACGATGCCCTCGACCTCGACCTCTGGCCCGCACCAGCGCTCGCGCACCTCGTGGGCAAGGGCGAGCAGTTCGGTGAGCCGGTCGTCGCCGAGTTGGAGCACCTGGAGGATCTGCGCCTCGTCGAGGCCGACGCCGTTGTCCTGGACCTGCCGGGCGGCCAACGCGAGCACGTCGGTCGTGGCGTCGTCGAGCTGGTCGGGGGCTGTCGTCACCGGTTTCTCCTCGGGGATCGCGGGCGGGGCGTCCCGACAGTCTGTCCTACCGACCGGTTTCGTCCATCGTGGAGTTGGTCATCGTCACACTTCAGGCTGGGTGTCGCGCGGTGAACGATTCGGGATCGAACACCCCGTCCAACCAGGGCGAGAGCGATTCGTTGGCGACCGCGCGGAACGCGTCCCGATCGAGGTCGGCGATGCCGTCGGGGAGGACGCCGAGCAGCGGCGCCCCCGCGGCGACGGGCAGGTCGACCAGGTTGCTGCGGTCGGCGAGGCCGGGTTCGGCGGGCCAGCGGCCGACGACGACCCCGATGCATTCGACGCCGCGCCGGAGCAGGGCCTCGGCGTTGAGCGCGGCGTCGTTCAACGTGCCGAGGCCGGGCCTGCTGACCAGCAGCACGGGCGCGCCGAGCGACCAGGCCACGTCGGCGAGGGTGGCGCCGCTCTCGCCGAACCGGACCAGCAGGCCGCCCGCGCCCTCGATGAGCACCAGGTCGTGCTCGGCGGCGAGTTCGCTCGCGGCCCCTGCGATCTCGGCCGGGTGCAGCGTGCGCAGGCCGGAGCGGCGGGCGGCGGCCTCCGGGCCGAGGGGGTCGGGGTAGCGGATCAGCTCGCGGGTGGTGACGTCGCCCGCGAGCCTGCGGACCACGTCCAGGTCGCCGGGTTCGTCGGGCCGCAGGCCGGTTTGCGCGGGTTTGAGCACGGCGACCCGTTTGCCCGAGGTAAGGGCGAGTGCGGCGATGGCAGCGGTGACGACCGTTTTGCCCACATCGGTGCCGGTTCCGGTGATCACGAGCGGGCTCACGGGCCGACAGGTTACCGGTCCGTCGTTCAGCCGACCTTGGCGGCGGCTCGGCCGATCACGCGACCTTGGCGGCGGCGAGGACGGCGGCGCAGATCGTGGCGAGGTCCTCGTCGGTGCTGATGTAGGGCGGCATGGTGTAGATCAGGTCACGGAACGGGCGCAGCCAGGCCCCGGCCGACACCGCGGCGTCGGTGGCGGCGGCGAGGTCGACGTCGTGGTCGAGTTGGAGGACGCCGATCGCGCCGAGCACCCGCAGATCGCGCACGCCGGGCAGCTCACGGGCCGAGGCGAGGGCGGTGCGCAGGCCGGTTTCGATGCGCCGCACCTCGGCGGCCCAGTCCTGGTCGAGCAGCAGGTCGATGGAGGCGTTGGCGATGCTGGCGGCCAGCGGGTTGCCCATGAACGTGGGGCCGTGCGCGAGCAGCGGCATGTCGCCACGGGAGATTCCCTCGGCGACGCGTGACGTGCACAGCGCGGCGGCCATGGTGAGGTAGCCGCCGGTGAGGGCCTTGCCGACGCACATGACATCCGGGGCGACGCCGGCATGTTCGGCGGCGAAGAGCTTTCCGGTGCGGCCGAAGCCGGTGGCGATCTCGTCGAAGATCAGCAGTACGTCGTGCGCGTCGGCGAGTTCGCGCAGCGCGCGCAGGTAGCCGGGGTGGTGAAAGCGCATGCCGCCCGCGCCCTGCACCACGGGTTCGACGATGATCGCGGCGAGTTCGTC
>DASYBO010000366.1:0-3318 GCA_036500685.1 Pseudonocardiaceae bacterium | reverse complement strand
ATCAGTCGTAGCAGCTTCGGGCCAGCCTGCGGAGCAGGACGTGGCACTGCTCTAACTCGTATTCGACGTCGCCGTCCGGATTCGTCCGGACGGCAACGCACTCGACCAGTCCGTGATCCCAGTCCCGGTAGCCGAGCCGCTGGTAGAGCCGGATCGCCTCGTCGTTGTCGGTTCGGGCGGCCAACGCGACGTGCCAGTAGTCGTCCCGCTCCAGATAGTCCTGAACCTCGGCGATCAGCCGCGTGCCGATCCGCCGGTTGCGGTATCCGGGCAGCACGCGCAAGTGTGTCAACAGTGGAATTCCGGGCAGGTGCTGGTTGATAGGAGCCTCCTCCGCTTCTTCCAACCAGAGGTAAACGTGGCCAACGGCGAGTTTGCCCAACCACGCGGTGAACAGGACACCGTCACCGTTCTTCTGCCGCTCGTAGCGATCGTCGAAGTATGGCCTCTCGCCGAAGGCCGCTGCCAATAGGCGTAAGTCATCGAAATCGGCCTGTCGCACGTCCAGTTCGATCATCGGTAGTTCCCCTGTTTCCTCGCTGGCGCATGGGCACCGGCAAGCCGCCAATATGAGCGTAAGTCAGTTTCTCCTTCTCCGCCACGGACTGCGCGTAATGCGCGATCGCATGGGGCTGGTTGAAACATCCTGTTTGTCCGGCGACAGTACGGTGGGTTTCTCGTATGCTCACCCGGTGACCAGCACCACCGCATCGATCGATGGATCATCCGCCGACCTCTCCAACGGCAGTCCAGCCAACCGAGCCAGACCGGCCTGGCTACCGGTCTGGTCCAAACCGGCCGCGTTGCGCGCTGTGCGCGCCACCGTCGTCGTTCCCGGCTTGTTCGCGTTGAGCTACAAGGTCATCGGCGACCCGCAGATCGCGACCTTCGCGGCGTTCGGCGGATTCGCGACGCTGGTCATGGCCTCCTTCGGCGGTCGGGTGCGGGACAAGCTCATCGCGCACCTCGGGCTCGCCGTGGCCGGCAGCGTGCTGCTGGTCATTGGTACCGCCGTCAATTCGTCGGTCCCGCTCGCCGCGGCCGCCGCGCTGATCGTCGTGTTCTGCGTGCTGTTCGCGGGCGTCGGCGGCCCGAACGCCGCGTCAGCCGGGACGGCGGCGCTGATGGCCTATGTCCTGCCGGCGGCCTCACCAGGCACGTTGGCCATGATCCCGTCCCGTCTCGAAGGGTGGTGGATGGCCTCGATCGTCGGCACGGTTGCCGTACTGCTGCTCTCGCCGAAGCCGCCGGCCGCCGTGCTGCGCAACGCGGCGGCCAACTGTGCCAGGACGCTCGCCGCCGAGTTGGGTGTCGCCATCCGAGGGGAGGACGTCAGCGAATCGCGGCGCACCGCCATGGCCGCCAAACGCAACCTGCTCACCGTGTTCACCGCGACGCCCTACCGGCCGACCGGCCTCGCCGCCGCCGACCAGGCTCTCGCCAACCTGGTCAGCCTGCTCGACTGGTGCACGGTGACGATCTGCGACGAACTCGCCGAGTTCCACGACCTGAGCAAGGTCGACGAGGTCGAACGGGCGCTCCTACTGGAAACGCGGACCGCACTCGAGGACATCGCCGCCCTGCTGACCGACGAGCCCGCCCAGCCCGATCTCGATCGGCTCGAAGCCCGGCTCGCGGCCAGCATGAAGCGCCTGCACCAGATGCACAGCGACACCGAGGGCTACCGCGAGGCCGTACACCTCGCCTTCCACGCCCGCACCACCGCTCTTGCCGTGCACACGGCCATGGCCGACGCCATGATCGCCACCCATCGCGCCGACCCGGCCATCGTCTCCGGCGGGCGTCGTCGCTGGTACGGCTCGGTGATGCCGACCGGCGACGACGCCGCGATGCGGGAGCGCAGGGTCCTACCCGGCCTGACCTCGGCAGCCAGCGTGGTGAGCCGACATGCGAGTCTCCGCTCGGTCTGGTTCCTCAACAGCGTCCGGGGCGCGGTCGCCGTCGCCGCCGCCATCACCGTCGCCGACCTGACCGGCGTCCAGCACGCCTTCTGGGTCGTGCTCGGCACGCTGTCGGTGCTCCGCTCCAGCGCGGCGGCCACCGGCGCGACCGCCATGCGCGCGCTGCTCGGCACCGTGATCGGCTTCGTGGTCGGCGCAGGCCTGCTGCTGGTCATCGGCACCAGCCCGCAAGCGCTGTGGATCGCGCTGCCCATCGCCGTGCTGATCGCCGCCTACTCGCCGGGCGCGCTGCCCTTCGCCGCTGGCCAGGCCGCGTTCACTGTGGTCATCTCGTTGCTGTTCAACCTGATCGCGCCGATCGGCTGGACCATCGGCGTGCTGCGCATCGAGGACGTCGCCATCGGGTGTGCGGTCAGCCTCGTCGTCGGCGTCCTGTTCTGGCCGCGCGGCACCAGCTCCCTTGTCGCGGACGACCTCGCCGATGCCTTCCGCGTCGGTGGCAGCTATGTGGCCACGGCCGCCCGTTATGCCCTCGGCCTCGAAACGGACCCGCCGTCATCGGCGGCGTCCATCACCGCCGGACTGCGCCTCGACGACGCGCTGCGCGGTTTCCTCGCAGAACAGGGCGCCAAGCGCATCCCGCAGGACCACCTGTGGCGCCTGGTCGGCGGCACCCTGCGGGCGCGCCTCACCGGACACTCGCTCGCCGGCCTACCAAGCCGCCGCGCTGCCGAACCGGACCAGCTGCGGGTGCTGATCGGCGAGCAGGCAGGCCAAGTGGCCGCCTGGTTCGACCACCTTGCGTCCCGCCTCGACCGCACCGACCATGGCGATACGCCGATATTGCAACCACCCGACTTCGGCAATCCCCTTGCCGATGCCGACAGTTCCGTCCCCGGCCTGCCGCGCACCCTCTGGGTCAACGAGCACCTCAACCACATCAGAGTCCGGCTGGCCGAACTCATCCAACCGGCGACCGAAGTCGCCACCCAACGGCACCGGCCTTGGTGGCGGTGATCCGGTAGTCGCTTATTTCGGCGCGGCTTTTTCGACGGGCTGTGGCCGTTCCCGGGTTTTCCTCGCGAGCCATCGGTGCAATTGCTTCCATTTCTGCCAGCCCGACCGCAACCCCGCAACGAGCGTGGACACAGCCGAGATGACAACACCCCACACGCCCGGGTTCAGCCCGGCGAGTACGGGCGCGTGGGCGAACTCGGCCGCCGCGCCCAGTAGCAGGCCGAGCACGGCGACCAGACCCGCGGTGCGGCGCGGCCGGTCGAGCACGCGGTAGATCAGTCCGATGATCGTCACGGGATCATCAGCAGGCCCAACCGGGCCATGGTTCGAGTGCGGGTCGTCATTCATGGCGTCGATCCCGAAGAATTGAATGGTGGAA
>DASYBO010000365.1:0-4742 GCA_036500685.1 Pseudonocardiaceae bacterium | reverse complement strand
CAGGAAGACCAGCGCGTAGGTGAGGTAGAGGAAGATCGTGCCGTCGAAGAACACCGGCCCGATGATCGGGATGTCTCCGAGGACCGGGATCTTGAGGGTGGGGAAGAACGCGGGCGTGTTGAACTGCTTCGGGTATGCCGCGAGCAGCTTCACGTACAGGAACGCGGTGATGCCGCCGACGAACAGGTTGAGCACCACGCCGATGATCACCTGGTCGACCAGGTAGCGGATGGCGAGCACGGCGAGCAGCGCGCCGAGCACAAGTCCGGCGAGCATGCCGCCGATCGCGCCGACCCATTCGCTGCCCGCGATGGTGCTGGCGACGGCGGCCACGAACGCGCCGAGCAGCAACTGGCCTTCCAGCGCCACGTTCACCACACCCGCGCGTTCGCCGATGATGCCGGCGAGGCCGCCAAGGATCAGCGGGATCGCGGCCGGGAACAGCGAACCCTGCAACAGGGAGGCGATGTTCAGGCCGTTGGTCGAGCCGGCCACCGACCACAGCATGAACGCGGTCATCAGGCCGAAGATCGCGATCGACGCGGTCCAGCGCGACCCGAGCACCTTGGTGGCGCGCAGCACGCCTGCCGCGACGGTCAGCAGGCACAGCACGATGGTGACCGGGCGGGCGACGAAGGTGGCCTGCGGGAGGTGGATCGTCTCCTGGGACAGCGAGAACTGCAGCAGCACGTGCCCGCCGACCCGAGCGGTGAGGCCGAACGCCCACAGCCCGAGCAGGCCGAGCACGATCTGCACGCCGCCGATCAGCAGGTGCTTGGGGATCCGGTTCTTGCGGGCGATGTTGATGACCACGCTGAGGTTGGTGCTGGCCGCGTTGAGCGCGCCGGCCGCGCCTTCCTTGAGCCGGAACAGCGCGCGGATCAGTCGCGGTGCGGCGATGAAGATGACGATCAGCGCCTCGATGACCGTGACGATGTTGATCGAGACGCCGGTGCCACCCTGCGCCGCGGTCGTCACCTGCATGATCCGGCCGCCTGCCTCCAGCGCGCCGACAAGGAGGCCGCCGAACAGCGTGCCCCACGGGGTCGAGCGGCCGAGCAGGGCGACGGTGATCGCGTCGAAGCCGACGTTGGAGTCGATGCCGGGCACGACCTGGAAGGAGGTGGCGCCGTCGAGCAGGATGATCGCGCCGGCCAGGCCGGCGAGGGCGCCCGCGATCACCATGGCCTGCACGGTGGAGTTGGGCACGCTCATGCCGGCGGTGCGGGCCGCGGCCGGGTTGGATCCGACCGCGCGCAGCCGGAAACCGATGGTGCTGCGGGTCAGCAGCCACCACACCCCGACCGCGGCGGCGAGCGCGAGGATGATCCCGACGTTGAGGCCCGCGCCGAACGAGGGCAGTTTCGCGTTGCCGTCGATGATCCTGCTGCCCTGCGGGTTGCCTGGCTGCTCGAAGCTCTTGATGCTCAACAGGTACAGCAGCCCGGAGATCGCGACATAGTTGAGCATGATCGTGGTGATCACCTCGTGCGCGCCGGTGCGGGCCTTGAGGTAACCCGGTATGAAGCCCCAGAACGCGCCAAAGATGATGCCGGCGAGCACCGCGACGATCACGTGCAGCCCGGCCGGCAGATGCCAGCCGAACCCGACGAGGCCCGCGCCGATCGCGCCGAGCAGGACCTGGCCCTGGCCGCCGATGTTGAAAAGGCCGGACCGGAACGCGAGCGAGATGCCGAGGCCGGCGCAGATCAGCGGGGCGGCCGTGGTGACGGTGGAGGAGATCGGGCCGAAGATGCCGGCGACGCTGCCGTTGTTGCTGAAGTCGTAGACGGCGCCGGAGAACATGGCCGAGTAGGCGCCGGACACGACCGACCACGAGCTCCGGAAGAAGTCGCCCGGCGCGGTGAACACGTAACCGAGCGAGGCCCGCACGTTGTCGTCCGAGAAGATCATCAGCAGCGCGCCGATGACCAGGGCGACGAGGATGGCGAGCACGTTGACCAGCCAGGTGCGGCCGGTGCGCGGCTTGCGTTCGGTGGTCAGGAACTCGCCCTGCGGCAGAGGTTTCTCGACGGTGGTGGTCATGAGGAGGACTCCTCGGATTCGGACCCGTCAGTGGGCGCGGCCACGGCCTGGTCGACGGCCTGGTCGACGACCGCGAGTTCGCTGGGGTGCAGTTCGGCCTCGGTGCGCGCCTTCTCCGCGGCCACACCCGCCATCATCAGGCCGACCTCGTCGCGGGACGCGCCTGCCGGCAGAATGCCGATGATCTTTCCCCGGTACATCACCGCGATCCGGTCGGCGAGTGCGAGCACCTCGTCGAGTTCGGTCGACACGATGATCACCGGGGTGCCCCGGTCGCGCTCGGCGACGATGCGTTTGTGGATGAACTCCTGGGCGCCGACGTCGACACCTCGGGTGGGCTGAGAGGCGACCAGCAGCTTCAACGGCCGCGACATCTCCCGTGCTAGCACCACTTTCTGCTGATTGCCGCCGGAAAGGGTGCTCACCGGGGCGGCAATCGAGGATGTGCGTACGTCGAACTCGCCGACGCGGTCCTCGGCGTTGCGCCGGATCTCGCCGAGGTGCAGTGCGGCGCCGGAGCTGAACGGCTCCACGGTGTACAGGTCGAGCACGAGGTTCTCGGCCACCGTGAACGCGCCGACGAGGCCGTCCGCCTGGCGGTCCTCCGGCACGTAGCCGACGCCCTCGCGCAGCACGTCGCGCGGGCCCGCGCCGCTGAGTTCCTTGCCGTTCAACGTGATCGAGCCGGAGGTCGGGATGCGCACACCGAGGATGGCCTCGGCCAGTTCCTCCTGGCCGTTGCCCTGCACCCCGGCCAGCGCGACGATCTCACCGGTCCGCACCTCAAGGCTCAGATTGTCCACTGTGGTCTGACCTCGGTCGTCGGCGACGTGCAGGTCGGTGATGCGCAGGCTGACCTCGCCCGGCTGCGCGGGGTCCTTGTCAACGACCAGCTGCACGTCGCGGCCGACCATCATGCTGGCCAGTGCGGTCTCATCGGCGGCCGGGTCGGCGTCGCCGACGACCTTGCCGCGCCGGATCACCGTGATCCGGTCGGCGACCGCCTTGACCTCGCGCAGCTTGTGCGTGATGAACACGATGGACTTGCCGGCCGCGCGCAGCTCGCGCATGATCCGGATGAGTTCGTCGATCTCCTGCGGGGTGAGCACCGCGGTCGGCTCGTCCAGGATGAGCACGTCGACGTCGCGGGCCAGCGCCTTGATGATCTCCACCCGCTGCTGCACGCCGACCGGCAGGTCGCCGACGACGGCGTCCGGATCGACGTCAAGACCGTACTGCTGCGACAGCTCGCTCACCCTGGTGCGGGCGGTACGCCGGTCGAGCTTGCCGAACGGGCCGGTGGTCCACTCGTGGCCGAGCACGACATTCTCGGCAACGGTGAACACCGGGATCAGCATGAAGTGCTGGTGCACCATGCCGATCCGGTGCGCGATCGCCTCGCCGGGGCCGCGCAGGGTGACCGGTTCGCCGTCGATGACGATCTCGCCCGCGTCCGGCGTGTACAGGCCGTAGAGCACGTTCATCAGGGTCGACTTGCCCGCGCCGTTCTCGCCGAGCAGGGCATGGATCTCGCCGGGCTCGACGACAAGGTCGATGGTGTCGTTGGCGACCAGCGAGCCGAAGCGCTTGGTGATGCCTCGCAGTTCTAGCCGCATCGCGCTCACCCTCCGATATGACCGAAAGCGGCATGGGCCGCCGAAACAAGGCCCGGCGCCCGTGTCGAGGTAGGTCTCGACACGAGCGCCGGTTGAGCGAGTTCGCGCCGGTCAGCCCTTGGGCTGCGACGGCGAGGTGATGGTGATCTTGCCGCTGATGATGTCCTGCTTGATCTGGGTGAGCTGGCTCTGCAGAGCCTGCGGGATCTGCGAGGCCAAATCGTGGAACGGCGCAAGGCCGACACCACCGTTGGCCAGCGTGCCGATGTAGTCCTTGGTGGCGAAGGTGCCGCCGCTTGCCTGCTCGACCGAGGCCTGCACCGCGTTGTCCACGTTCTTGAACGCGGTGGACAGGAACACGTTGCAGTACTGCTGCGCGGAGACGCACCCGTCGGTGTCGACCCAGATGGCCTTGGCCTTGCCGCCCGACGCGGCGGCCGCCGCGACGCCACCGAGGCCGGAGCTACCGGCGACCGGGAAGATCACGTCGGCACCCTGGTTGATGAAGTTGTTCCCCAACTGGGTGCCCTGGGTCTGGTCGGTGAAGGAGTTGGTGAAGCTCCCGTTCTGGGACTTCTCGTCCCAACCGAGGACCTGGACGCTCTTGCCGTTCTTGCTGTTGTAGTACTGCACGCCCTCCCAGTAACCGTCCATGTAGATGGTCACGGGGGCGATCTTCTCGCCGCCGAAGGTGGCGACCTTGCCGGTCTTGGAGTAGCCGGCGGCCAGGTATCCGGCGAGGAAGCCGGCCTGGGCGGTGTTGAACTGCAGGCCCTGGACGTTGGTGCCGTTGCCGGCGCTGTCCACGATGGCGAAGTGCTGGCTCGACGCGGCCTGCGCCGCGTTGGTCGTCGCCGAGCCCATCAGGCCACCGACCGTGACGATCAGGTTGCAGCTCTGCTTGGTGAAGGCCGTGATGTTCGGTACGTAGTCGTTCTCGGTGTTCGATTGGACGTACTTGACGCTGGCCTTGCCGTCCTTCTTGGCGGCCTGCATGCCGGCCCAGGCAGACGCGTTGAACGAGCGGTCGTCGATGCCACCGGTGTCGGTGACCATGCACGCGTTGAAGCTGCTGCTGCC
>DASYBO010000364.1:0-7379 GCA_036500685.1 Pseudonocardiaceae bacterium | reverse complement strand
GTCGGCGGGGAGGACTTCGACGTCGACACCGCACTGCCGCTGCAGTTGGTCGCCGATCCGATCGAGCCGCTCGGTGGTCCGGGCGACGAGCGCGAGGTCGTACCCCTCAGCGGCGAGCCTGCGGGCGAAAGCGGCCCCGATTCCGGCGGTCGCGCCGGTGACGAGCGCGGTGGGCATGTGTCTCAAGCTAGGGCGTTGGCGCTGCGTAGTCGCGGCGCCCGGCTCCTCGGCTCAGTTGCCGGAGGCTTTGCCCAGGTGGGGGTGCGCTCCGGGGCTCACGTCGAGCGGGTCGACCACGTCGGCGAGCTCACCGAGGTCACGCAGGAGACGTTCGAGGCGGGCCGGGCTGGAGTGCGGCGGGGCCGCGGCGAGCACCCAGTCCTCCTCCAGCCAGAGCACGGTCACGTCGCCGCCGATCTCCTCGGCCGCGTCGACCATGTCCGGGGTGATCAGCGCGCGGGCCGCGGCGAGGTCGGACACGAACGCGTAGCGCGGGCCGACCGGACCGAGCAGGTCGGGCATTTGTTCGCGCTGGAACGGGACGCTGGGCAGCCACAGTTCGATCAACACGCCGATCGGCCGCCGGCACTGCACGCCGACCAGCACGGAATTGATCTTTCCGCCGGTCTCGTGGTCCGCGACGTGCACCTTGCGCCTGCCGTCGGCGGTGAAGGTCGATCCGGTGACCACGTCCCGTGCGATGCCGGTGCCGTAGTAGGCGATGGTGCCGCCGTGCCAGCGGGTGGTCAGCACATGATCGGTTTCGGTGAACTGCCAGCCGCGCAACGCGGCCCACCTGCGGCGTTCGCGATTGCGGGCGGTGCGCTTGGCCCGGTCACCGGCGAGCAGCGTGACGCCTCCGGCCAGCGCGACGGCCGCGATGGCGAAGAAGATCCACGGCGAGATGCTGCTCACGGGTTGAGGGTAGCGGTGAATCGGTTCCGGGCGAAGATCAATTCCGGGTCAGTTCGCGGACAGGAACCAACTCGTGATGTGGTACGGACCATTTGGCCGGGACGTGCCCACCGAATGGAGGTAGCAGAGATCACCCCGATTAACACGAAAGATGTTTGCGTTTACCGATTGGACAGATTGGCCGTAACCATAAGCGGCACAACGTCACCGCGACAGGTCCGATCGGGCGATGCCGATCTCCCTTCGCGGTGACGCTGAGTTGATCAATGCCGTTGACCAGCGGATATGCCTGGTGCTGAACAGCCCCCGAGCGGTCAGCCCTTCAGCACGATCAGACCGGAGTTGTCGTCCAACACGTCGACCTTCACCAGATCCCCGTCCTGGATGTCGCCGGCCAACAGGCTCTTGGCCAACTGGTCGCCGATCGCCGAGGACACCAGCCTGCGCAGCGGCCGCGCCCCGTACACCGGGTCGAAACCGTTGATCGCCAGCCAGTCCCGCGCCGCCGTGGTGACCTCCAGGGTCAGCCTGCGCTGGTCGAGCCGCTTGGCCAACCGCGCGACCTGGATGTCCACGATCGACGTCAGCTCGGCGGTGGTCAGCGCGTGGAACACCACGATGTCGTCGAGCCGGTTGAGGAATTCCGGCTTGAACTGCTTCTGCACCAGCTCCAGCACCGCGTCCTTGCGCTGCCGCTCGTCGAACTTGGGGTCCGCGATGATGTGCGAGCCCAGGTTGGACGTGAGGATCAGGATCGTGTTGCGGAAATCGACGGTGCGGCCCTGGCCGTCGGTCAGCCTGCCGTCGTCGAGCACCTGCAACAACACGTCGAACACGTCCGGGTGGGCCTTCTCCACCTCGTCGAGCAGCACCACCGAATCCGGCCTGCGGCGCACCGACTCGGTCAGCTGGCCGCCCTGGTCGTAGCCGACATACCCGGGCGGTGCCCCGACCAGTCGAGCGACCGAGTGCTTCTCCCCGTACTCGCTCATGTCGATCCGGATCATCGCCCGCTCGTCCTCGAACAGGAACGTGGCGAGCGCCTTGGCCAGCTCGGTCTTGCCGACACCGGTAGGGCCGAGGAACAGGAACGAACCGGTCGGCCGATCGGGATCGGCAACTCCGGCCCGCGCCCTGCGCACCGCGTCGGACACCGCGCGCACCGCCTCGGCCTGGCCGACCACGGCGCCGGAGAGCTCGTCCTCCATCCGCAGCAGCTTGGCGGTCTCACCCTCCAACAGCCGGCCCGCCGGAATACCGGTCCACGCCGACACGACATCGGCGACGTCGTCCGGCCCGACCTCTTCCTTGAGCATGACCTGCCCGCCGTCGGCAAGGCCCGAGGATTCGGTCTTGGCCGCGAGTTCCTTCTCCAGCGCGGGAATCCGGCCGTAGCGCAGCTCCGCCGTCCGCCCGAGATCGCCGTCGCGCTCCGCGCGCTCCGACTCACCGCGCAGCGCCTCAAGCTGTTCCTTGAGCTCGCGCACACCCTCGATCGCGGACTTCTCGTTCTGCCAGCGCACAGTCAGCGCGGACAGCACTTCCTTCTTCTCGGCGAGTTCCGCCCGCAGCGCGGCCAGCCTGGCCTGGGAAGCCGGGTCGGTTTCCTTGGCCAGCGCCATCTCCTCGATCTCAAGGCGCCGCACCGCGCGTTCGACCTCGTCGATCTCCACCGGCCGGGAGTCGATCTCCATCCGCAGCCGGGACGCGGCCTCGTCGACAAGGTCGATCGCCTTGTCCGGCAGGAACCGGGCGGTGATGTAGCGGTCGGACAGCGTTGCCGCGGCGACCAGGGCGGCGTCGGTGATCCGGACACCGTGGTGCACCTCGTAGCGGTCCTTGAGGCCACGCAGGATGCCGATGGTGTCCTCGACACTTGGCTCGCCCACCATGACCTGCTGGAACCGCCGCTCCAGCGCGGCGTCCTTCTCGATGTGCTCGCGGTACTCGTCCAGCGTGGTCGCCCCGACCATGCGCAGTTCGCCGCGCGCCAGCATCGGCTTGATCATGTTGCCGGCGTCCATCGCGCCCTCGCCGGTCGCACCCGCACCGACAATCGTGTGCAGCTCGTCGATGAAGGTGATCACCTGCCCGTCGGAGGAAGTGATCTCCTTGAGCACGGCCTTCAACCGCTCCTCGAACTCGCCGCGGTACTTGGCACCCGCGACCATAGAACCCAGATCCAGTGCGACAACCCGCTTGCCACGCAACGACTCCGGCACGTCGCCCGCGATGATCCGCTGGGCCAATCCCTCGACGATCGCTGTCTTGCCGACGCCGGGCTCACCGATCAGCACCGGGTTGTTCTTGGTGCGCCGCGACAACACCTGAACCACGCGGCGGATCTCCGAGTCACGGCCGATCACCGGGTCCAGCTCGCCCTTGCGGGCGCGGTCGGTCAGGTCTACGCCGTACTTCTCCAGCGCCTTGTAGGTGCTCTCCGGATCCGGCGTCGTCACCCGCGCGGCCCCGCGCACCTTGGTGAACGCCTCACGCAGCGCGTCCTCGCTCGCACCGTGGCGACGTAGCAGATCGGCAACCGGCCCGCCCTCCGCGGCCAGCCCGGCGAGCAGGTGCTCGGTCGAGACGTACTCGTCGCCCATCTCCGTGGCCAGCCGCTGCGCGTGCGTCAGCGAACGAACCGCGGGCGGCGAGAACTGCGGCGCCGACACGGTCGCCCCGGTTGCCGAAGGCAGGGAGTGGGACAGCCGCTCAAGGTCGGCGCGAATCGCGGTCGGGTCGGCCCCGACCGCCGTCAGCAGCGGCACGGTCAGGCCGTCCGCCTGGGCCAGCAGCGCACCGAACAGATGCACCGGCCCGACATCCGGGTTGCCGGCAACCGTTGCGGCCTGCACCGCCGACGAGATCACCTGCTGCGTCTTGGTCGTCGGATTGAAAGCGTCCATCCCTCACCCTCAGTGTCGAACCCACGTCATCTACTCGGATAACGTCACCAAAGTTGAGTCTGTTCCGCTCAACCCTGATATTTTCGCCTCGCCCTGCAACGCCGTGCCCGATCGGCTCCGTCCTGACGGCATGCGTGCCCTGCTGACCGGTTTAGCCGGCTGCACCGCGGTCGTCCTGCTGTCCGGATGCGGCACCACCGCGAGCTCGCCGATCACCGCCCCCGCACTTCCGGTCGCCACACTCCCAGCGGCCACACTTCCAGCTCTCCCGCCAAAGTATGTCCCGGCCAGCTGCCCGACGCCCGGAGCCGAGCCGACCGACGGCAACGGCGTCGGTCCCTACGGCGACACGGGTGGCGGCATCCCAGCGGGATTCCAGCCGACCTGGGTCCTGGCCTGCCCGGTCCAACCGCGAAACCTGCCCGGCAAGGGCTGGCGGCAGGTACAGGTCACCGAACGCGCCGACCTCGACCCAAACCAGGCGAACACGCTGCTCGGGGTCCTGCGCCAACCATCCGACGCGCGCCGCGCCGACCAGATCTGCACCGCCGACGGCCTGGTACTGACCTACTACGCGCTGATCGACGCGCACGGCACCGCGATCGAACCACCCATCCCGATGACCGGCTGCAACAAGCCCAAACCCGGTGTACTCAAGGCATTGAACGGCCTGCCGTACCGAGAGCTGTCAACCCTGCCCGAAGCCCCCACCGGCTGAACCCTCATCGGCAGACCCCGCCCACATGCCACCCGCCACATATTTCGCGAATCCTCTTCACATCCCCGCTCCCAGCCCACCACTCCCTGGGGGAGCCCCCTCGGGCAGTCTAATGATCTTGAGGGGGTTGGTGGGGCGAAATGGCTTGGGCTGTGGATGATTCGCGGGGTTGTGGACAACTCGGGTGTTGGTAACTCGGTGGCTTGGGCCTGGGTGGTGATCTCTCGACGTGCGAGTTTTCCACAGGCTGGGCGGGTTATCCACAAAGACCAGGTGAGTTGTCCACAGGTTTGCCCACACGAACGGGTGTCAGCGGTGGGCGCCTGCGATGGGGATCGGACCGGTCGGGTCCTTGGGTAGCTGCCAGGGGCGTTCGGCGCCCTTGGCGCGGAAGTAGTCGCCGCCCTTGGCAATGGGCTCGTCCGTGCCCCACGCGCAGGTTCGGTCGTCGGCCGGGACCAGGCGCGGGATGTGTTTGCGGCAGTGGATGTAGGCCTCGACCACGCTGATCTTCACCCAGCGCTGCGGCGTCCGGCCGCGCTCGTCGTCGACGGTGATGTCCGGGTGGTCGGCGCGCAGTCGCTCGTCCTCGACGATGGCGGCGTGGCCGTTGATGTGGAGGCCGATCAGGTCGCTGACGAAGTCGACAAGCAGTATGCCGATCCGCGCGTTCTCGCTGATGTTGCCGAGGCTGGCCAGCACGCCGTTGCCGCGGTACTCGGGATAGGCGAGCGTCCGCTCGTCGATGACCTGCAGGAATCCGGGCGGACCCGCGCGCAGTGAGCAGTCGCATTCGCCGCCGGCGTCCGAGGTGGCGATGAACGCCATTTCCATCCGGCCTACGAACTCGGTCATCCGCTCGTTGAGGTGGTCGAGGACTTGGTCGTCGTAGAACTTCTCGGCGCGTTGCGCGGTGCCGTAGGCGGCTTGGAGCAAGCGTTCGCCGTGGGAGCCGGGCAGGTCGCGGTCGCGCCGCACGGTCAGTGGATCCTCCGGGCCGTTGACTGTGCTTGAAATCACATTCGATGCGGGCGGGCGGCTTACGGGTGGAATGCCGGAATGCTGGTCAACCGGTTGGCGGATACTCTCCGTGGTCGCGTCCGCCGTCGGGGCGCTCACGGAGGGTGGTGCCGGCTCGCCGAGCTCGGCGAGTTCGAGCATCAGCAAGTCGCCTTCGGCTGTGCCGGTTGGGGCAGGTAACGGAAAAGTCACGGCGACGTGCTTACCCTGTCTGCTAGATCATTGCGACCACCGGGACCAAGGTTCGTCCATTGGGGGCAAGACCGTTGAGCCGAACGTGACCGCGAACCACTCGAACGTGCACTCAAGGCTGTTATTTCGGCAAGGTCCAGCTACTGTCACTTCAGTCGGGGGACAGGCCGAACCAACACACGGCGTCTTGCCGGCGCCCCGCATGAAGGTAGAGACTTCGCCCCGACCATGACTGCGAACGCCGTAATCAACCCGATCCCTCCCCAGCCAGGGCGAAGCACCCCACCGGCGGCGGGCGTCTCCGCCACGGTGCGACTGGTCCGGGAGAGCTGGGCGCTCATCGAGCCCCAGCAGGAGGACGTCTCGCAGTTCTTCTACGGCATGCTGTTCAGCCTCGCGCCCGGCACCAGGGAGCTGTTCCCGATCAACATGCAGGTGCAGCGCAGCCGCATCATGCGGGCGATCGTGCACCTGGTGCAGATGATCGACCGGCCCGACGAACTCATGCCGTTCCTGCGTCAGCTCGGCCGCGACCACCGCAAGTTCGGCGTGGTCGCCAGCCAGTACGAATCGGTCGGCACGGCGCTACTCTCCGCGATCAAGCGCTACTCCGGTAGCAACTGGACCCCCGGTGTCGAGCGGGCCTGGGCCGAGGCGTACACGATCATGGCCCGCACGATGCTGGAGGCGGCCGCGGCCGACGAGGGCCCGGCATGGTGGTCGGCGGAGGTCATCGACCACCATCGGATCACCTGGGATCTGGCCACGGTGCGCGTGCAGCCGGACTACCCAGTGCCCTTCCAGGCCGGCCAGTACATGAGCGTGACCGCTCCGCAGCGTGACAAGCTCTGGCGCTACCTGACCCCTGCGAACGCGCCGCGCGAGGACGGCAGCCTCGACTTCCACATCCGCGCGGTCGAGTCCGGCTGGGTGTCCCGCGCGCTGGTCAACCACACCAACCTGGGCGACGTGTGGCGGCTCGGGCCGCCGCTGGGCCGGTTGGGCGTTGACCGCGAGTCCGGGTCGGACGTGCTGATGGTCGCGGGTGGCACCGGGATCTCGACGATGACCTCGCTGATCGAGGATCTCGCCCAGTACGGCGAGAATCCGAGGGTGCACCTGTTCTACGGCGGTCGCACCGAGGACGATCTGTTCGCCCTGGACGACCTGCGCCATCTGGCCAGCATCAACCCGTGGCTGACGGTGGTACCGGTGCTGGAGAACAACCCGAGCTCGCGCAATGCCGAACACGGCACGCTGGCCGACATCGTCACCAAGTACGGCTCGTGGGCCGACCGGGACGTGCTGGTCGCGGGTTCACCGGCGATGATCCGCTCCACGGTGTCGCGGATGCTGGTCGCCGGTACCCCGCTCGATCGGATCTCCTACGACCCGTTCACGATCGACTGAATCGACCGATCTGATCGCGATAACGCCGCTATAACAGGGAGTTCAGCAACAGGGAGTTCAGCGGTTGCGGCGGCGTTCGGGTCGCCACACCACCAAGGCCGTCTCCTGGCGGACCGGGACCAGGTCCCTGCGGTAGGAGGCGTGCACCACGGCCGCGGCCTGTTCGGCGGCGGCGTGCGCGGTGGCCACTTCCTCCATGAGTTCCTTGACCCGCCCGC
>DASYBO010000363.1:0-60298 GCA_036500685.1 Pseudonocardiaceae bacterium | reverse complement strand
GGCGACCTGAGCCTGCTCACCGTGCAGGACTACAACTCCGGACCGATCATGGGGCTGGACAATCAGTACCACACGATGGGCGGCGCCGACTTCCACATCGCCATGACCGACATGCTGCTCGCCGGTTTCCCGGTCGCCGGCAACAGCAACGAGATGTTCCCCGCGCTGGCACCGTCCCAGGTCGCGATCGGCGTGCCGGCGAACTCCGAGGCCGGCAACGGCTGGATTCCCGACGCCAACCTCGACCAGGCCCTGGACTGCCTGACCAAGGGCAGCAGCTGTGGCAGCTACCAGACGCACGGCGTCCACCCGGACCTCGGCGGCCTGATGACGTGGTCGATCAACTGGGACCACTTCAACAACTGGGATTTCCAGAACAACTTCACCAGCTATTGGGGCTGATCGCGGCGCGGCTGGCGGATAGCCAAGGCAGACGTCCCTGTTCGAGGAGCAACTTCAGCATGACCAGAACATCGTCAACGGCACCGCGGCCGACCTGTGGACCTGCGACGGCGGCGCGAACCAGCAGTGGTCCCTGCCCTGAAGGTCAGGCACCGCCGATCGCGACCACCCCGTCCATCGTGCCGACGTAAGCATGCTGGCCGACCAGCGTCGGCGACGCGAAATGCGGGACCGGGCCGAGCGCGACCTGTCCGCGCGCGGTTCCGGTTGCCTGGTCGAGCGCGTGCAGCGTGCCGTTGGGGTCGACCACCCACACCGCGCCGCCGCCGATGACCGGCGAACCGGATACGCCGCCGGGCGCTGTCCAGGCGACGGTGGGGGTGCCGCTCGCGGCGATGGTCACCGCCTGCACCGAGCTACCTCGGCACGGCAGGTACACCGTGTTGCCGGCGACCGAGGCGCCGCCGAATGCGCGGCAGGTGCCGAGGGAAACGGCGGAGCCACCGACGCCGCCGAGCCGCGCCTGATCCAGTACGTAGGTGGTCGGCCGTTTGCCGGTGGTCAGCACGTGGGAGCCGACGAGCACCGGGGATGACGAGCCGAGATCCAGATCTTGCGCGTTGTCGGTCGGCCACGAGGCGGGCGCCCAGAAATCGAGCCGGTTCAGGGTGTCCGGGGACAACGCGATGACCGAGTCGCTGCCGTCGTAGGCGCCGCCGGTGGAGGCTCCGTTGCCGACCGCGTAGAGCAGCCGGTCGCCGTCAAGCACGGCGCCGCCGGGTGCCCACATCCCGCCTTCGCGGCTGGTCGGGATCGCGTAGCTGATCGGAGCGGTTCCGCCGGTCGTGGTGGACACGACCGAGCCGATGTAGTCGCCGCAGTCGCCGAACAGGCCGCCGTAAGAGATGTACACCCGACCGTTGCTGACGGTGAGGGCGGACCGCTGTTGGGTGGCGATGCCCGTCCCGACTCGCGGCTGGGCGTCCACCTTGACCTCGATCGCGCCGGTTGCCGCGTTGATGCCGTAGAGGGTGTGCTGGCCGCCCGTTGTCTCAGCCAGCGCGAAAACGCGACCGGTGCCGGCGTCGTAGGCCATGGTGCTGGTGATGCCGAGCGGGTCGACATCCCCGCAGGGCAGGCTGGATTTGGGAACCGGTGTGCCGAGGTGGTCCTGCCAGCGGACTTTTCCGGTGGCCGGGTCGAGGGCGTAGACGGTGTCGTTCTCGGTCGCGGCGAGGACGTCGGTTCCGACGACCAGCGGCTCGCCGTACACGGCGCCGTCGAGTACCGCGTGCCAAGCGGTGGTCAGGGCGGACACGGGCGCGAGGTCGGTCGCGTTGCCCGAGCGGGCGTTGTCCTTGTGGTAGGTCGGCCAGTCCGCTGGTGCGGGTGCGACCGCCGAACCGCTGGTCACCGGGGGTGCGGCGGTGGTCGGCTTCAGCGGCGGAGCGGCCTGCGTGGCTGCCGGCGCGCTCGTGCAGCCGGCCGCGCACGCCAGTACGGCCAAGGCGCCGATCATCCGGATTCGGCCCAGCGGTGTCCGGTGTCTCATGCGGCCAGTGTGGCCGCCCCGCCCGACGATCAGCCGAACAGGTCGGCGCGCTGGTCGGCCAGCGCGATCAGGCCGCCCGCCGGCCGCAGCGGATGCGGCGACGGTCGCGGCGGATGCCAGGTACATGGACGCCTTCGCGCTGCCGTTGCGACCGGGGAAGTTGCGGGCGTGGGTGGAGATCATCGCCTCGCCCCGATTTCGGGAGATCCGACAAAGGGTGGCGGTAAGGCCCTTACCGCGCCCGCTGCCTGCGCCGCACGACCAGATAAGCGATCGACAGCAGCGCGAAGAACGGGACGCCCGCCTCCCACGCCGACCCCAACCCGCTGATGAACGGCGTGGACAGGGTCACCGCGACCAGGAACAGGATGGCCAGCGGCACGGTGACGCGGGCGCCCCACAACCGCACCGGCGAGTCCGGTTGGCCCTGCGCGCGCCGGGTGCGCCGGAACTTCCAGTGGGTCAACAGGATCAGGATCCAGACGACGAGCGCGCCGAAGATCGAAACACCGAACAGGGCGACATAGGCACTGTCGGCGGCGACGACCGACACCACCGCCGCCAGGGCGAGGCCGATGGCGGACAGGACGAGCGCGTCCCTCGGCACGCCGGAGCGGCTCAGTCGCCCGACCCTGGCCGGCGCATAGCCGTCCTTGGCCAGGGAGTGCAGCATCCTCGTGGTCAGGTAGAGGTTCGTGTTCGCGCTGGAGAGTGCGGCGGTGAGCACGACGAAGTTGGTGATCGCAGCGGCGGCGGGGATGCCGGCGCCGGCGAACACGCGGACGAACGGGCTCGCGGTCACCGTGCCACCCTGCGAGATCTCGGTCCACGGCACCACGGTCAGCACGATGGCTATGGCAAGAACGTAGAACAGCACCAGCCGCAGCACCATCCTGCGCACCGCACGCGGCACGTCGCGGGCCGGATCGGCCGATTCGGCCGCGGTGATCGACACGACCTCGGTACCGATGTAGCTGAACAGCACGAACACCATGGCCAGGAACAGTCCGCCGATGCCGTGCGGCAGGAAGCCGCCGTGCGCCGTGAGGTTGGCAAGGCCCGTTGGCTGCGCCTTGGGCAGGCCGACGAACACGAGGATGAGACCGAGCAGGATGAACACGATGATCGCGGCGACCTTGATGGCCGAGAGCCAGTACTCCGCGGTGCCGAAGAACTTCACCGCCGCCGCGTTCGCGGCCAGCACCACGACGGAGAACACCACGACCGGCAGCCACAGCGGGAGCGATGGCCACCAGAACTGGAGGTAGATGCCGGCGGCGATGACCTCGCCGCCGACCGCGATCACCTGGATCGTCCAGTACGTCCAGCGCAGCACGAACCCGACCCAGGGACCGAGGTAGGTGTGGGCGATGGCGCCGAACGCACCGGCCATCGGGTGTACCACCACCATTTCGGCCAGCGCCCAGGCGATCACCAGCGCGACCAGCGCACATACGACGTACGCGAGGATGGTGCCCGGGCCGGCCTGGGAGATGGCGAGGCCGGAGCCGAGGAACAGACCGGTGCCGATCGCGCCGCCGAGGCCGATCATGGACATCTGCCGGCCGGTCAGCGATCTGCGCAGTCCGCCGGAATCGTGCTCCTCCATCGTGGACACTCGCACCCTCTTCTCTGCCGGCCGCTATCGTGGGGAGGCGTGTCGATCGGTGCTTGGAGCATCCGAGTCCGGGGCGCCGGTGTCAATAGTGGTGCTAAAATCTTTTACCTCTACTAAAAGTAGGAGGCTGACCATGCCAGTGCTGACCGAGTTGCTCGCGGCGATCGGTTCGGGGAGGCTGGAGATGGTCGATCTCACCGCTCCACTCACCGCGACCACCCCGGTCCTGCGACTGCCGGAGCCCTTCGCCAACACGATTCCGTTCCGGCTGGAGGAAATCAGCCGCTACGACGACCGAGGGCCGCGCTGGTACTGGAACGACATCCACACCGGTGAGCACACCGGAACCCACATGGACGCGCCGAACCACTGGGTATCCGGCCGGGACGGAAAGGACATCTCGCAGGTTCCGCTGCCGACCCTGCTCGCTCCCGCCGTCGTCCTCGACGTCGCGGACCGCGTCGCCGCAAATCCAGACTTCTTGCTGACCAAGGACGACGTGCTGCGGTGGATCGACGAGCACGGCCCGCTGCCCGAGGGCGGCTGGCTGCTCTACCGCACAGGCTGGGACACGCGCTCGACCGATCAGGACCAATTCCTCAACGCCGACGACGCCGGTTCGCACACGCCCGGCATTTCGGCCGAATGCGCCCAGTGGCTGGCCGAACAGACCCCCATCGCCGGTCTCGGCGTCGAGACGGTCGGCACCGACGCCGGTGGCGCGCCCGCGCTCGATCCGCCGTTCCCCTGCCACCATTTCCTGCTCGGCGCGGGCAAGTTCGGGCTGACCCAGTTGCAGAACCTCGCCGCGCTGCCGGCCACCGGCGCGGTGCTGATGGTCTCGCCGTTGCCGATCGTGGGCGGTTCGGGCAGCCCGGCCAGGGTGCTCGCGCTCGTCGAACGCGAGGGCTGAGCGGTGGACGTCGCGCGGCTCGTCGGCACGACGATCGCCCGGCTCGGCGCCGCGCACGCCTTCGGCGTGGTGGGCAGCGGAAACTTCGCGGTCACCAACG
The DNA here is from genome assembly GCA_036500685.1 of Pseudonocardiaceae bacterium. Taxonomy (GTDB): domain Bacteria; phylum Actinomycetota; class Actinomycetes; order Mycobacteriales; family Pseudonocardiaceae; genus CAJCJE01. Next base: position 55,713 of record DASYBO010000363.1, on the reverse strand, counting down.
CGTTGCGGGCGCAGGGCGTGCCGTTCGTCGCGTCCCGGCACGAGGGCGGCGCGATCACCATGGCCGACGCGTACGCGCGGATGAGCGGGCGGGTCGCGGTGGTGTCGACCCACCAAGGCTGCGGGTTCACCAACGCGTTGACCGGCCTCGGGGAGGCGGCCAAGAGCCGCACCCCGCTGCTCGTGCTCACCGCGGACACCGCGAACGGCGCGGTGCGGTCGAACTTCCGCATCGACCAGGACGCGGCCGCGCGGTCGGTCGGCGCGGTCGCCGAACGCGTCTATTCGGCGGAGACCGCGGTCGCCGACACCGTCCGCGCCTACACCACGGCCGTACGGGAGCGCAGGACCGTCGTGCTCAACCTGCCGCTGGACGTACAGGTACAGCAGGTCGAGGGGCCGGGCGACATTGCGCCGCCCGAACCATTCGGCGCGATCCGGCCGAACGCCACGGCTGTTGCCGCGCTCGCCGACGCAATAGTCCGTGCGCGGCGGCCGGTGTTCGTAGCGGGCCGGGGCGCGCGGGCCGCCGCGGCTCCGTTGCGTGAACTGGCCGAGTTGGCAGGCGCACTGGTGGCGACCTCGGCCGTCGCCAACGGCCTTTTCCACGACGACCCATGGTCGCTGGGCATCTCGGGCGGGTTCGCGTCGCCGCTGGCCGCCGAGCTGATCAGCGGCGCCGACCTGATCGTCGGTTGGGGCTGCGCGCTCAACATGTGGACGATGCGCCACGGCAGGCTGATCGGGCCGGACGCGACGGTGGCGCAGGTCGACGTCGAGCAGTCCGCGCTCGGCGCCGACCGCCCGATCGACCTTGGCGTGCTCGGCGACGTCGGCCAGACCGCGCGTGACCTGCACGCCGAACTGACCCGTCGAGGCCATTCCGGGAGCGGCTACCGAAGCGACGAGCTACGCGACCGGATCGCGGCCGAGATCCGCTGGCGCGACGTGCCCTACCAGGATCTGTCCACTGAGGAGCGAATCGACCCGCGCAGGCTCAGCGCGCGGCTCGACGAACTGCTGCCGGCGCAGCGCCTCCTCGCGGTCGATTCCGGCAACTTCATGGGCTATCCGAGCGCCTACCTCCGCGTTCCCGACGAGTACGGTTTCTGTTTCACGCAGGCGTTCCAGTCGATCGGCCTCGGCCTTGCCACCGCGATCGGCGCCGCGCTGGCCCGTCCGGATCGGCTGACGGTCGCGGCGGTCGGCGACGGCGGGTTCCTGATGGGCGTGGCCGAGATGGACACGCTGGTGCGGCTGGGTTTGCCGATGGTGGTCGTCGTGTACAACGACAGCGCCTACGGCGCCGAGGTGCACCACTTCACCGACAGCACCGACGACGAGCTGGCGACCGTGCGTTTCCCGGAAACCGACATCGCCGCGATCGGCGCGGGCTTCGGGGCGACCGGACTCACCGTGCGCACCGAAGGCGATCTGAGCGGGGTCGGCGACTGGCTGGCCGGGGACAGGAGCACGCCGCTGGTCGTCGACGCGAAGATCGCGGGCGACGGCGGCGCGTGGTGGCTCGCCGAGGCGTTCCACCAGCACTGATCAGTTGGTACGCAACAGGTCCCGGTGCTCGCGCAGTGCGGTGAGCACGCGGTCGATGTCGCCTTCGGTGTTGTAGCAGTGCGCGGACACGCGCAGGTTGCCGGCGCGGGAGGAGGTCACGATCCCCTCCGCGGCGAGCGCCTCGACGAGCGCTTCGGCGTCGGTGGACGCGATGGTGACGAGCGGTCCGCGGTGCGCCCGGTCCCTCGGTGTCGGGACGACTCCGCCCAGCCTGACAACCTCGTCGATGAGGTGGTCGTTGAGGCGCTCGACGTGTTGCTGGGTGCGCTCGACGCCGATCTCCAGCATCAGCTCGACACCCGCGATGGCCGCGTAGACCGAGGGAATCGGCGGTGTGCCCTGCTCGAACCGGCGCGCGTCGGGCGCGGGCCGGTACTCGCTGATCTGCATGGCGTTGACGTCGATGTCGGCGAACCAGCCGGTCACGGTCGGGACGAGATGGCTGGTGGTGCCCGGGTTCGCGTAGAAGTAGCCGATGCCGGGTGAGGCCAGCAGGTACTTCAACGCGCCGCCGGTGACGAAGTCGACGCCGAGCGCGGCGACGTCGATCGGCACCGCACCTGCCGACTGGTAGCAGTCCACGAGCAGCAGCGCGCCATGCTCGTGCGCGAGCTTGGCGATCTCGGCGAGGTCGAGCCTGCTTCCGTTGCGGTAGCTGACATGCGTCACGGCGACGAGCGCCGTCCGCTCGTCGATCGCGGCGGCGAGCTTCTCGAGCGAGAGCGTGTTGTCGGGCTCGGCGGGCACATGCACGACGCGGGCTCCGCGCCGCGCCTGGGCATGCCAGATCTGGCCGATGGTCGGGAACTCGAGGTCGGTGGTGACCACGGTGTCCCGCTGGCCGAAGTCGAAGGCCGAGGCCAACGAGGCGACGCCGGCCGAGGCTGACGCGGTGACGGCGACGGCGTCCGGCCGCGTGTGCAGCAGCCGCGCGAACGCTCCCCTGGCCCGCTCGGCCTGCTCGACCCAGTGGCTCCACAGCGAGCCTTCCGCTTCGAGGGTGTCGAGGTAGCTGGTATAGGCGGCGCGGACGGTGTCCGCGAGCGCGCCCTGCGAACAGCTGTTGACGTACACCCGGTTTTCGAAGATGGGGAACCGGTGGCGGATGCTCTCAGCTGTCATAGCGTCCGAGCATATGTCGGCTTTTAACAGAGGTCAACGCGTTCAACCTCATTGACATCGCCTTCGACATGCCCGGTTGATCCGCTGCATGCGAGGATGACCAGGTGGTAGGCAACCGGATTCGCGAACTGCGCGCGGCGCGCGGCATGACCGTCACCGAACTGGCCCGACGCGCCGAGGTGTCCACCGGCCTGATCAGCCAGGTCGAGCGAGAACTCGCGGACCCGAGCCTGGTCACCGTCCGCAAGATCGCCAAGGCACTGGACATCCCCCTGTTCAGCCTGTTCGAAGAGTCCGAAACCGACGACGTGGCCGTGGTGCGACGGGAAACCCGGATGCGGATCCAGACCCCCGGTGGGATCACGTACTCCCGCATCTCCGCAGGCCGAGGGCGGCTCGAAGTGCTACAGGGCACGCTAGCGCCGGAAACGGCGTCGGCGGGCGAACCATGGTCGCATCCCAGCGAGGAGTGCGTCGTGGTCATCGCGGGCAAACTCGTGGTCGAGGTCGCCGGCGCGGAACACGCGCTCAACATCGGCGACAGCTGCTACTTCGACTCCCGGCTGCCGCACCGCTACGTGAACCCGCACCGCAGGCCGACCGAGTTCATCATCTCGGTCACCCCGCCGAGCTACTGAGCCAGACTGGTTCTGGCCAGATCGCGCAGCTCGTCGTCGGTGACGCTCTCGGCGTCCTCGGGCCGCAGCCGGATCGTTCCCTTCGACGCACGCATACCTGGATGGCGGTCGAGGAACTCCTCGTCCCGCCAGCCGTAGAGCGAGACGCCGTGCTGCCACGCCGCAAGGTGCAGCCGCCGCCGTCCAACCCGGAACGTGGGCATCCCATAGGAGAGGACCACCTCGGCGTCGGGCCGGGCCTCGAGAACGAGGCGGTAGACCCGATCGAAGAGGGGGCGGTGCTCGGGCGGGATGTCCTCGACGTAGTCCTGCACTGTCCCTGCTGCCATGGCCCTCATCGTGAACCGGACAGTACGGCCGCGCAACTGTTACACAATCCGGTAGTCGCGCGCCCGCGCACGGCGGGTGCGGCGCCAGAAGGCGATCGTCGTGTCCGGCCACAGGACGGTGTTGCGGCCGGTCTTGGCATCCTGATACCAGCTGCGGCAGCCGCCCGACTGCCAGACCGTCGCCGCGAGGCGTCCCTGCAACCACTCGGTGAACTCCCGCTGGACCTCGGCGCGCACCTCGATCGATGCGGCGCCGCGGCGACGTAGCCTGCGCAGGCAGTCGACGATGTAGCGGGCCTGGGCCTCGATCATGAAGATCTGCGAGTTGTGGCCAAGACCGGTGTTCGGTCCGGCCATCACGAAGAAGTTCGGGAAGCCTGCGACGGTCGTACCGAGGTAGGCCTCGTGGCCGTCCTGCCAGGCGTCCGCGAGTTCGATCCCGTCGCGGCCGACGATGCGCATTCGCGTGACGGTGTTCTGGGCGTCGAAACCGGTTCCGTAGATGATCACGTCGGCCGGTACCGGCACGCCGTCCGCGCCGATCACGGTGTCGGGGGTGACCTCGCGGACCGGGCCGGGCCGGACGTCGACGTTGCCGCGCGAGAGGGTGGGGTACCAGGTGCTGGAGATCAGCAGCCGTTTGCAGCCGATCTCGTAGTCCGGTGTCAGCATGGCGCGCAGCCGCTCGTCGGGGACCTGGCGGGCGAGCAGCCGCCGGGCCAGCGCGGCAGTCGTGGACATGGCCGATCCGTCGCCGAGGAAACCGGCGGCTCGCCTTTCGTGAATCCAGTAGAGCCGGTTGCGGATCCAGGCACGGTAGGGCGGGAACAGGCGGGCAAGCCGACGGTGCCGGGCGTCGAACTCGCGATCGGCCTTGGGCACGATCCACGGCGGGGTGCGCTGGAAGACGGTGAGCGCGGCGACCTCGTCGGCGATCGCGGGCACGAACTGGATGGCGCTCGCGCCGGTACCGATGACGGCGACCCGCTTACCCGCGAAGTCGAACTCGTGGTCCCAGGTGGCCGAGTGGAACGCGGCGCCGCGGAAGGTTTCGATGCCGGGCAGGTCGGGGATCACGGGGTGGTGCAGCGCGCCGACGGCGGAGACCAGGAAGCGGGCCAGGTACCGCTCCCCGTCAGCCGTGGTGACCTCCCAGCGCGCGACATCGGCCAACCACCGCGCCTGCTCGACCTTCACCCCGAAACGGCTGCGATCGAGGAGGCCGCGTCGCTGCGCGACGTCGCGCAGGTAGTCGAGGATTTCCGGCTGGGGCGCGAAAAGCCGGGTCCAGTCGGCCTTCTGCTCGAAGGAGAAGGAGTAGAGCGGCGACGGGATGTCGCACGCGCAACCGGGATAGGTGTTCTCCCGCCAGGTGCCGCCGACGTCGGCGCCCGACTCCAGAATCCGCACGGAGCGGAACCCCGCCCGATCCAGCAGCGCCGCGACACCAAGACCGCTGACGCCTGCCCCGATGACGAGGACGTCGACCTCGTCGGTCCGGGCCGCCGCCTCATCGCCGGTCCGGGCCGCTTCGCCGCCGGGGCGGGCCGGGTCAGCCAGCGACGTCATCGGGTTCCTCGGCCAGCCTGCGCTTGAGCACCTTGCCGGCCGGGTTGCGCGGCAGCGCGGCGGCGAAGCGGACTTCGGCGGGCACCTTGTAGTCGGCCAGCAGAGTTGCGGCGTGCTCGCGCACCGACGCGACCGTTGGCGCGGATCCCGGTCGCGGCACGACGACGGCCCGCACGCGCTCGTCGAAGATCGGGTCGGGCACTCCGATGACGGCGACCTCGGCGATGTCGGGATGGGCGGCGAGCGCGTTCTCCACCTCGACGCTGTAGATGTTCTCGCCGCCGCGAATGATCATGTCCTTCAGCCGGTCGAGGACCCGGATGTAGCCGTCGGCGTCGATCGAGCCGACGTCGCCGGTGTGCAGCCAGCCTTCGGTGTACGTGGTGGCCGTTGCGGTCGGGTTCGCCCAGTATCCGGCCGTGACGATCGGCCCCCGTACGCACAGCTCGCCCGCGACGTTGCGCAGGTCGACGGGCCGCCGGCCGTCCAGAGAGATCCGGACGTCGACGCCGTCCACGGCGCGCCCGACGCTCCACGGGCGGGCCAGGTAGTCCTCCGCGTCGGTGTAGGTGACGATCGAGGTGGCCTCGGTCAGGCCCCATACGTTGCCCAGCGCCAACTTCGGCAACCGGGCGGCCATCTCGGCGGGGAACGTCTCCGGGACCGGGCTGCCGCCCATGACGAACAGCCGCAACGCCGACAGGTCGGCCTCGTCGGCGCCCTCGACGGTGAGCATGAGGCGGAGCATGGCCGCGACCCCGCCGAGCACCGTGATCCGCTCGTCGACCAGCAGGCGCAGCACCGCATCGGCCTTGAACGCGCCGACGAGCACGCAGCACGCTCCCGCCGAGAGGAACGCGACGAGCTGCGAGACCAGCCCGGTCGCATGGAACAGCGGCGCGACGATGAGCGTCCGCTCGCCCGGTCCCGCGCCGATCAGCGACCGCACTGTGCCCGCGTTGAACAGCAGATTCGCGTGCGTCTGCATCGCGCCCTTGGGGCGTCCGGTGGTGCCGGAGGTGTAGAGGAGTTGGGCTACGTCCTCGCCATGTCGCAGCAGGCCGGGAAGTCCAGCGGGATCGATCTCGCGACGCGGGGCGGTGACGATTCCGCCGACGTCGACCGCCACCGCGCCGGTCACCAGTGGCGCGGTCGTGGCATCGGTGAGCACGACCTTGGTGCCGCTGTCTGCGAGCACGTAGGCGATCTCCGAAGCGGTGAATCGCGTGTTGACCGGCAGCGCAATGGCTCCCGCGAGCTGGATGCCGAGGTAGCCCGCGACGTATTCCCAGCCGTTGGGCAGCAGGATCGCCACCCGGTCGCCCGGCTCGACGCCCAACTCGGCCAGCCGCACGGCAGCCGCCGCCGCGTGCCGGGCCAGCGCCGCGTAGTCGAGCCGGGTCGGTCCGTCGACGATCGCCTCCTGGTCACCGTGCGCTCGGACCGCGTCGAGCAGCATGGCCGCGACGTTGTCGGTCACGCCCCGGCTCCGAACACGATGTCGTGCAACGGCTCGTCGCCCTCGCGCAGCAGTTCGGTGTCGATCCGCAGGCCGGTGACCGGACACAGGTATTCGCGGTAGCGGACGGTCCAGCCTGCCCGGCCTTCGCGGGTGGCGAACTCCGGCGCGACTGTCCGCAGTAGACGTTCGCGCACCGCGCAGCCGTCCTTGTAGTTCCCGGACGCGGGAGCCAGCACGGCCCGGCCGGTCAGGCTGACGAAGGACTCGGGCGCGCCGTCGCGCACGAGCAGCGCCAGTTCGCCGCTGAGCGGGGTGAGCGGGACATCGGCCGGCACGATCTCGACCGGCTGGTCCGGTCGCGCCGCCTCGGCGAGCCGAGCCGCCAACAGTTCCGGCCGGGAGTCGACGCCGTAGACGCGCTCGGCGGTCTCGGCGCTGAGCGCGCCGTCGGCAACGTCGGCGGCGACCAGCGCCGGGTCGCGGGTCAGCGGGTCGCCGAATCCGGCAGCGTTGGCGCCGGACCATTCCCAGGCGGCGTCGGCACCCATCATCAGCATGGGGCCCTTGGCTTCGACGGGTGGTTCAAGTCCGGTGAGCGCGTCGAAGTCGACAGGAACTCGTCCGGCGGCCATCGACGCGGCCACGTCGGTGCCGTGCTCGAGCCGGAAGCGTCCGGCCGTGCCGGGGTTGCCGCCGGAGAGGCCGACGGTCTTGGGGAACGACTCGTCGACGTACACCGCGGCGGCCATTCCCGGTACGCCCCAGGGGATGCCGCCCTCCACGAAGCCACGTCCACCCCTGAACCGGCCTGCCCCGTCGGCGCCCGCCGGCATGCCTTTGCGGTAGAGGAACAGCATCGGCCAGAGTTGTTCGAGTTCCTCGATGTTGCTCGCGGTGCCCTCGGGGATCCAGAAGTGCCCGCCGAAGTCGACCCCGTCCCCCGCCGGTGAGGCGCTGATCGACCCGATCATGTTGTCGGCGTTGGTGGCGATGAACGGCTGGCCGTCGGGCTGCATGCCGCCCGCGATGAGGCCGTAGAAGGCTGGGTGGGCTGGCCCGATGGCCATCGCCGCGATCTCCGGCGCGGCGCAGGCCAGCATCTTGCCGATCACCGACCCGGACAGGCTGATCAGCGTCTCCATCGTGTAGATCCCGGACGGGCTCACCGCAGCCGGGAAATCGGCGCAGGACAGGGTGCCCGGCGTGGGGTCGAAGTGCACCCTGCGGTAGACGCCGCCGTAGGCGCCCGCGAGGTCGGCGGTCAGCGACGCGGTGAGCGCGGCAAGGAACGCGCCGGAGAAGCCGGCATAGGTGACGTTGATCGAGCCGGTTTGCGGGTCGGTGCCCGCGTTGTCGACGTAGAGGTGCTCGCCCCGCTTGCGCACGGTCATCTGGTACGCGTACGTGCCGGTGTCACCGGTGTGCGCGGCTTCCGCGTAGAGCCGGTGACTCCACTGTCCGTCTGGGATGGTCGCGAGCCGTTCGGCGACGGTCCGCTCCCCCGCGTCGAGTACCCGGTTCATCACGGCCTTCACCGTGTCGGCGCCGTAGCGGCCGATGAGCGCGGTGACCTTCTCCACGGCGACCGTGTTGGCCGAGATGGCGGCGCGCAGGTCCATGTGGACGTTGGTCGGCACCCGCGACTGGCGCAGGAACATCTGCTCGAGATCGGGCCGCACATGTCCCTTGCTGACCAGCTTGAACGGCGGGAACACCGGCGGATCGGTGAAGATGTCGGTGGCGTCGACGCAGAAGCTGCCCATCACCGAACCGCCGACATCGGTGTGGTGCAACACGTTGGACACCCAACAGAACAGCTCGTCACCGACGAACACCGGGGCCGCGACCATGGTGTCGGGCTGGTGCGGAGCGCCGACGAACGGGTCGTTGGAGACGTACATGTCGCCCGGCTCGATTCCTGGATCGGCCGCGCGGTTCTCCAGGATCCACTTGATCGTCAGCGACTGGGTCGTCGAGAAGTACTGCAGGTACGGGCCGAGGAAGACGAGGTCGCCGTCGGCGGTGGTGATCGAGGGCTGGAAGTCGCGGGTGATCATCGTGACGGGCGAGACGCACAGCCGCTGCAGGGTCTGCCCGTGCTCGAGGTTGATGTTCATCAGCGAGTAGCGCACGACCTCGAAGGTCACCGGGTCGACGTCGTCGGCCGTTGTCGTGTGCAGGCGCAGCGTGTCCGGGATGCGCAGGGTGTCGCCGGGGATGTAGCCGCGCTGGATGCCGTCCCAGACAACAGGTGTCTCAGTGGTGGTCATCGGGACTCCTCGGAGGATGCGAGAACGAGCCGCAGCTGGCCCGTCGAGCCGGTGGACAGCGAGGCGCCGGGCGGTACGGCGATGGTGGTGTGCTCCAACTCGACCAGCGCGGGGCCGGCGACAGCGGTCGATCCTGGTACGCCGCCGTACACATCGGTGGGAGTCCAGCCGACGCCCGGCCAGTAGACGTCCGCGCGCTCGGGTTCCGACGCGGTCACGGTGGCGGGCAGCGGGGCCGGGATGCCGGCGGCGACCGAAGCGCGGGCGCGCAAGGCGAACACCTCGACGGCCTGGAACAGCGCGGTGCCACCGGAGCCGTAGCGGCGGACGTACTCGGCGTCGAAAGCGGCCTGCAACTCGGCACCGGTCTGGTTGTTCGCGGGCAGCGTCACCGGAATCTCGAGGCTGTGCATGAGCTGCTCGCGGAACCGCATCAGCGCGTCGATCTCGACCCGCGCCTCCCCGGTGACGCCGGCTGCGGCGAGTTCGGCCAGCGCGGCCTTCTCCACCTCGGCGACGGCGGCGGCGAGGCTTTCGGCCGCCGCACCGGTGAGGGGCGCCAGCACCGATCGTTGCAGCTCGCGGTAGAGCACGACGTCACCGGAGGCGATGCCGTAGGCCGAGAGCGTCGAAGCGCCGTTGCCCAGCGGGATGACCACTTCGCGGACACCGGACTCGGCCGCGTAGCCGAAGGCGTGCACCGGTCCGGCGCCGCCGTAGGCGTAGAGCGCGAAGTCGCGCGGATCGTGACCGCGTTCCAGCGTCTGCTGGCGGATCAGGGTCGCGGCCCGCATGTCGTTGACCGCCACGATGCCGACCGCGGTGTCCTCAACGGACAGTCCGAGTCGTTCGGCCAGCCTGCCGACCGCAGCCAGCGCGGCGTCGCGGTCCAGCGGCATCCGGCCGCCGAGGAAAGCCTTGGGCCGCAACAGTCCCAGCACGACGTCGGCGTCGGTCACGGTCGGCTCGGTGCCGCCCCGGTCGTAGCAGGCCGGGCCGGGCTCGGACCCGGCGCTGCGCGGCCCCACCCGCAGCGCGCCGGTGGCCTCGTCGTAGCGGGCGATCGTGCCACCGCCGCAGGCGACGGTGCGGACGTCGAGGTGGGGCAGCCGGTAGGTGTACTGGTCGATCACGTTCTCGTCGGCCAGGATCGGCTTTCCGTCGATCACCAGCCCGATGTCGAACGAGGTACCGCCCATGTCGGTGGCCACAACGCGGTCGTGACCGTAAACGGCGGCCAGCGTGGCGACACCGGTCAGGCCGCCCGCCGGGCCGGAGTCGATCGTGCCCAGCGAGGTTCCGGTCGCGGCGGCGGCCGGCAGCACGCCGCCGTTGGACTGCATGACCAGCAGCGGGCTGGTCAGACCGCTGTCGGTGAGCTGATCGGCCAGCCGCCGCAGGTAGCGCGAGCACGTGGGCCCGACGTAGCCGTTCATCACGGTCGCGACCGTCCGCTCGTACTCGCCGAGCCGAGGCGAGACCGCCGACGAGCTGGACACGAACACGTCCGGCAGGGCGGCGGAGAGCACGTCGACCAGCGCCTGTTCGTGCGACGGGTTCGCGAACGACCACAGCAGGGCGATCGCGACCGAGTCCAGATCATGTTCGCGGACCAGCGCGCGGATCCGCTCGACGGCGGCGGCCGGGTCGAGCGCGACCACGACCGTTCCCGACGCGTCGACGCGCTCGTCGATCTCCAGGACGGCGCCGGGCACGTTCAGCGGTTGCGGGAGTCGGCTGCCGTGCACCGAGAACACGTCCTCGATCGAGCGCCCGGCGACCCGGCCGGAACCCCGCATCATCCGCAGCGCGTCGCCATGACCTGCGGTGGCGACGAGGCCCACCCGCGCACCACGGCGTTCCAGCACCGCGTTGGTGCCGATCGTCGTGCCGTGCCCGAACCGGTCGGTCCGCGCCAGCAGTGTCGACACGTCGAGGCCGACCGTCTCGGCCAGCCGTCGCAGCGCGTCGAGGACACCACGGACCGGATCGTCTCGTGTGGACAGAGCCTTGGCCGTGCGGTGGCTGCCGTCCTGGTCCACCAGCACGCAGTCGGTGAAGGTGCCACCGATGTCTACGCCGATGTAGTACATCCGTTCCTCCTGAGCTGTCGGTGAACCTCAGCGGTAGAAGCCCGCGCGGCCGAGACCGGCGCCGCCGTCGAGTCGCAGTGCCTGGCCGGTCGTGTAGCCGGCGGCCGGGGAGAGCAGGTAGAGCACCGGGCCGACGACCTCGTCGAGCGAGGCCACCCGGCCCATCGGCACCTCGGCGAGCATCCGGTCGCGGATCTCGGCAGGCAGCCCGAGGATCTTCGGAGTCGCGAACATGCCAGGGACGACGGCGTTGACCCGAATCCCCGCGCCGGCCCATTCCGCGGCAAGGGTGCGGGTCAGTCCCAGCACGCCGGCCTTCGACGCGGCGTAGGCGGCTTGGCCCGGCAGTCCGTCCTGCCCGGCCAGGGAGGAGACGAACACGATCGCCGGTCGCTGCGATGCGGACAACGCAGGCAGGGCGGCCTGCGCGACCGTGAACTGGGCCAGCAGATTGACCTCGACGTCGCGGCGGAACGCGTCGATGGGGAAGGTCGCGGCGCGATGGAGGGTGTCCACGATGCCGGCGGCGCCGATCACGGCGTCGAGGCCGCCGAGCAGTTCGGCCGCCTCGGCGACGATCCGCCGCGTTTCCTCGGCATCGGCCAGGTCGGCGAAGAGCAGTTTGCCCGGACCGGCCGCATCCGCTCCTGGCCGGTCGATCCCGATCACCGTCGCACCCAGTTCGGCCAGCGCGGCCACCAGCGCCCTGCCGAGTCCGCCCGCCGCTCCGGTGACGAGCACCCGGCTCCCCGGCTCCGGCACCGTCGACCAACCCGGCCTGCGTTCGCTCATTCGACGCCCCTGTCGGCAGCGGTGGATATCATGTCGATCGATCGATCGACACAACCGTAGCGAGCGGTTCCGTGTCGCGTCAAGACCTGTCGATCAAATGATCGACACGTCTGCTACGGTCCTGACCGTGGCCAGGAAGCGCTCCCTCGACGAAGGACCCGTGCTGCGCGAGGCGATCATGGACGCCTCCGCGGACCTGTTCTACGAGCGCGGCTTCGGAGCGACGTCGATCCGCGACATCGCCGACGCGGTCGGCATCTCCTCCTCGACGATGTATCACCACTTCACCAACAAACAGGACATCCTGCACGCCTGCGTCGCGCGGTTCATGACCGAGTTCGTAGCGGCTACCGTGCCAATCCTGAAGGACCCGACCCGGTCACCGACCGAACGCGTCCGCGAGATGGTGCGACTGCACCTGGAGATCAGCGACGACCGGCGGTCCGAACTGCTCGTCGGCAACCCCATCCGGCATGCCCTCAATCCCGAACAGCAGAAGGAGGGCATCGCGCTCCAGCAGGCCTACCACGACGCCGTGCGCGATGCGATCAGAGACGGCACCGCGCGAGGGGAGTTCGCCGCCGTTGACCCCGAGATCACCACCATGGCCGTGCTGGACATGCTCAACGGAGTGCGCGAGTGGTACCGCGCCGACGGCACGCTCAGCCGCGACGAGGTCATCGGCATGTACACCGAGATCGTCTTCAAGGTCCTGCGCTGAAAGCGACCCGCGTATTTTCATGGACGTGGTGACCCGAGGGTGGCAACACTGGCCGGGTGAGCACACGGGTGCAGGAGCCGGCCTGGCGCGTACTGCTGGGCTACGTACGACCGTTTCGGTCGCGCTGGTGGTGGGCGCGGTACTGAGCCTGGCCACCGCGGCGGCCGGCTTGGCGCTGCCGCTGGTGGTGCGGAATTTGATCAGTGGCCTTTCCGTCGACCGGGGCATCACCGGGTTGCTGGTGTTGATGACCGTGCTGGTGCTGGCCAACGCGGGAATCGGCGCGCTCGGGTCCTACCTGCTCGAACGCACGGCCGAATCGGTCGTGCTGGTCGCGCGGCGCCGACTGGTGTCGCACCTGCTGCGCCTGCGGATTCCCGCCTTGGACGAACATGAACCGGGTGACCTGATGTCGCGGGTCAGCGCCGACACCACGCTGCTGCGCGAGGTGAGCACGACCGCCGTGGTCTCCGCGGTCACCGGCAGCCTGACCTTCCTTGCCACTATCACGCTGATGGCGCTGCTGGACCCGCTGCTGCTCGGCGTCACCGTCACCGTGCTCGGTTTGGCCCAGATCGCGGTGCGGGTGGTCGTGCCGCGCATTTCGCGGGCGTCCAAACAGGCCCAGGAATCGGTCGGTGCGATGAGCGCGTCACTGGAACGCGTACTGGGCGCGCTGCGCACGGTCAAGGCGTCCGGCGCGGAGTACCGCGAGCGCGACCGGCTCTACGACGCGGCGCAGGACGCGTGGCGCGGCGGGGTGCGGGCGGCCAAATGGCAGGCGATCGCGGGCAATACCGGCGGACTGGCCATCCAGGTGTCGTTCATCGTGGTGCTCGGGTTGGGCGGCGCCCGCGTCGTGTCCGGGGCGATCGACGTCGGCACGCTGGTGGCGTTCCTGCTCTACCTCTACTACCTGATGCCGCCGATGCGGGACCTGGTCAACGCGGTCACGCAGTATCAAGTCGGCGCGGCGGCGGTCGCCCGTATCCGCGAGGTCGAATCGATGCCGGCCGAACCACTCGACCCGCGAACGTCGGTCAGTGATCCTCGGCCGGCCGCCGTCGCGTTCGAGAACGTCCGATTCAGCTACCAGCCGGACCTGCCCGAGGTGCACCACGGCGTCAGCTTCGCCATTCCCGCGCGGGGCATGACTGCGTTCGTCGGGCCGTCCGGGGCCGGCAAAACCACGGTGTTCTCGCTGATCGAACGGTTCTACGAGCCGGCGTCCGGGCGGGTTCTGCTCGACGACACGGACGTGACCCGGTGGTCGCTGGCCGACCTGCGGGCGGCGATCGGCTACGTCGAGCAGGACGCACCGGTGCTGTCCGGCACGTTGCGCGACAACCTCGTCTTCGGCGCACCGGACGCGACCGACGACGACGTGCGCGCGGTGCTGAAGACCACCCGCCTCGACGGCCTGATCGCGCGACTGCCCGACGGCGTGCAGACGACGGTCGGCCACCGAGGCATCAAGCTTTCCGGCGGCGAACGGCAGCGGGTGGCCATCGCCCGCGCCCTGCTGCGCAGGCCCCGACTGCTGCTGCTCGACGAGGTGACCTCCCAACTGGACGCGGTCAACGAAGCCGCGCTGCGCGAGACCATCGCCGAGGCGGCGCGCACCACCACCGTGCTGGTGGTCGCGCACCGACTGTCCACAGTGACCATGGCCGACCGCATCGTGGTGATGGACGCCGGCAGAGTCCGCGCGGTCGGCAGCCACACCGAGTTGGTGGCCACCGACCCGCTGTACGGCGAGTTGGCCGCGACCCAGTTCCTCGCCTCCGCCGACTGATCCCGGGATGCTTCGCTCAACCGCAGTAGAGTCAAACGGTGAGCGAGCCGAAGAGCAGAGCCGCCAGGCGGGCCGCGAGCGCGCAGCGCATTCTTGAGGCCGCGCGGGCGGAATTCGGGGAGCGCGGCCTCGAAGCCGCCACCATCCGCCGCATCGCCCAGCGCGCGAACGTCGACCCGTCCCTGGTGATGCAGCACTACGGATCGAAGGCCGCCCTGTTCGCCGTCGCCATCCAGCTGGAGGAATCGGACCCGAGCGAGATCGAGACACATCTGCACGACGTGCTCGACGTCCGACTCGCCACGCTGCCCCCGGAAACCAAGGCCCTGGTCCGGTCCATGCTCACTGCGCCGGAAGCCGCCGAATCCATGAGCTCGTTCCTCAACGAGCGGGTCGCCAACCTCAGTCGCGCCATGGGTGGCGAGGATGCCGACCTGCGGGCCGCGCTCATCGTCAGCAGCATCCTCGGACTCACCGTCGCCCGGCACTTCCTCAATCTCGACGCGTTCACCAACGCATCGGATGCCGACATCGCCCGCGTCGCCCGGCCGTGGGTCACTACCGGAACCGATCCCGACGCGTCCTAGTGTCGACACTTCGCTTCCGCCACGCTCAACGCCCTGCCCAGCATCGTGCAGCTCATCCTCGGCACCGTGCTGCTCGTCGTGCTCACACTCGTGGCCCCGACGGACCGGCCCCCGTACGTTCGACGACGTAGCGGAGGAACACGCCCTGCCTCGGATGTCGCGACACACGCGCGTCGTCATGCTGAGTTCATGAGCGAACATGTGCTGGCCCAGTGGGCCTTCGACAATGGTTGGGGCGGCGGCGGTTGGGGCGGCCCGTGGGCGGGTTTTGCTCCGTGGTGGGGCCTTGGCACGCTGGTCGTGGCGGCCTGCGCCGCGGTCCTGATCGTCTATCTGGTGCGGCGGTCGCGCTTCGCGGCACCGCTGGGCCGCGTCGGCTCTGCGACGCAACTGTCGGCGGCGGAGGACATGCTGGCCCGGCGGTTCGCGGCAGGCGAGATCTCCGAGGAGGAATACTTGTCGCGATTGGCGGTATTGCGCAGGCCCGTCCAGTAACTCACGTACGCTCCAGGTACCCGAAGCCCAAGGAGCGGACGTGACCAAGCCGGATGCCGCGCCGGAACCCTACGACGAGGGCATGCTCGACGTCGGCGACGGCAACAAGGTGTACTGGCAGGTCCGCGGCACCCCCGGCGGCAAGCCCGCGGTCGTGGTGCACGGCGGCCCCGGCGGACCCTTCCGGCGCGGCGGCTACCGGCGCTTCGACACTGCGGGCTACCAGTTGGTCCTGTTCGACCAGCGCGGCTGCGGCAGCAGCACCCCGCACGCCGCCGACCCGGCCACCGACATGCTGTACAACACCACCCAGCACCTGATCGCCGACATGGAGCTGCTGCGCGAGCACCTTGGCATCGAGCGCTGGCTGCTCTACGGCTACTCGTGGGGCTCCGTGCTCAGCCTTGCCTACGCCGAGCGTCATCCGGAACGCGTCTCCGAGATCATCCTGGCCGCCGTGTTCTGCGGCAGCCGCCGCGACATCGACTGGCTCTACCGGGACGCGAGGCGGTTCTACCCGGAAGCGTGGGAACGGTTCCTGGCCGGCGCTCCGGGCACGCCGCGCGATGGCGACCTCGTCGGCGCGTACGCCCGGTTGATGGAAGATCCCGATCCCGCCGTCCGACAGAAGGCCACCATCGACTGGTGTACGTGGGAAGACACCCTGCTGTCCCACGAGATGCAGGGAAAGTTCGCTCCGCTGACCGGCATCCTCTCGGCCGAAGTGCAGGCGCTGGTCCGGATCTGCACGCACTACTTCTCGCACGGCGCGTTCCTGGAGGACGGCGTGCTCCTGCGCGAGGCCGGCAGGCTCGCCGGCATCCCCGGAGTGCTGGTGCACGGCCGGATGGACATGAACGGGCCGGTCGAGTCGGTCTGGGAGCTGGCCCGCGCCTGGCCGGACGCGGAGTTGCTGATCGCCGAGGACGCCGGCCACCTCGACAGCGAGACGAAGGTCCGCCACATCTTCGAGGCGATCGACCGGTTCGCCGGCCGCTAGGGGTGCCTGCTCGACTCACGCCTTTCGTCGGTTGATCGCCGCGACACCGACCTGCACTATGGCCTTTTCTGGCAGCGCAAACGTGTTGACGAGGAAAGGTGTGCGGCATGGATAGACGTCATGGTGTGATCGGGGTGGTGATGGGCACCGTGGTGGCCACTGCCGGGTTCGTGGTACCCGCTGCCGCCGCCCCGCCAACGGCATCGTCAACCCAGTTATCCCACTTATCCCACGAATTCTCGACGGCGGCCAAGACGGTCGGGGCCAACCCCACCGCGGCAGGCCGGGCCAAGGCGATGGAAAAGCTGGCCAGCGCCACGTTGTTCCCGCTGGCGACGGCCTACGGCGCGCCGACCGAGTGGAATGCCGGTGACACCGGGCAGGGCGTCACCGTTGCGGTACTGGACTCTTACGGCGATCCGGCTATCCAGGCCGTGATGGACAATTTTGACGCGGCCGAGGGCCTGCCCCCGGTCGACGTCTCCCAGCTCTCGCCGGCCGGCGCGGTGCCGACCTGCGCGTCCCTCCAGTCGAGCGATCCGAAGTCAGCGGCTGACTGCGGAGCATGGGCGGGCGAGACCGATCTGGACGTCGAGTCGGTGCACGAGATCGCGCCGTCGGCGAAGATCATCATCGCGGCGACCCCGGTCGACGAGACCGAAGGCATGACCGGGATGCCCGAGATGATGACCGCGATCGACTATCTGCGCACCAAGAAGCTGGCCAGCATCGTCTCGATGTCCTTCGGTGCCACCGAGAACACCTTCCCGTCGCCCGCGTCGATCACCACGCTGCTGGATCCGACCATGAAGAAGGCGACCGCGGCCGGCATGTCGCTGGTCACCGGCTCAGGGGACACCGGACCGACGGACTTCGAACTGGACGGGGCGACCTACTACCCGTTCCGCGCCATCTCGTGGCCGGCATCGAGCCCGTACGTGACCGCCGTCGGCGGCACCGTCTTCAACACCGGCTCGGCGGCGACTCCGGCCACGCGGGCGCAGAACCCGGACACGCTGTGGAACGACTTCCTGCCCTTCGCGACCAACAACGTGACCAGCGCCGGACTGTCCCAGGTGTACAAACGTCCCACCTGGCAGAACGGCGTCAAGAACATCACCGGTAGCGCGATGCGCTCCATGCCGGACATCACCATGTACGGCAACGACGGCACCTCCGAATCGTCGCCGTTGTTCGCAGGCGTGCTCGCGCTGGCGGTGGAGGCCAACGGTGGCCACAATCTGGGCAATGTGGACTCCGCGCTCTACAAGAAGCTCGGGCCGGCCGGCACCAGCGCCGGCATCGTCTCGCTGGCCACGAGCAACGACAACCTGAACCCGGCGATCAGCAGTGTCCCCGGATTCACCGCGGGGCCGGGCTTCACCATCGCGGCGGGTTGGGGCACCGTAGGGGATGTGTCCACCTTCATCCCCGCCCTGATCGCCGCCGTCAAGTAGCGCGGAATGAGGCTGGGTACAGTGGGGTTCCTGTGCCCAGCCTCAGATCAGGATTGTCAACCATGTCGACCAACACGCCATCGGCCTTTCCCGGTCCTATTAGGAGGGAACGTCGCGGTTCAGCGGCCTGGATCATGCTGAACCGGCCGGAGCAGCACAACGCGATCAACCCGGCCATGGTGGCCGACCTGGCCGCATCGGTGCGCGCGGCCGATGCCGACGAGCGGGTCCGCGTGCTCGTGCTGACCGGCGCGGCGCCCGCCTTCTGCGTCGGCGCCGACCTGGACTACCTCCGCGCCATGACCGAGCGCGCGGACGGACTTGACCGGTTCCTCGACGAGTTGCTGCATCCGCTGGCCGAGGTGCTGCGCCTGCTGCGCGAATCAGCCAAGCCGGTGATCGCGGCGGTCAACGGTGCCTGCGTTGCCGGCGGTCTCGAACTGGTGCTGGCCTGCGATCTGGTGGTGGCGAGCAGCACGGCCACCTTCTGCGACGCGCACGCCACCGTCCCGGCGCTGGGGGCGGTCGGCAGCCTCGTACACGCCGTCGGCTCGTACCGCGCCAAGCAGGTGCTGCTCGCCTCCGAGGTGCACGACGCCGCGACCATGCGCGAGTTCGGCCTGGTCGCCGAGGTCGCCGAAGCCGAACTGCTGGCCGACCGGGTGACCGACCTCGCCGACACGCTCGCCCTGCGCAGCCCTGGCGGCCTCGGACTGATCAAGGCGATGGTGCACCGAGCGGAGCAGCCGTCCTGGTCCGACCGGATCGCCGCCGATCTTGCCGATTTCGCCGCGGGCTGGTCGTCGATGGACCTCTGATGCGGGTCGTCGGCCGGTAGCCAGGCCGTGTCGGGGGACATCTCGGATCGGGCCGTCGGGGCCTGCGTGATCGACCACATACGCCGCGCTGGCGAGTTTGCATCCGGTCGGGCGGATGGGCGACATCAGCGATATCGTCGACGCGGTCGTCTACCTGGAGAACGCACCATTCGTCACCGGCGAAGTGTTGCATGTCGACGGCGGCCAGAGCGCGGGGCACTGAAAAGATGAGCACAACGGAAACCGAGATCGTCACGTCGGTCATCGACCGGTGGAAGTCGGCGGTCGACGCGCACGATCCACAACGAGTTGCCAGCTACTTCACCGACGACGCGATCTTCCAGGGGCTGCACCCCTACAGCGTCGGCCGGGACGGGGTCGCCACCTACTACGACAGCCAGCCGATCGGCATGACCGCGAATTACACCGTGTTGCAGACCCGGCGGCTGGCCGACGATCTGGTACTCGGTTACCTGGACGTCAATTTCACCTTGACCGACGGGCCGGCGGTGCACGTGTACCTCAGCGTTGTGCTTCGGCACACCGAGGGAACCTGGCTGATCGCCCACTACCAGGTTTCTCGGCTGCCCGACTGAAACACCGGCCTGACCCCGTGGCTCATGTGGGAGCCACGGGGCCGGCCAGTCGATCAGCAGGTGAGGTTGTTACCTGCTGGCACACCGAGGATCCCGGTGTACTGCTGGTAGAGGTTGACGCGGTCCTGCATTTCGGCGGTGTTGCCGCCATTGCATTCGATGCTGCCGTTGATGGACCAGATCGTCTGGCCGAATCCGGCGCCGTTGACCATCGCGTCGTGCCCGGTCATCGTGCCCGGCCCGGTCTGCGTGTCCCAGTACCAGAGCGCGGTTTTCCACGACGTCGCGGCATCGGTCGCGACCAGGCTGGGGTTGTCAAGCAGATCGATGCCGAGGGCGTTGCCTGCGGCGTAATAGTTGAAGTTCCAGCTCAATTGCAGCGGGCCGCGGCCGTAGTAGGAATACGTGCCGGCCGGGCAGCCGTAGGACTCGCTGGCACAGTAGTTGCCCGACTGGTCGATCTCGTTGATGTAGACCAGTCCGCCGGTCTCGTGCGAGACGTTGGCCAGGAACGCCGCGGCTTCCTGAGCCTGCACGGTGGCGCTGCCCGTGGTGGCGAAGCCGGGGTAGGCGCTCATCGCCGAGACAAGGCCCGCGTAGGTGTAGAAGGAGTTCCGGTTCGGGAACATCTGGTTGAACTGGGCTTCGCTGACGACGAAGCCGCCAGGAGGCGGATTGGTTCCGCCGCCGCAGGCGTAGGGCGACCAGTACCAGGTGCTGATGGTGGGGTCATAGCCGGGATTGTCATGCGTGGCCTGGTAGTACAGGCCGTTGGCGGGATATTGGACGATATCGCCCGCTACGTAGTTGGTGCCGGCCGCCCATTGCGGATAGTTGCAGCCGCCGGGGTTCCCCGTGCCGCCCCCGTCGCAGGTGCCGTCGTCGGTCCACACTCCGCTGGTGCCCGGCGGTTGCTCGCCCTGCGTCCACCATTTCGCGGTGTAGTTGTGACCGTTGAGAGAAGCCATCATTCCGCCGGTGTAAACCGACGTCGTGTTCCAAGTGGCCGCGCAGGCCGTGGCGGCCGAGGCGGGTGCGGCCGGAATGACCAGGCTGATCGCTGCTGCGACGGCGATCGACGTGAGGCCGGCCAGAACTAATCGGATGGACATGTGCACTCCTTTGTGCTGGCAAGGGGTCCATCAGCTGATCCCGGCGGTGATACCGGAGGGTCGATGAGAGGCGGCCCTCCCGACACTGAACCTCATTGGTCTAAACCAGTCAAGAGGTTAGGTCGATGGACGATCCTCTTTTTCCTGCATCGGTGTGAAGAATGTGAATAACGTCGGGGCTTCAGTCCCGCTCGACCGGCCCGAGACCGTCGATGAGTGCGTTGAGGCCCAAGCGCCAGCGACGGTCGACCGACTGCTTCGAGCCGCCCAGCCGTTGGGCGCTCTCCGCCGCGGCAAGGCCCTCGACGAACGCGAAGAGCAAATGGGCGATGTCGGTCGGGTCGCCGACCAACATTCCCGCGTCGACAGCGGCCCGGACCTGTCGAACGAAGATCTTGCGTACCGTGACGCCGGCCTTGTCGTCCTCCGCCGTCGGCGCGAAATCGGCGAAGGGGCGGGAGAACATGATCTGCGCCAGCACCGGATTGGCCACGATGAACCGGCGGAAGGCCTGGGCGAGGCGCCGCAGGGCGTCAAGCGGATCCTTGGTCGGCGCGATCGCCGCGAGTTCGTCGCCGAGCATGCGGAATCCCTCGAAGAAGACTTCGCGGATGAGGCCTGCCTTGTCGCCGAAGACCTCGTAGATCGCCGGCACGGAGGCCTCCGCGCGACGGGCGACGGTCCGTGTGGTGAGCCCGGCGACGCCCTCCTCGGCGAGCAGGGCGAGCGCGCTGGCCACACCACGCTCATGGAGGGCATCGGTACGCTGCTTCACCCTCGGCATCTGTTGACCATAGCACGAGCATCGACAGCCGTTACGTAACGATGATACGGAACGGCGGTTCACATGATATAACGGAGCAATGGCAGACACCGTCCTTCAGCTGCTGCGCGACCGCAAGCAGCAGGGAAGCACTCCGGGACATCGCGACGACGACGCGCGCCTCGTGCTGTTGATCGAAGGCGGTAGCTCGCGCGGCGCGTACTCCAGCGGCATGACGATCGCCATCGAAACGCTGGGACTGCTGCCGATGTTCGATGCCGTCTACGGCAGTTCCGCCGGGGCGTTGAACGGCGCGTGGCTGCTGTGCGGTCGCGCCGAGAGCACCCAGCACGCCTGGTGGGATCCGACCATCATGCGCACGACCATCAATCCGGGGCGCCTGTTGGTCGGGAAACCGGCCGTGGACACCGGCTTCCTGGTCAACACGGTGTATACCGAGATCATGCCGATGGGGTTCCAGGAGATCCTGGACAGCACCGTCGAGTTCCACCCGATCGCCACTGACGCCGACACCGGTGCGGCCACCGACCTGCACGAGCGGATCCACGACCGGGCCAGCTTGCAGGCCGCGCTGCGCGCGTCGACCGCGATGCCGCTGCTCGCCGGCGATCCGATCGAGATCGACGGGCGACGGTTCGTCGACGCCGGGGTGAGCGAGTCGGTGCCCGTACGCACGGCGCTCGCGCAGCGGGCCACGCACATCGTCGCGCTGCGTACGCGGCGAACGGACGAGACCGTGTCCCCGCCCTCCCGCGCCGAACGCCTGCTGTTGTCGCGCTGGTTCGGCCGGCACGCGCCGGGAGCGGGCGAGACCTGGCTGCGCCGCGAGTCCAATCGGGGCGAGGAGGAGCGGATCCTCACCGAACACCCCGCGACGCTGGTGATCAGCCCACCGCTGGGCAGCGTGCGGATCGGTCGCACCGAGCGACGCCCCGGCCCGCTGCGGGCGGCCGTCGACACGGGTCGGCAGGTGGCGTTGGCCGCGCTGGCGGGTTGTCTTGATGAGCCGCAGATCCGGTCGTAGCTCAGTCGGTGTCGGCGCGGAAGACGGGCCAGCCGATCTCGGTCCGCCACTGGGCGGTGTCGGCCGTCTCGTGTGCCCCGCACAGGTAGTACTCGCGCAGCGGGCCGTCGATGCTGATCTCGTGACTGGTGGTGTAGGCACCCAGCGCGCCATAGGTGAGGTCGACGTCGTCCAGTGACCCGTGATGGCAGGTGACCGCCAGCTCGGCCGGCGGCACGACAAGGCCGGCGACCCGGCCGATCGGCCGAACGGTGCGGCCGACCGGAATGAACACCGTGGCAAGGCCGCGATCATGCCGGTAGATGTCGCTGTCGTACAGTCCGGCGGCGGAGCCGGTCGGCGTCAGGTCCTGCGCTCGGACATTCGCCTGCAACTCGCCCAGTGCGCCCTGCCACCAGGCCAGGCAGTCCGAGCGGTCGATGGTTTCCTGGATGGCGGCAGCGGGCACGGCCGGCACGGTGCGGTGCTCGATGGTCAGCGGCACGTCGGGCCGCTGGAGCAGGTTGCGCAGGGATCCGACGGCCCGGCGGGTACGCGCGAGTTCGGCTTCCAGACTGTCCAGATGCGCCGCGATCACGCTGTTGCGAACCGCCACCTCCGGCGCGGCCAGCACCGCCTTGACCTCGGGGATGGGCATCTCCAGGTCGCGCAGCCTGCGGATGACCTGTGCGAGTGAGATCTGCTCGTCGTCGTAGTAGCGGTAGCCGGTGTGCGGGTCGACCGAGCTGGGCTCCAGCAACTCGACCTGGTGGTAGTGGCGCAGCGTCTTGACGCTCAGGTGCGTCGCGCGGGAGAACTCGCCGATCGTCAGCCGGGTACCCATGGGACCAGTCTCAACCCTCCTGCTACTGGAGAGCCAATCGCTACGCTGATCCGATGAGGCTCAACGAACTTCGGATCGATACCGGCGAAAGGCATTCTCGGGCCGAGACTCAGCTGTTCATCGACGGGGTCGACCTCCTCGACTCGCAACGCTTCACCGTCCGCTCCGACGGCAGCACGATCGGCGACGGTCGCACCATCGGTTTTCGGCCGACCGATCCGGTCGGCCTGTTGCCGCCCGATTCGCGGGTGCTGCTGCCCTCGGCCATCCCCACCTCGGCAATGGTCGGCATCTGTTCTTGCGGCGAGTCCGGTTGCGGCTCGCTGTACCTGCGGGTGCGCCGGGACGGTGACGTGGTGTTGTGGGAGCCCGAGCCGAACCCGCCGCACCACACCGTGAACCGAACCTGGCGGTTCGACCTGCGCCAGTACCTCGACGCCATTGACGCGGGCGCCGCGACGATGACCTGGGCGCCGAGGCCCGTGCTGCTGGCCCGCGAACTGCGCCGCCGCCGCGACAACCACTGGGGCTTCTCGGCCAACCTCGGCGCGCTGCTGTTGGACGTCCGGGCCTGGCCTGGCGTCGAGGAGATCAAGGTCCTGGTGGCCGATCACCACGACGCCCATTGGCGCACGATCGCGGTGCCGGAGAACCTGACCGATCAGGAGATCATCGACAGCCTGCGCACGGTGCGCTGAGCCGGCGTCAGGACGGCGAGCGAACGGGTCCGTCTCAACGCCAACGTGACCATGTCGTCGGGGCGGACCGAAGAAGCACATCGCCTGCTCACCGAGTTGGAAGCCAAAGGGCGCGGCGCCGCTGCCGCCGTTCTCGAACAGCTCGGACCGTCCATGTTGGACGACGACGTCGCGGGGTTGAGCCGAGGCCGTACGCCTCGCGGCGGGCTACGGATGAGGCCGGCGGGATCATCACTCGCCGGCCTCATCCGTCCACTTCAGACAGTCAGCGTGCTCGGGTTCGCCGCCATGGTGGTGGCGACGAAGTTGTCCGGCACCGGGTACTGGCCGAGCACGAAGTTCAGGATCGCCGCGTGCATGGCCTCGACCGGCGCGATCGTCGCCGCCGTTGAGATGCCGCCCGCGCTGCTCACGTTGGCCTCGGCGAACAGGTAGGTCTGCGCGGCCTGATTTTCCAGCTGCAACGCCAACTTCGCCACGTCACCGACGTTGGTGACCGAGCCGAGCGCCTGCTCGACCGCGGGCTGGCCGGACAGCGGGATGCCGGTGATCGTCGGTTTTCCGGCTGAGGTAAGCACGGCGTTCCAGGCTTTGGCGTGATCGGCGTGCTGGCTCATCGCGGTCATCGCGAATTGTCCCACGGCCGGTGGCACCGAGCCGAGCTTGCCGGCCTTGGCGGCGGACAGTGCCGCCGTGTACGCGGCGATGGCCTGATTCTCCAGCGCGGTCGCCAACGCGACGACCTTCAGGTCACCGGTGTAAGGGCTGGCCGGCTTGCTCGGCGAACTGGTAGCGGCGGGCCCGGACGAGCCGGAACCGCTGCCGCAGGCGGCCAATGCCAGTCCGACACCGACCCCGCCGACGCCAAGGAAGAACCGGCGGCGGGCCAACGGCTTGCGCACGCCGACGGTGTCGGCGATCTCCTCCGCGAAGTCCTGCGCCTTCGCGAACATCGACGGAATGCTCTCGCGGTGCGCCTCGTCCAGGTCCTTGGTCATCCGGGACAGTTCGGTCTCGGTGATCTGGAGTTCCCACGGGTTGTTGGCATTCACTGCACGGCTCCTTCACTGACCGGAGAAGCGGACGAGGTGGCGTAGAAGGAATCCGGGAAGCCGACGCTGCCGGCGGCGGCGGGCAGCATCGCGGGCTGGGTCGGCACCGCGATCAGGCCCACCGCGTTGCCGGCCAGCAGCGCCTGCACCGCGAGCAGCACGGCCCGGTGCTGCGCCTCGACCGGCGCGACACTGCCGAACAGCTTGCGCAGCGCGGCCGAGGACACCTCGCCGACGTTCTTGGTGTAGGTCTGCGCTGCGACGTCCTCCAGGGTGATCGCCAACTTCACCACGTCGGACGGGCCCTTGATGCTCGGCAGCATCTGCTGTACGACCGCGGCGTACTTCGGGTCCGGATTGGACTGTGTCTTGGCGCCTGCCGAGGTGATCGCCGCGTTGAACGCCTGCGCGTGTGCCTGGTGCTGGGTGGTGGTCTTGGCGATGAACGCCAGGACCGTCGCGTTGCCGGTCTTGATGAACGACAACCCCGCTGCCGTCTGGTACACGCTCACCGCGAGGTTCTCGATCGACGCCGCGGTCTGCAACGCCTGCACGTCCGTGTCGGCCGTTGCCGCCATCGCCCGACCGGCACCGGCCACGATGCCCGCGCCGACCAGTCCCGCGAACAGCCCGGCCGACCCCCAACGCCGCCCGGACCCCTCACGCCCCTCCTCGGTGAACTCGCCCAACGCCTGCTGAGTGATCCGCACCGCGTCGCTGTTGAGATCCTGCGACTGCACGGTCAACTCAGTCAGCAGTCGGGTGTCGATGCGCCCATCGCCCATCACTGACCTCCAAAAAGGTTTACCTGCGAGCCCTCGGGAAGAAGGCCACGGTGCCTATTCGGAGCACACCAGGAACCGGTTTGCCGACAACGGGGCAATCCGAGGGCGCGGCCGGACCGAAGCACTCAGGTAGAACCGATCAGGTGACGAGGGGAGGCGGTGTGATGCGCGCGGTGCTGTCCGCCGTGCTGGTGAGCGTGGTGCTGGTCGTGACCGGTTGCGGGTCGGAGGCAGGCGTCGGTACGACGGCACCGGACACCATCAGCATCAAGAATTTCATGTTCTCGCCGATGACGTTGACCGTGTCGCCGGGCGCGAAGATCGCGGTCACCAACGAGGATTCGGCGACACACACCCTTACGGCCACCGGAGCCAAGGCGTTCGACACCGGCGATGTGAGTCCAGGTAGGACGGTGACATTCACCGCGCCGAGCAGACCCGGTTCGTATTCCTATATCTGCGACATCCACCAGTACATGGCCGG
Organism: Pseudonocardiaceae bacterium; assembly: GCA_036500685.1. Lineage (GTDB taxonomy): Bacteria > Actinomycetota > Actinomycetes > Mycobacteriales > Pseudonocardiaceae > CAJCJE01. The sequence goes on along the minus strand of DASYBO010000363.1, from coordinate 29,636 downwards.
AACACTGATCGTGAAATAGAGCGGATCAGCCGAAGACGTCGCGGTGTCGGCCGACGAATTCGGCCAACCCGACGGCCGCCCGGCCGGTGAGGTCGGGCACGGTTGACGTGACGGCTTCGGCGCCGCCGTCCCGGTACGCCCGCGCGACCTCGATCAGGATGTCGGCGTAGAAATCCGGGATGCCCCGGCTCAGCATCGCGGCGCGGGCCTCGTCGTCCGACCGTCCCACGTAGCGCACCGGCTTGCCAAGGACATCGGAGAACACCTCGGCGGCCTCGGGGTAGGTCAGCGCTTGCGGCCCGGTGATGTCGTATGTCCGACCGTCGTGGCCCGAGGTGGTGAGCACGTGCGCGGCGACGTCGGCGACGTCGCCGGCATCGACGAAGCTGATCGGCGCGTTGACCAGCGGAAAGCTGAACTCTCCCGTTGCGCGGATGCCCGGCTGGCGCAGGAAGTTCTGCAGGTAGAAGTTGGGGCGCAGCACGGTCCACGGCAACCCGGACCCGGCCAGCGCGTCCTCGGCAGGCCGATGCAGTCGGGCGATCGGCGTCAGCCCCTCGTCGGCCCGCCACACCGACAGTTTGACCACCCGCGCACCCGCTGCTCGCGCGGCCCGCACCATGTTCAGCTCATGCGTCGTCTGGTCGGGTCCGGTCGCGCCGAGCAGGAAAACCGTGTCGACACCATCGAGCGCGGGCGTGAGCGTCTCCGGCTCGCCCAGATCCAATGTCACCGCCGATTGTCCCGACTCGCTGGTTTTGCGCGGATCGCGGTAGGCGGCACGCGTCGGGACGCCGTCGGCGTGCAGTCGGGCGAGCAGCGCGGTGCCGACATTGCCGCTCGCGCCCGTTACCAGGATCATCAGATTCCTCCCCGTAGAGCGTCCAGTTTCCGGGCGTCGACCGTGTCGGCTTCGGCCCCGTAGGCGACGATCCGGAGGTCGAGGCCGGGGACCATCAACACGTCGAGGTCGAGGTGGATGTCGCCGACCACCGGATGCTCGACGATCTTGTGATCCTCGGCCAGCGGCCCGACCGGGCCGGTGGCCCAGAGGCGGGCGAAGCGCTGGCTGGACCGGACCAGGCCGTCGACCAGCGCGGCGAGACGCTCGTCGGCCGGGTAGGCGGCCGCGGTCGCGCGCAGGTCGGCGACGAGCGCCTGTTCCTCGGCCGCGTCACCCGCGACCGAACGCACCGGCCAGCCGACGATCGAGTCCGGCCTCCGGCCGTCGACCGAGCGGAACATTCCGGCGACAAGATTGCGGTCGTGCCAGTCATATTCGCCGGGGTCGCCGAGCGTCACCGTCCACATCGGATTGTGAGCGACGATGGTCCAGTCCGCGGCGAAGACCGCGACCGGGGTGTCGCCGAGTTGGCGCACCAGCCGCGTCACCCGCACGGGCACGTGCCGGGAGACGGCCGCGCCTGCCGGCGGCACCAGGTTGGCGCAGCGGAACAGGTGGTCGCGTTCGGCCGGGTCCAGCCGCAGTGCCCTGGCCAGCGCGGTGACCACCTGCGCCGACGGGCGCCGGGCTCGGCCTTGTTCCAGTCGCACCACGTAGTCCACCGACAAACCGGCCAACCGGGCAAGTTCGGCGCGGCGCAACCCTCTTGCGCGGCGACCGGTCCCGGCCTCGACGTCGAGCCCGGCGTCGGCCGGGGCCAACCGGTCGCGCCAGCCCCGCAACGCGCTGCCGAAGTTGTTCGCTGGCTCCATCGAGTCCGAATCGTACGCACCCCGCGCCCGATTCGGCTGGTGTTGTTCGCTACTCGGGCCAGTGTGACCGAGTGAAGGCCGCCGCCGAGCGCAGGGCGGCGCCCGCGTCGTCGAGCAGCGCGGCGAACGACTGGAACACGTGCGGCACTCCCGGCCAGACCTGCAGGTCGACCCGCACATCGTAGGCGGCGGCGCTGGCCGCCAACCGGACGGCGTCGTCGAGCAGGATCTCGTGCGAGCCGACCTGGATCAGCAGCGGTGCGAGGCCGGTCAGGTCCGCGAACACCGGACTGGCCAGCGGCGCGGCCGGATCGGCGCCGTTGAGGTAGTCGCCCGCGCGGGTGCGCAGGGCGGCCGGGGTCAGCGAGGGATCGACAGCGGCCTTGCCGACCGCGCTCGCGCCGGAGACCGTCAGGTCCACCCACGGCGAGAACACGGCGGCCGAAGCAGGCTGCGGCAGGCCCGCGTCCCTGGCCGCGACCAGCGCCGCCACCGCGAGGCCGCCGCCTGCGGACTCCCCGACGAACGCGATCCGCTCGCTCGGCACGTCCTCCAGCAGACCGCGATACGCGGCCAACGCGTCGTCGACCGCGGTAGGGAACCGGTTTTCCGGCGCCAGCCGATAGTCCACGGATACGACCCGAGCCCCGACACCGCGACCGACATCAGCGGCCAGTCCCGCGCCGTCGGCCGCCGAACCGAGTGCGTAGGCGCCACCGTGGAAGTACAGGACCGCGAACGACGGATCGTGACCGGGTGTCTCGACGGTGACCACCGGAACGCCGCCGACCTGGCCCTGTGTCGTCGACACATCGGCGGCCAACGGAATCGAGGCGACCATCTCGTGGAAGACCGCCCGCTGCTCGGCCACGTCGCCGCCGACGTCGAGCGGCGCGTTGCGCAGCAGACCGTCAAGGGTGTCGCGTTGTTGCTGGCTCATCGCGGCGGTCCGACGATGACCTGGCCGTACATGTCGGCGGCCTCGGCCATCCGTTCCTGCGTGATCTGGAAACCGTCGGGGCGCGGGGTCGCCAGGTCGCGTCCCGCGTGCCGGAACATGCCCTCGATTCCGCCCGGCGTGCAGATCATCAGCAGGTCGGCGGTGTCGGAGGTGATCCGGTAGCCATGTGGGACGTTCCTGGGCAGGAACACCACGCCGCCCTCGCCCAGTTCCGAGCGCTGGTCGTCGCACCACACCAGTGCGGTGCCCTTGATCAGCAGGAAGATCTCGTCCTCCCGCGTGTGCTTGTGGTAGGGCGGGGCCTCACCCTTGCTCACCGTGAACCGTCCGACGGTCAGCTGCCCGTCGGTCGCGGCGCTGTCCAGCAGAACGGCGAACACGCCTCCGTCGAGCCATTCCAGCTGCTGTTGTTCCTCGGGCTGGGCCAGGTAGGCCATGCTCATCGCACTGAACTCCTTCTGCGGTGGACCGGGCCTGATCGTCTCGTCGACCGCGCGCCTGGCGCCAGAGCCAAAGGTGGGATCAGCGTTACCACCTTGACGCCAGCGGTTACGGTTCGCGAGTGGACGTTGTCGACTGGTTGCTCGATTCCGATCCCGGCCTGCGCTGGCAGGTGCTGCGGGACCTGACCGACGCGTCGCAGGCCGACGTGGCTACCGAGCGTGCGCGAACAGCGGTCGAAGGTTGGGGCGCGCGATTGCTCGCGTTGCGTGACGAGGACGGTCAATGGGCCGGTGGCGCGTGCTTTCCCGCCGACTTCAACGGTGATTTCTCCACCGGCCAGCCCTGGACCTCGACCCTGCCGACGTTGACGCTGCTGCGCGATCTTGGCGTCGACCCCGCAGCTCAGCAGGTTCACGAGGCCGTGCGGCTGGTGCGGGAGAATTGTCGCTGGGAACATGCCGGGCAGCCGTTCTTCGCCGGTGAGGTCGAGCCCTGCATCAACGGGCGGACCGTGGCGGTCGGCGCCTATTTCGGTGTGGGCGTCGACGGTGTCGTGACGCGGCTGATCGGCGAACAGCTCGCGGACGGCGGCTGGAACTGCGCGGCCGAGAACGGGTCGGTGCGTTCGTCGTTCCACTCGACGATCTGCGTACTCGAAGGGCTGCTCGAACACGAGCAAGCCACCGGCGGCAGCGCGGAATCCGTCGCGGCGCGGCGGCGCGGTGAGGAGTATCTGTTGCGCAGAAGGCTGTTCCGGCGGCTGAGCACGGGCGAGGTCATCGAACCGAGCTGGCTCCGCTTCTCGTTTCCGACCTGGTGGCACTACGACGTGCTGCGCGCGTTGGACTACTTCCGTGTCGCGGCAACCGAATCCGATCCTCGGCTGGCCGAGGCGATCGATCTGGTGCGGTCCAAGCAACAGCCCGACGGCACATGGCTGCTGGAGAACATGCATCGCGGCGCGGTGCATTTCGCCATGGACGACGGCGATGGCGAACCCAGCCGGTGGAACACGCTGCGGGCGCTGCGCGTGCTGGCCGTCCCCGAACAGGCCGACGCCGCGATCGGGGCGGCGGTCAGCGCGGAGCACCAGACCGTGACCGTCGAGCAGCAGCAGGCCACGTGCCCCAGTTGCGGCGCCCACGACGAACCCGTCCACGAGGAACCGATCCCCGAAGAACACGGCGGCCGCTAAGCCGTGTGTTTCGCGACCGCTTCGCGCACGGCGGGCGCGATGTCGCTCCCCCAACGGCCCAGCGACACGATGTCCGGCGTTCCGCCGGGAGGCGAGAACAGCATGAATCCGGCCGCACCGTGGTCGATGACGGCCCCGGTCAGCTCGTCCACCCACTGATCGACCGACCCACCGATCCAGCGACCCGAATCGTCCCGGGTCGCGGCCAGCGGACGATCGGTGATCCGTCCGGGAAAGTTGAAAATCGTGCGGACATCACGAGAGTCACGTCCCACCTCGGTGGCCGCGTCGTCGATGATCGCCCGCGACGTCCGATACGGCTCGCTGAGCCAGTCGGCCGCGTGGCCGGGGATCCAGCCGTCGGCGACTCGTCCGGTGGCGGCCAGCGACTTGCGGCCGACCGACCCGGTCCACACCGGCGGTGCGGCGACCGGAGCGGGCGCGATCTCGCGCACCGAGTAGTGCCGGCCCTGGTGGGTGATCGGCGGCCCGCCGCCGGAGAGCTTCTTGACCAGCACAATGGCTTCCTCGAAGGCATCCACCGCGTCGCCGGCCGACAGCGGCGCCACGCCCATATCGGCGATCCGGTCCCACCGCCCGCCCGCACCCATACCGAGCACGATCCGACCGCCGGAGAGCGCGGCCAGCGTCGTCACGGTTCGGGCCAGCATGGCGGGCGGCCTGGTCGGCAGATTGGTCACGTTGACGAAGCCGGCCAGCACTCGCGTGCGACCGAGGATGAAGCCGAGCGTGGCGTAGGCGTCGAGGCGCTCGCCAAGATATGGATGATCCGACAACGAGAAGACATCGAGGCCGTCGCGGTCGGCCTGCGCGGTCAGGTCGAGCAACTCGGCGCCTTCGTCGATGACGCTGTGCGCACCGAATCCGAAGACGACTTCTGGCGTTGGCAAGGTTCTCCCCCCGTCGACAAGATTACAAGTTCGTGCCACTAACCATATTAGTTCGTGGCACGAACTGCAAGTCTCGGGCTACAAAAAGACCTTGGGCACCTCATTGGCGAACACGATCCGGCCCAGCAACCCGGCCAGCACCTTCCGCTCCGCCGGGCTCAGCCCCACCGTCAACCTGTCCACCCGGACGCAGGTCTCGGCATAGAACTCCTCGGCGAGCTTGGCGCCGCGCGCCGTGAGCACGATCCGCACCGCACGCGCGTCCTGCGGATCCGGCTCTCGCCGGACAAGGCCGTTGCGCTCGGTGCGGTCAACGAGTCCGGTCAGGCTCGACTTGGCCAGCCCCAGAACCGAACCGAGTTCGGTCATCCCGTACGGCTGCGCCATCAACACGCACAGCAACTGCCCCTGCTGCGGAGTCAGGCCATGTTCCCGGCCTGACTCGGCATACACGGCGTTGACCAGGAAGGAGGACCGCACCAACCCGGCAACCACCCCGATCTCGCCATCACCCTGCTTGCCCACCTCACCAGGTTAACCAACTCGCCACGTGGTCCGCTCACTGGTCTGTACCAGTTTCGGGTTCGGCCGGTAAATGTGAATGGCCTGTCCACTCTGTCAACTAGGACAGCATCTCGGCAGCTGTTATATCTGAACCGCCGAACCCGAAAAGGAGAAGACATGAGACGTCTGCTCACCGCAATCGTCGCGTTAGGCACATTATTCGGCGTCAGCGCCGTGTTACCGGCCGCTGCGACGGTCGCGACACCCTCCACGGCCAGTCACGCGCAGACCAAGCACGCCTGCGGCACACCACTGCGCCCTGGCGCACCCGTGTGTTACACGCTGATCCGCACCGACATCATCCCGTTGCGCGCCAACGCCTTGCGCGCCAACCAAGCGCCCTCCGGCTACGGACCGTCCGATCTGCAGAGCGCCTACAACCTGCCATCGTCCACTGCCGGTTCCGGTCAGACCGTCGCGGTCATGGAATTGGCGGACAATCCGAATCTGGAATCCGATCTGGCCACCTATCGCGCGCAGTTCGGCCTGCCCGCGTGCACAACGGCCAACGGGTGCTTCCGCAAGGTCAACCAGGACGGTCAGCAGGGCAACTATCCGCCCGGCGACACCGGTTGGGGCACCGAGGCATCCCTCGATGTCGACATGATCTCCGCGATCTGTCCGAAGTGCGGCATTGTCGTCGTCGAGGCGGGCGACCTGAACGCGGCGCAGAACACCGCGGTTTCCCTTGGCGCGCACTACCTGTCCAACAGCTGGGGCACCGGCGACGGCTCGGGCGATGCCGGCGCGGACGCCGACTACAACCACGCCGGTGTCGTGGACGTGGCCAGTACCGGTGACGGCGGCTACGGCGTGAGCTTCCCGGCCACCTCCAAATACGTTGTCGCCGCGGGCGGTACCTCGCTCAACCGCGACACGTCCTCCTCGCGCGGCTGGTCGGAGACGGCCTGGTCCGGGTCGGGCGCGGGCTGTTCCTCGTGGGAATCGAAACCGTCGTGGCAGACGGACTCCGGCTGTGGCGGCAACCGCACCGTTGGCGACGTCTCGGCCGTCGCCGACCCCGGCACCGGGGTCGCCGTGTACGACACCTACGGCCAGGGCGGCTGGTTCGTGGTCGGTGGCACCAGCGCGTCCTCCCCGATCATCGCGTCCACCTACGCGCTCGCCGCGAGCCCGGCGAGCAGTCCCGCCAGCTCCCTCTACGCCAACCCCGGCAGCCTGAACGACGTGACGTCGGGCTCGGACGGCAGTTGCAGCCCGTCCTACCTGTGCACGGCAGGCCCTGGCTACGACGGACCCACCGGCCTCGGCACGCCGAACGGCCTCGGCGCCTTCGGTGGCACGACGCAGAGCGGTTCGACCGGCGTGATCACCGGCTACTCGGGACTGTGCGTCGACGACAGCGCGAGCAACACCACGAACTTCAACCCGATCCAGATCTGGAACTGCGACAACACCGCCGCCCAACAGTGGACCGTTGTCGCGGACAACACGCTGCACGTACTCGGCAAGTGCATGGACATCAACAGCGGTGGCACCGCCGACGGCACCACCGTGGATCTCTACGACTGCAACGGCACCGGTTCGCAGGTGTTCGTCCCGCAGTCCAACGGTTCGCTGTTGAACCCGCAGTCCGGCAAGTGCCTCGACGACCCGAATTCGTCGACGACCGAGGGAACCCACTTGCAGATTTGGGACTGCAACGGCACGAACGCCCAGCAGTGGCACCTGCCCTGACAGGCGGACGATGGTGGTCGTGCTCCCTTCGGGAGGGCACGACCATCACCGCGCAACGACCACATGCCCGGATCCGTCCTCCTCGGCGATCCGCGCGGCAAGATGCCAGGCCCGGTATCGTCCAACCATGACCTACGGCCCACCGCCAGGCTGGAACCCCAACCAACCACCGGGCTACCCGCCACCACCACCGGGGTATCCGGCCCAACAGCCGATGGGCCAGCCCGGCCCGATGCCGATGGGCCCTCCGCCGGGTCAGTACCCCATGGGCCCAGGTCAGCCCGGCGGTCAACGGCCAGGAAACCCCGCACTGGCCATCATCGCGGCCGTTCTGGCGCTGCTCACCCTGGTCTCCAACGTGGTGTTCAGGCTGACCCAGTTCAGACTGCGCTTTCACACCCGCTTTCCGTTCGTCCTGGAAATCCCCGGCTACGCGATCGTCATCGTGCTGCTGGCGGTCGGCGCGGTGCTGTTGCTGATGAAACGGCGACCCGGCCTGTTTGTGGCGATCGCCGGTGCGGTCCTGGACATCGCCGTCGTGGTGTTCTTCAGCTTCGCGTTCGCGCGGATCATCACCGGAGTCCTGGCGATCGCGACGCTGGTTGTGTGCATAGTGGTGGCCGCTACCAATGCTCTCCCGGCCAGTCCGGCAGCCGCACCATTCGCGCCGGGACAACCGATGGGACCACCCGGGCAGTTCTACCCGCAGGGACAACCGATCCCACCGCAGCAATTCCCGCCGCAACCCGGTTTCCCGGCCCAGCAGCCACCTTTTCCGCCACAGCAGCAACCACCCGGCTATCCGCAACAGCAATTCCCACCACCGCCACCGCCTGGCTACCCGCAACAGCCGCCGGGACCGTAAGGCGAGCAAGGGAAAGGTCGCTCCGAATCATCGGAGCGACCTTTCGCTTTACTGAAGCCAGCTCTCGTTCGACATGTCGTCATCGTCGTAACCCGACGACCGCTGGTGCCGAGCGGGCGGACGTGACGGCGGAGCCTGCGGCTGCGGTGTGGGCTGCGGCGCCGACCAGGGATCGTTCGCGACGGGCACCGACCACGGGTCGCTGGGCGCGGAGGGAACTGCGGGCTGCGAATAGCCTTGATAGGGCTGCTGGGCGTACTCGTCCTCCCCTTCCAGCCCGAACTGAAGGTCCTGAACGGGCTCACGCGACGATGATCGCCACGCGTCGTTCGGATTCCGCGCCTGACCGGCCTGGTCCTGCTTCCGCTTTGCGTCCCGTTCCGCGAGGATCTGACCCAGCTCGGCCCGTTGACGACTGGTGGTCTCCGCGAACTCCTTCTCCCGCTTGGCGTGTGCCTCTTCGGCTTCGGCGTTGCGGTCGGCGACCTGGCGGTTGAACTGCGCGACCGAGTCGTGGTAGGGCGCGAGGGCCCGCTGCATCTCCGGGCTGTTCTCGTCGATCACTGCTCGTCCTCACCGATCACCCGAGGAACATCAAGTTGCCCGTTCGCGTCGCCGAACAGGTCCCCGCGCACTCGCCACTGGCTCGCGCCGCGCTCCTGGTCACCGCCGCCCTGAGAGCCGCCCATACCACCCATTCCACCCATCATCGGCATGCCGCCCGAAGCGGGCTGGCCACCGGCCGCACCGGGCGCGCCTGCCATGCCCGCGCCGCCCGGCGCGCCGGGGCTGGTCACGTTGGTGTTGGCCAGGCCGACACCGGAAACCTCACCGGGAGCGCTGGCCAGACCGCTGGTGTGATCGCCAGCAGCGCCGACCGCGCCACCAACGGCACCGCCAAGGCTGGCGTGCGAGTGCATCGCCGCCGCGCCGCCCCCGCCCCCGCCACCGCCGCCGACGCCGCCGCCCACGTGCTGGGCCAGGTGTTGGCTCGGATCGGTGGCAGGCGGAAGCCAGGACGCCGACTGGGTGCCGCCAGGGGCGGGTTGTTGGTGGGACGCCGCAGCTGCGGCCGACGGGTCGTAGGGCGTACCGGCCGCACCGGGGTAGGCGGAGCCGGGCTGCCCCTGCATCGGCGTTCCGCTGTACGGCTGGCCGCCAGGAGTCCCGTAGCCGCCCGGATCGGGAGTGCCGGACGGGGAGGTGCCGGTCAGTGGCTGCATCGGCGGACCGCCTGCCGCGCTCGAACCAGGGTTGAGGGTGTAGGTCGACGGGTGACCGCTGCCGTCGTCCACCGTCACCTGCACCGGGCCGTGTGGGCCATGGGGCTCGGTGGCCGTGATGGTCAGGTTGCCGTCGTGGATCACCGCGGTGCCGTTGGCGCCGGGGGTGATCTGCTGCGCGCCCTGTCCGGCGATCTGGCCGGGCGTACCAATGGCGCCGCTCGGGCCTACCCCGCCGGCCGGGATGGCGCCCGGCCCACCGGCCGGGATCGCTCCCGGCGCGCCGGGCGGGATGGCGCCTGGTCCACCGGCAGCGCCGGCGGGAATGGCGTACCCGCCAACAGGAGTGCCGGTGCCCTGCCCGAACCCGATGTTGTAGCTCTGCGTGCCGCTGCCGTTGTTCACGCTCAGCTTCACGTTGCCCTGGCTGTCCGGGCTGGTCATGCTGATCTGGTTGTTGCCGCTCTGCACCGTCATCGATTCGGGCGTGCTCTGCGTCGTGGTCGTACCAACAGGAGCGCCAACGGGGGTGCCGACGGGGTTACCAACGGGCGTGCCGGGCGGGCTGCCGACCGGGTTGCCGGGCGTAATCGGCGGGATCGGCGTAGGGGTGTTGCCGCCGGGCGGAGTGGACTGCACCGGAATGGTCGGCGCGCCAGGGCCCTTCCCGGTCGGCGACGGGCTGGTCGGCGGCGGGGTGTAGCTGGACGCCGAGGTGCCGCCACTGCTGGACGGACCAGTGCCGCCGGTCTTGCTTCCCCCGGTGTTGCTGTTGCCGTTGGTGTTGCCGTTGCTGGTCTGGGCGGGAGGCGGCGGGGTGCCGGGGGCCTGGAGCTTGCCGAACGGGTCGGTGGGGATGCTGGAGATCTGCGAGGTGAAGTCGCCGAGGCCCTGATCGACCGCGTTGTAGCTGGCGGTGATCTGGGTGCGGAACGCCGCGATCGCGGAGTGGTAGATGTCGCCGAACTTGTCGAGCCAGCTGGACGCCTGGTCGCTCCACCAGCTGCCATGGCCACCGTCGAGTTCGCAGATCCCCGGATTGCGCAACTGTGCGGCACTGACCGTGGCGTCGGAACTGCCGGAGTCCGAGGCCGGCTCGGGGTTCCAGCCGTAGTAGAGGCCGAACTGGACAGCCAGGTTCAACTGGTCGATGTAGCTGTTGACCGCGTCGGCGGTCATGTCGTGGCCGAGATCCTGGCCCTTGCCGGTGTTGTCCTTCTGGGCCTGGATGATCGCCTTGCCATCGGCCGTGTCAGCGAAGTCGGCGAGCTTCTGCACGGCGTTGGTCAACGTCGTGTACAGGCCCTGGACGTGCGGGCTGAGGCTTTCCAGCGTCTGGACGTATTCCTGGCTGCCGTACTGCAGGTCGCCCAGTTTGGTCGTGGCCGCGTCGGCGGATTGGCCGGTCCAGTAGTGCGGCAGGTCGCTCGCCGCCGAGGACGCGATGGTCTGCAGTGCCTGCCCCGCCGAGTGCATCTGGTTCATCCGCGAGTACGGGCTGTAGATCGCGCCGAAGTTGATGGTTGCCAGTGGGGGCAACTGCTTCGACTCGACTCCCGAGCCCTGGTGCAGGTAGCTGTCCTGGTCGTTCCAGCAGCCCGCGCTGGCGGTCATGTTCTTGGAGACCGCGCACGTCTTCCACTTGTCGTAGAGCGGCGCGAGGCTCTGCAACGCGTCGATGACCGGCTGCACCTTCTTCAACCGGTTCTGGCCGGTGTCATCGGTGTGCACGTCGGCAGGCGGCGTCAGCTCGTTGAGGATGGTCTGCCCGAGCAGGCCGGCACTCGAGTTACCGTCGGAGCTCGCAACTGCGGCCATGGTCAGGCATCCTTCCCGGACGAGGTGACGTTGAACGCGTTGTCCGAGTCGGTTTCCTTGGACGACTTCGAGGACTGGGTGAACGCGGTGGACATGGCCTGGCAGTAGTCGCCGACCTTGCCGAGCGAGGTGTCCAGCGCCTGCATCAGGCCAAGGAACGTCGACGCCGCCTTGGCCGCGTTCGGCGTGCCCCCGAAGTCGGCCGCCGTCAGCGGGTCACCAGCACCACTGCCGTTGAACGCCGAGTAGTCCGTGAATTGTTTGATCGCGCCGGGCATGTTGCCCCACTGCTGCCCAAGGCTGCCCACGTACGCGTCGTCGATCTTGAAGCTGCCGCTCACCGCAAATTCCCCTCGTCGCGTGCCACGGTCCTGGGACGCACCGTCACGTCGCTCGGTTCCCCTCGCCACCAGCACTGATAATGGCACAGACGAGCAGGCCGCACCGGGGTATACGGACCCGCGCCCATGTGGTAAGAAATATGAACTAGTCAGGTGAGCGAATCTGGGAGGTTGCCGTGACCGGTGTGCTCGGGCAAGTCGACGCGCAGGACCTGCGACGGTCGGCCGAGGAGCTGTGTGGCGTCGCCGCCGGATTCTCGGCGCAACACGAGCGGGACAACCGCCTCGCGCCGGAACTGGTCGAGCAACTGCGCGCTTCGGGGCTGATGCGCAGTGGCGCCCCCGCCGCGATCGGCGGCGCCGAGGCACCTCCTGCTGTGGCGCTGAGCTGCGCGGAGACGATCGCGGCCGGTGACGCGGCCACCGGGTGGTGCGTGTCCATCGCGATGACCACCAGCCTGTTGAGCGCGTATCTGCCCAGCGACGGTGCGGTCGAGACGCTGGGTGATCCAGGGGCGATCGCGGCAGGCGTGTGGGCGCCGAGGGCGACCGCGCGACGGGTCGACGGCGGGCTGGTGGTGTCCGGGCGGTGGGCGTTCTGCAGCGGGATCACCCATGCCGACCACTTCTTCGGCGGCTGCATGCTCGATGACGGAGACGGGCCGACCATGCGCGTGGTGGGCATGCCGACCTCGGAGTTGCGGGTGATCGACACCTGGCACACGTCCGGATTGCGCGGAACCGGCAGTCATGACGCGGTGGCCGAGGACGTGTTCGTGCCGGACCGGCGGACGGCGTCGTTGGCCGACTCGCCGCTGGACGCGCCGCTCTACCGGTTCCCGATCTTCGGCTACTTCGCGCTGTGCATCGCGGCGGTGGCGCTCGGCAACGCGCGCGGAGCCATCACGGACCTGCTCGACCTGGCCGGGCACAAGAAGTCTCTCGGTGCGCGGCGCACGTTGGCGGAGAAGTCCTCGACGCAGGCCGCCGTCGCTCAGGCGGAGGCGTCGTTGCGGGCCGCGCGGGCGTTGTTCTACTCGGCCATCGACGATGCCTGGGCGGCCGCGAAGGAGGGTGCGGTGAACGTCGAGCTGCGGGCCGGGCTTCGGCTGGCCGCAACGCATGCGGCTCGGACGAGCGCCGATGTCGCGCGGGCCATGTACGACCTCGGCGGCGGGACCGCGATCTACGACGAGTCGCCGTTGCAGCGACGGTTCCGGGACGCGAGCACGATCACCGCGCACATCCAGGTCAGCCAGGGCATCTGGGAGACCACCGGGAAACTGCTGCTGGGCCTTCCCGCCGACGTCGCCCAGCTGTGAACGCCACGCATCGCGCGGAGGACTCGGCCACTCGCGCGCTCAACCTGCTCAGCGAACGCTGGACCATGGTGATCCTGCGCGAGGCGTATTTCGGCGTGCGTCGGTACGCGCAGTTCGCGCAGCAGTTGGGCGTTCCCCGGCCGACGCTGTCCGACCGGCTGGCCAAGCTGGTCGATGCCGGCCTGCTCAGCCGGGAACGGTATGCGGGCGGGCCGATTCGCGCGGACTACGAGTACCGGCTCACCAAGGCCGGGCTCGACCTGTTCCCGGCGATCGTGGTCCTGATGGAGTGGGGCGACCGATACCTGGGCGAGGGCTCGGCCAAGGGGTGGACGCACGAGACCTGCGGCGCGCGGACCCATCCCGCACTGACCTGCGACCATTGTGGCCAGCCGGTCACCGCGCAGAACGTGCACCTCAACGAGCGGGAATAGCGGTATCGATCCGCGCGCGACGCGCCGAATACGCGACCGACTTGACTTATGTGCGATCCATCATTCGGGCCGGCAATGAACGGGCTAATTCAATCGCGGATCGGACGTTGGCCGAGGTCCGTTCGGCAAGGGGAATGCGCTACCGAGCAGGGGTCGACGGAATAGTCAACACTTTCTTTCTGGGCGACGGCGGTGGTAAACCTGAATTACCGCATCAACTTCCAGGGGGAGTTCCATGACTCGCGCCGACTGGCATGTCGATGACCGCTGCACCAACTGCGATGTCGCGCGGCAGTTCGCGCCCGGACTGGTCAGGGAGGTCGACGGGCGGTCGGTGGTGGTTCGACAGCCGGAGACCGACGCCGAACTGAGGTCGCTACAAATGGCCGCGTTCGCCTGCCCGCCTCGGTCGATCCGGCCCGCGGAGGGCAGGCTCCATCCGTCGCTGGATCCGTTCCCGCTGGCGCTGGACGAGCACCTGTTCCACTGTGGACATAACTCGACGCACACCGCGGGCGCCAATGCGTATCTGCTGCGCCGGGCGGACGGAAACCTGATGGTGGACACGCCGCGGTGGAGTTCCGCGCTGGCCGATCGGTACGAGCGGCTGGGGCCGGTCACCGACGTGCTGCTCACCCACCGCGACCATGTCGCGCACGGTCGCCAGTACGCCGACCGGTTCGGGGCCCGGCTGTGGATCCACGAGGACGACCTCGACGCGAGGCCGGACGCGGACCAGGTCATTCGCGGGCTCGAACCGGTCGAGGTCGCGCCGGGAGTGCTGGCCCATCCGCTGCCCGGACACACCAAGGGCAGCGTGCTCTACGTCGCCGACGACACCTACTGCTTCACCGGCGACTCGTTCTACTGGTCGCGGATGCTCGACGATCTCGAGGTCGCGGAGAGTGTCACCTGGTACTCGATCCGTGAGCTGGCGGCGTCGCTGGCCAGGACCGCGCCGCGGCTCCGTTTCGACTGGGTGCTGCCCGGTCACGGCGACCGCAAGCATCTGCCCGCCGGGCAGATGGCCGCGCGGCTGGCCGCTCTGGTCGCCAGGATCGCCACCCTCTCGCCACGGCCGCCGGACTTCAGTGCCGTGCGCTGGTGAGTGCGCTCACAGCAGGGATCGGCCCGCCGCCGTGATAAGTTGGCGTCGCCGGAAAGTCGTGAGGCCTCAGCAGGGTTCGTCTGGGGATGCGGCAAGAACTCACACGACACGCACCCAGCGTCCGCGGCACCAACTGACAGTTCCATTGTCGGGAGGTGTCGGGACTCTTCACACGGTTCGCGATCCTCCTGCGTAACAGGAAGTGGATTCTCGTGGACCGCAAGTGGTGGACGTTGATCGTGGTGTCGATCGCGGCCTTCATGCTGCTCATCGACCTGACCATCATCACCGTCGTCCTGCCCGACATCCAGAGCGACCTGCACGCCACGTTCAGCACCGTGCAGTGGATGATCGACGCCTACGCGCTCACCCTGGCCGCGTTTCTGCTCAGCGCGGGCTCATTGGCCGATCGGTACGGCCGCAAACGCTTGTTCCTCATCGGATTGATCGTGTTCACCGGCGGGTCGGTGCTCTGCGCTGCGGCACGAAACGCGGAGATGCTGACCGCGTCGCGGGCCGTGCAGGGCATCGGCGGCGCAATCCTGTTCGCGACCGCGCTCTCGCTGCTGGCCGCGAACTTCCACGGCCGCGACCGGGGTGTCGCGTTCGGCGTGTGGGGCGCGGTCACCGGTATCGCGGCAGCGCTCGGCCCGGTCGCGGGTGGCCTGATCAACCTGTCCTGGCTGGGCTGGCGCGGGGTGTTCTGGGTGAACCTGCCCATCGGCATCGCCGCGATCGTGATCTGCGTGCTGACCACTCCCGAGTCCAAGGCTCAGCAGTCGGCCCGGCTGGACTGGGGCGGCTTCCTCACGCTGACCGCGGCCCTTGTCGCGTTGGTGTACGGGATCATCAGGGCAGGTGAGATCTCCTGGGGCGATGACATCGCGCTCGGTTCCCTCGTCGCGGCGGTGGTGCTGCTCGCCGTGTTCGCCGTGATCGAGTCGCGGGTGCTGCGGCCGATGTTCGACCTGAAGCTGTTGCGCATCCCCACTTTCCTCGGTGGGTCGGTGGCGGCGTTCGCCATGAACGGGTCGCTGTACGCGCTCATGCTCTATCTGGTGCTGTACCTGCAGAACGCGCTTGGCTACTCCGCGCTGGCCGCCGGCACGCAGCTGTTCGTCGTGTCCGCGGCGAGCATGGTGTTCTCGATCGTCGGCGGCACGCTGTCCAGTCGGGGCGTGCCGGCGCGATGGATCATCGGGGTAGGACTGCTGCTGGTCGCGGCCGGTCTGTTCGCGATGGTCGGGCAGGGCGCGCACAGCCCTTGGACCGGACTGGTGGCCGGGTTCATCCTGACCGGCATCGGTTCGGGCCTTGTCAACCCGCTGCTGGCCGAGACCGCCGTCGGCGTCGTGCACTATCAGCAGTCTGGCATGGCGTCGGGATCCAACACGACGTTCCGGCAGATCGGCAGCGCGGTCGGCACCGCCGTGTACGGCACGATCTTCGCGGCCTCGCTCGGCGACAACCTGCGCACCAATCTCGCGGGCAGCCCGACGCTCGCCGCAAGGGCGGACGCGATCGCGGGTCAGGTGCGGGGTGGCACCGTCGGGCAGACCGTCGCGCGGTTCCCGGCCCAGTTCCGCAACGAGGTCGGCACCGCCATCCATGGCAGCTTCGCGACCAGCATGAACACGCTGTTCGCGGTCGGCGGCGCGCTGGCGCTGGTCGGCGCGGTCCTCGCGGTGATGCTGATTCGCGGCAAGGACTTCGTGCAAGCCGCACCGGAACCGTTGGTAGCAGCCGCTTAGAGCGTGTCGTTCTCCTGGTAGACCAGGATCGCCAGTTGGGTGCGGTTGTCCAGGCCCAGCTTTGCCGTTGCATGGCGGACATGCACCTTCACGGTGGCCTCGCTGAGCAGCAGTCGTCCTGCGATGTCGGCGTTGCTGGCGCCGGTGGCCACCAGCCGCACCACTTCGCGTTCGCGGTCGGTGAGCACGTCGAGTCGGTTCGACGCGCTCGCCTTCCGCGCGCCCGCGCCGGTCGCGAACCGCGCGACCATGCGTTTGATCACCGAGGGCGCCAGCACCGCGTTGCCGTTGGCGACCACTTCCACGCCGCTGACCAGGTCACGCGGTGGGGTGTCCTTGAGCAGGAACCCGGCTGCGCCGGCGGCCAGCGCCTCGTAGACGTATTCGTCGAGGTCGAACGTAGTCAGCAGCAGCACCGGCGGCGGCTCGGGCAGCGCCCGGACCTCGCGGGTGACCGCGAGACCGTCCACTATGGGCATCCTGATGTCGGTGACGACGACGTCGGGCCGGTGTTCGAGCACCAGATCGACGGCGCCGAGACCGTCCGCGCGGTCGGCGACCACCTCGATCCGGCCGCTGCTCTCCAGGATCATCTTGATGCTGATGCGGACGAGTTCCTCGTCCTCCATGAGCAGCACCCGAACGGGCTGATTCACCTGCTCTCCTTCGGAAATCCGGCCGACACCAGGAAACCGCCTTCGGAGGTCGGGCCGACGGACAGCGTGCCGCCGGAGAGCAGCACCCGTTCCCGCATGCCGAGCAGGCCGAACCCGGAGCGCGGCGGCGGCGCGGCGCGCAGCGCCTCGGGTACGCCCGCCGTGTTGCTGACCCGCACGTCCACCTCGTCGTCCCGGTCGATGAGAGCAACCTGGATCTCGGCGCCCGGCGCGTGTTTGGCCGTGTTGACCAGGGATTCGCGCACCAGCCAGTAGATCGCGCGCGCGGTGCCGCCGGGCAGCTCGGGCGGCTGGTCGGGTAGGTCGGCGCTGACCCGTTGGCCGTCCCGCACCGCCTGCTCGACCAGCTCGCGCACGCCCTCCAGGGTCGGCTGCGGGTGCAGCGGGACCGAGTCGGCGTCGGCGGAATCGCCTTGGCGCAGCACGCTCATCAGCTCGCGCATCTCGTTCATGGCGGTCGCACTGTTGCGCCTGATGTGCTCGGCGAACTCGGCGAGTTCACCGGTCGCGGAGACGGTCATCGCGCCCGCGTGCACGTTGATCAGGCTGACCCGGTGAGCGACGACGTCGTGCAGTTCGCGCGCGATGCGGGTGCGTTCCTCGGTGACCGCGTTGGCCGCGCGCAGATCCCGTTCCAGTTCGGCCTGATCGGCCCGTTCGCGCAGGCCCGCGATCAGTTCCCGGCGCTGCGCCCGCCACAGTCCGATCAGGACAGGAAAGCCGATCAGGGTCACGTCGATGAGGAAGAACACGCTCATGCCGGCCGGATCGGTGGGGAGCAGGATGCTGCGCACGCCACCCGGCCCCCACGGCACCAGCGAGACCGCCGCCGCGCCGCCCGCCACCCACCAGGTCGACCGCCGGTTGCCCAACTGGTTGGCCATCGAGTAGGCGGCGAACATCAGCGAGAAGTTCACTCCGACCAGCATGAACGCCACCGCGCAGGCCACCACGGTCGCGCGCGGGAACTGGCGGCGCACCAGCAGGACGACCCCGCTGGCGATGGCCACTCCCACCGAGAGTGAACCCGACGGCAGCAGACCCAGCGCGGTGTTGTGCGCCTCCTGCGGCGCGAGGGCGGCAAGCACCGCCGCGACCAGCACGTCCCTGATGCGGATACCCTTCGGGCTCCGCACCCAGGACCACACCCGGTTCAACACGCCCGACACCCTATGTCACGAGCTCACGCGTCGCGCCGGCGCAGGCTGACCCAGCCCGCGCCGAGCAGCACTCCGGCGACCAGCAGCAGCGGGAGCGGCTTGGCCCAGCCGTCGGACACGACGAACGACTCGGCGGCCCGGAACGGCAGTATCGAAGGGGAAACCTTGGCATAGGCCAAGCCGATCTCAATGATCGCCGGGAACACGATCATGACCACCAGCGCGGTTGGGCCCGAGAAAGCCGGTCACCACGCCCGGCTGCACGGCGAAGGACAGGTCGTCCACCGCGCGTACCTGGCCGTAGCGTTTGGTCAGCCCGCGCGCAACGATCATTCGGTCCTCACCTCGTCAGCAGGCGTCGTGTGTCCTGATCAGACTGCCGAGCGACGGTGTGCGCTGTCGTCAGCGCGTGGGCGGAGACGTTGCTAGTACGAAAGACGTAGATCAGCCTTGGCGGACGCCTAGGCTGGCGACTGGGCGAGCGACAGGCTGTTGCCGTCCGGGTCGAGGATGACCACATGGCGCACGCCGTTGCCGTAGGTCTCCACCGGTTCGTGCTCGATGCCGTGCGCGTCGAGGCGGGCCAGGATGTCGTCGAGGTCGGTCACGCCGAACGTGACCATGGCTCCGCCGACCCGCTCGGCACGCATGCCCCGATCGTCGATGACGATCCAGGCGTTCTCCCCGACCTGCCAGAGGTACTCCTCGCCGATGACGACGTCGGCCGGGCGGCCGAAGAACACCTCGAACCACGGCAGTGCCTTGGTCCGGTCGCGCACGCACATGATGCTGTACAGGTCCACCCTGATCACTCCGTTCGAAGGTGTGTTCCCATCATCTGATCAGACTGGCCGAGTTCGCTCGTCTGGGGAAAGCTCGTCTGATGAGTTTTCCGTTCGACGCGCCCGTACTCGACGGGCCACTGGTCCGGTTGGAACCGCTGACGCAGGCGCATGCCGCGGATCTGGCTGTCGCGGCCGAGGAGGATCGCGGTTCCTACCAGTTCACCTGGGTGCCGAGGGCGGAGCAGGTCGCCGGGTACATCGACGCACTGCTCGAACGGGCCGCGAGCGGGAAGATGGCGCCCTACGCGCAGGTGTTGACCTCGACCGGTCGCGCGGTCGGTGCGACGGCCTACTGGGATCCCCGGTTCTGGCCGGAGGGCGACCGGCTCAGCGCGGTCGAGGTCGGCTTCACCTGGCTCGGCGCGTCCGCGCAAGGGACGGGTGTGAACTCGGCCGCCAAGTTGCTGTTGTTCCGGCATGCGTTCGAGAACTGGCGTGTTGCCCGCGTCGACATGAAGACCGATGCGCGCAACGGCCGCTGTCGCTCGGCGCTCGCCGCCGTTGGCGCGCGGTTCGAGGGCGTGCTGCGGAACTGGTCCAAGTCGTGGGCGCCGGGCGAGGAGGACCAACTGCGCGATTCGGCGATGTTCTCGGTCGTCGTCGAGGAATGGCCGGAGTGCCGGGCGCTGTTGGAGAAGCGGCTGTTGGCCCTGAGCTGAGAACAGCCCAGGGCCAACGGAAGGGTGAGCTGTCAGCCCGCGTATGCGCCCAGTTCGCTGATGGCCATCTGGCCACCGGTCTGGCCGCCGTCGTCCGGGTGGTCGGCGATCACGCGGATGTAGCGGGCCTGCACCGGTTCATCCAGTTGCACCGCGCTGAGTCCGCCGGCACTGTCCGAGCGCCGCGCCACCGTCCAGTACGTGCTCCCGTCGAGCGAGACGTCGATGTGGAAGGCGGTCGCGAACTTGTCGTCGGGCATCAGCACCGAGACGACGTCGACCGACCGCGGGTGTTGCAGGTCGACCTGGTACGCCCAGCGGTAGCGGTTGGTCGCCTGGGCGAACGTGCTCGCATTGCCGTCGTCGCCGTAGGAGGGCAGCGAGTTGGGCTGCATCTGCGCCTGCGTGTTGTCGATGAACAGCGCCTGCGCGGGCTGGTTCAGCGCCATGTTGTTCGGTCCGCAACCTGGTGCGTAGGCGCCGATCTCACTGATCGCCATCTGCCCGCCGCGCTGGCCGCCGTTGTTCGGCGCGTCGGCCACGATGCGCAGGTAGCGCGCGGTGACCGGGGTCGCGAAGTCGATCGGGTCGCTCCCCCAGCCGCTCTCGTGCACGGTGCTGACCGTGCTCCAGGTGGTGTCGTCGGTGGACACGTCGACGTGGAAGTCGGTGGCGAAGGCGGCCTGCGGCATGCTCACCGTGAGGTAGCCAAGCGTTTGGGACGTCTGTAGGTCGACAATGAGCTGCCAGCGGTACTGGCCGGTCGCCTGGGTGAAGGTGTTCGGGTTGCCGTCGGTCGCGTAACTGGGCAGTGAACCGGGCTGGAGTTGAGCCGTGCTGCCGTCGATGTACTGGGCCTGCGCAGGTTTGCCGGCGGCAAGGTTGGTCGGCAGCCTGCCTGCGGGCGGGGCCGCGAGGCTCGCGTAGGCCGGTTCGAGGCCCGCGTTGGCGATCAACGACGCCGGTACGCCGACACCGCTGGTCGACACCTGGGTGTTGGGGCTGGTGACGGCGTCGACCGGGTTACCGCAGACGAAGTTCGGGTTGGTGTTGTCGAAATAGTTGTTGGTGTAGTTGAACTCGCCGTACGGGGTGTTGCCCTGTTCCTTGCAGCCGCCGAAGGAGGGCGAGTCGGTGCCGAAGACCGCGTTGCCCGTCATGGTCACGAACTCGCTGCCGCCGTCGGTGTAGATGCCGTTGCCGCTGCCGGCGAGGTTGCGCACCACGTTGCCGCTGATCAGCATGCCGTCGGCGAGCGAATCGCCCTCCTGACCGAGGACGTAGATGCCGCCGCCGTCGTAATGCTGCTGCATGGCGTCGTAGACAAGGTTGTTGAGGATCTTGTTGTCCAGTGTCTCGGTCGGCGTGTGGCCCCAGCCCCAGTTGGAGCTGATGCCGCTGTAGGGCACGTCGTTGATCTGGTTGTGCTCGATCGTGTCGTAGCGCGCGTAGCCCTGGAAGATGCCGACGCCGCTGCTGTACTCGACGGCGACGTTGTGCACCCAGTTGTCGGCGACCGTGTTGTTGGCCGGGATGAGCGCGAGGTCGGTCGGGTTCGCGTCGGTGCCGTTGCCGATTTCCAGGCCGTTGGCGGAGATGTCGGTGAAGTTGTTGCCGGTGATGGACGAGTTGTCCACGTCCTGGCCGAGTTGCAGACCTGCCGCGCCGAGGTGTTGGAAGGTGTCACCGGCGACGGTGAGGCCGGTGGTGTGGTCGAACACCACGTTGCCCGGTGTCATCGTCCAGGCGCCGTAGGGGCAGGTGCCAGGATCGGTCGACGAGAAACGGTCGCAGGTGCCCTCGTACTGCCAGGCCAGATTGCCGGTGAGCCGCACGTTGGCCTGGACCTCGGAGAAGCCGTCCGGGTCGTTGGGCTCGGTCCAGCCGCCGTATTCGACGCTGATGCCGCGCAACGCGAGGCCGTTCAACGGGTCGGATTCGGTGCCGTGGCCGGCGATGATCGTCTGCAGCTGCGGTATCTCCACGTCGGCGCTGGTCATCCGCTGGCCCTCGCGCGGGATGTAGTAGATCGTGTGCGCGGGCTTGTCGAGGTAGAACTGGCCGGGATTGGTGAGCAGTTCCTTGGCGTTCTCGACGTAGCTCGGCGTGTCGATGTTGCTGCCGTACTGCTTCTTCGAGGAGTTGTCGAAGCAGGGCTGTTGCATGGTGAGCGTTGTGCCGGAAACGGAGGCGACACCGCAGCGGACCTGAGTCCAGTTGACGTTGTAGACGAACTCGACGCCGGCGATATTGCCCCAACTGTCCATTGTGGTGTCCGACATCGTGTAGCCGGTCGCGGTGCGGGTGAAGCCCGTCGGGTTGGGGCCGGACGCGCGCTGGGCGCGGACACCGTCGACGTAGAGCTGCCGGGTGTCGGTGCCGGCGGGTAAGTTCGCGCTCCAGACGCCGCCGGTGCCCTGCTGCCAGCCGCTGACCTGCTGACCGCCGCTGAGCACCGGGTGCGCGCCTGGCGCGGCCTGGTAGGTGACGGTGTGGCCGGCCGAAGCCGAGTCGCCGAGGGCGGCGTCGAAGGTCAGAGTCTGGCCGAGTCGGTAAGTACCGCCTGCCAGTTGCACGGTGATGTCGGTGTTGCTTGCGGTGGTGGCGCGGACCTTCTGCTGGGCTGATGTGAGCGAGCACGGGGCTTGTGCCGAACACGTTGTGCCGCTGCCGTTGGGGGCCGCGTAGAAGGTTGTCGTGGTGGCTGCGTTCGCGGTACCGATCCCGATGGTGGTGATGGCGAGGACGGCCGCGGATAAACCGATCACCGTTCGGCGTTGAACAAGGTGTCGCATGGATTCTCCGTTATTCCTTGGTGGACCCGGCGAGCATTCCGGAGACGAGGGTGCGTTGGGAGAACAGGAAAAGAACCAGGACGGGCAGGATCGCGATGATGATGGCGAGAGCGAGTTCGGGACTGGTGATGTCCAGACCCGCGCCCGCGACCGGGTTGAAGGAGGGAGTTGAGGACAGCAGTTGGTTGAGGCCGACCTGGATGGGGAACTGGTCGCTGCCCGGCAGCACCAGGTAGGGCAGGAAGAAGTTGTTCCAGTTGCCGACGAAGCTGAAGAACGCGACCAGCCCGACGACCGGTTTGGCCAGCGGCAGCGCGACCCGCGAGAAGATCTGCCACTCGGTCGCACCGTCCAACCTGGCCGCGGCAAGCAGATCGCGCGGCAGGCTGGTGGCGAAGTAGATGTAGACCAGGTACACGCCGAACGGGTAGAACGAGAACGGCAGGATGATGGACCACACCGTGCCCACCAGACCGACCAGGTTGAGCTCAAGGAAGATCGGCAACACGAGCGCGGCCGATGGCATGATCATCACGACCAGAGTGATGCTGAGCAACAACTTGCGGCCACGGAACTTGCTCAGCGCCAGCGCGTAGCCGGCCGGGATGCTGGTCAACAGGGTCAACACGAGCGCGCCGACCGCGTACACGGCGGAATTGCGCAGCCAGGTGAACAGGACGCCGTTCTCGAAACCGGTAAGGTGCTGCCAAGCCCGGACCACATTGCCGAACGAGCCGAACGACAACGGCGAGTCGTTCACCAGTTCGGTGGCCGTCTTCGTCGGGGCGAGCAGTAGCCACAGCGCCGGCAGCACGAAGAACACCAGCAGCAGCACGAGCAGCAGGCCGACGACGAGCACGGCGACCGTGCGGGAGACGTTGCGGCGCGCGGGAATCGTCGTCATGGTTCGTCCACCTTGAACAGACCCGACCGGGTAACCAGCAGACCGGCGCAGAGCAGGCCGAGGACGAGCAGCACCAGCGAGATCGCGGCGGCGCCGTTGAAATCGCCGTGCTGGAACGCGTAGACGTAGGCGAGTTGGTTGGGCGACCACGTCGGCGACACCCGGCCGAGCGACGCGGTCTGTAGCAGTTGCGGTTCCACGAACAGCTGCGTGCCGGCGGCGAACGCGAGGATCGCCATGTACACGATCCACTTGCGAATCATCGGGATCTGGATGTGGATCGCGGTGCGCCACGGCCCAGCGCCGTCGATCCGGGCCGCTTCCAGTACTTCATCCGAGATGTTGTTCAGCGCGCCGTACATGACCACGATCCAGCCGCCCGCGCCGGTCCAGAACGCGATCAGCGCGAAGATCAGCGAGAGGTGCCCCGGCGCGAGCACCTGCGCGAACGTGCCGAACCCCAACGCCCTGAGCAGCCAGTTCACCGGGCTGACCGCAGGATCGAGCATGAACAGCCAGACCAGGATGCTGGCAACGCCGGCCAGCGCACCCGGAATGTAGTAGAGGAACCGCAGCACCGAGGACAGCCGCGCGGGCATCCGGCTGCGCAGGATGACCGCGACCGCGACGGTGAGCACCACGATCAGCACCAGCCAGATCACCAGGTACACCACGATGTCCACGAACGTGGGACCGAAACGGAAGTCCTGGAAGACCCGGACGAACTGGTTGACGCCGGTGAACTGGCCGCGCACGTTGGTGAACGCGAGGTACACCGCGTACAGCGTTGGCAGCACGCCGAAGGCGAGCAGTAGGACGACATAGCCGCTGACGAACAGCGGCCCGGAGAACCCGCCCTCCCCCGACCGGCGCCGCCGCTTCTCGCTGCGGGGCCGGTCCGAGGCGAGCGCCTGCGGGGCAAGCGTGGTCACTTGTTGGTCACCGTGTATCCGACCGAACGGGCCTCGTCGGAAAGCTCGTTCTGCCAGGCGGGCAAGGTCTGGACGAGGGTCTTGCCCGAGGTGAGCGCGGTTAGGACCACACTGGACCAGGAGGTGGCGTCACTGAACTTGGTGTTGCCCCAACCGGTCCACACGTCGTTCGCGGCCTGCTGGAACACGCTGGTCACGTCGGTCGCGAAGTAGTTCTTGTTGGCCGGGTTCGAAAGCCAGGCGGTCGCGCCCGGTCCGTAGGCCGGATAGGTCGGCGCGTTGGTGAGGTTGTCGTTGGAGGTGGTCAGCCATTCGGCGAGCGCGGTCGACGCCTTGAGGTTCTTGCTGTGCGAAGAGATCATCCACACGCCGCCGCCGACATTGCCGGTGTAGGTCTGGGATTCGCCCTGCCACTTCAATGGAGCCGCCGCCGTGATCTGGCCTGCCGGAGTTTTGAACGCCGAGTTGAAAAGGTATTGCCCGTACCAGGACGGGCCGACCGCCATCAGCACCTTGTTGCCGTACGTCTTGGCGAAGCCCTGGCCGAAGAAGCCTTGCGTGGTGACCGATCCTGCCTTGACCAGGGAGTCGAGCAGCCCGGCCATCTTGGTGCAATGCGAATCGGTCAGGTTGATGCGCAGGCTGTTCGCACCGGTCAGCTGCTGGGCCGGGCACTGCGCGGACCAGAAGTAGGACTCGTTGGAGTTGGTGTCACCGATCGCGCCGACCAGGTAGCCGTGGTGTTGGCTGGCGACTTCCTGGCCGAGTTGCTGGTACTGCTCCCAGGTGGTCGGCACCGAATAGCCGAACTGGTCGAGGAGGGTCTTGTTGTACCAGAGCACAACCTGCGCGATGTCGTTGCGCAGACAGTAGGTGTGCCCGTTGAACTGGCACGGTGCCAGCGAACCCTGCGCGAAGTTGTCCAGTGTGGACTTCGGTACCAGACCTTCGTCGACGGGAGCGGCGAAAGCCTGCGCGGACGGGCCGGTCGGCTGGGAGGCCCAGGTGACGTCGGTAGGCGATGCGAACACCACGTCCGGCCAGCCCTTGCCGGTGCGGTCGAACAGTTGCACCTTGGTCTGTAGGTAGGTCGAACCGTCGGCGGAACCGTCGAAGGTGACGATGTCCATCTTCACGTTGGGGTGTGACCGCTGGTAGGCCTGCACCGACGTCAGCCGGGTGGAGTCCGTCCAGACGGTGATCGGTGCCGAGTCGTCCTGGGCCTGGGCGGCGAAACTCGCCGGTCCGGAGCCGGTGGTCGTAGTGGGATCGGCGCTCGCACAGCCGCCGACGACGGCCAATGCCCCGACGGTGACCATGGCGACAGCGGCCCTGCTGAGCCTGCGGTACGGGAGTGACTTCATTGTCTGATCCTTCTTACAAAGCGGACAGCGGTGTCTCTTTTAAGGCGAGAGGTCAGGCGGCTTGCTCCACGTACGGCTCCAGCGTCGTGCCGTAGCCGAACTCGTACGGGAGGGCGATGCCCGGCGATGTCGGGGCGTGGACGAGCCCCTCGGCGTCCACGTGGCGCTCGCGCGTCACGGAAGCCGACGTCACCAACGACTCGTAGTAGGTGGTGTTCGGAATGGCCATGCACAGGTGGTGGTTGGGGATGTCCGAGCCGTGCACCTCGGCGCGCAGGTGGTATGCGTCGGCGAGGTGGGCGGTGCGCATCGCACCGGTGATACCGCCGCGCAACGTCGTCCCCGCGCGCACGCCGAACGTGGCCGCGCCGGCCGCGATGAAGTCGCCCGAGTTCATGTGCGCGCCGTCCGAGGTTTCCGCGACGAGCAGCGGCACCGAAACCGCGAGCGCGAGCCGCCGGTAGGCCGAGACGCTGAACTCGCGCATCGGCTCCTCGTACCAGAGGTAGCCCGCCTCGCTGAGCGCGGTGCCGAGGTAGATGGCGTCGGGCAGGTCGAAGCCGGCCGAGCCGTCGTACATCAGCGGCACGTCCGGTCCGACATGATGGCGCAGGGCGAGGCAGAGTTGTGCGTCCCGGCGCGCGTCGCCCCAGGCATGCAGCTTGATGCCGCGATAGCCGAGTGAAAGGCACTGTTGGGCGACGTCGAGGAACTCGGCGATCGAGTCGAAAGTGGACGTTGAGGCGTAGGCCGGGATCGCCGTGCGGTAGCCACCGAGCACCTGCCACACGGGCTGCCCGTAGACCCGTCCCGCGAGGTCCCACAGCGCCACGTCGACAAGGCCGAGAGTGGGCAGCGGTAGTTCCTCGATCCGGTCCAGTTCCCACAGCCGATGCCAGATCCACTCACGCTGCCACGGGTCCTGGCCGACGAGTTCGGGCCGGAACACCCGCTCGACCAGATCGTCGAGCAGCACCCCCGCGCCCGGTCGGGCGAACAGCGCGACGCCCTCGACACCCGAGTCGGTGCCGATGCGCAGCACCGCGCCGTCCCCCTTGACCGGGCTGCCGGCCAGGCCGTCGCGCCACCGGAACGGAGGCTCGACCGGGGGTACTTCGATGCGATGGGACTCGACGTGGGTGATCTTCATCGTGGCTTTCCGTTGTGTGAGCAGGGGTCATCGCCACGCGGCTGGTCACGGCGTGGGGAGGTTGGTCGGAAATCAGTTGTCGGTCATGGTGAAGAGGCGGTTGCGGATCTTGCGTTCGAACTGGCGCTGGGTGGTGTCGATGTGCTCGACCATCAGCCGCACGGCCCGATCGGAGTCGCCCTCGGCGATGGCTTCGGCGATCGTGACGTGCTGGTGGCCAGCGACTTCCAGCGAACCGGGCACGTCGCCGTGGAAGAGCAAGGTGTCGGTCTGCGCGGCGAAACCGCGGAGGTTGACCACAGTGGACTGAAGGAAGACGTTGTCGGCGGCGATCGCCACGGCGTCGTGGAACGCGGCGTCCGCGCGCGCGAAGCCCTTGATGTCCGGCGCGGCGCCAAGGGTCAGCGATTCCTCGGCGCTGTCCCGGATCGCGCGCACCTGGATCGGCGTGGCCATCGACGCGGCGCGCCGGGCGGTGTCCGACTCGATGAGCCGACGGAAATCCAACAGCATCAGTACGTGTGCCATGTCGGTCGGCTGGAAGTGCGCGAGTTCCTGTTCGACCTGGGCGCTGGTGCCGGCGGCGACGAAGATGCCGGCCCCGCGCCGCACGCTCAGCCTGCCGATCGCGGCGAGCACCTTCACGGCCTCGCGCATCTGGTTGCGGGTGGTGCCGAGCAGGTCGGCCAGTCCCTGTTCGGTGGGCAACCGGTCCCCCGGCCGGAGATTCCGCTCCGCCACCCACTGCAACAGCCGCTCCGCGACCAGCTCGTAGCCTGGTCGGTAGCGGTCGGCCGGCTCGTCCGCGTCGTCGCGGGCGGCACCGCTTGGTGCCATTGCATCCTCCAGATGAACCTGACTCATTCGGAAATGAGTATGACCCATCTCGCGGATTACGCAAGACCCCAGAAATGAGTAATACTTATGCGGGGAGACCGTCGAGCAGGGCGAGCAGCACGCGTTCCGCTTCGACGCCCCGCACGACGGCTACTCGGCCGAGGTCCACGCCCAGGACGTACTCGGCCTGCTCGACCGGCTCGCGGTTGACCGGTTCCCGGACCGGGTGATCACGGCAGCCCTGCGGTTGTGGTGAGCGCGAAACCGAAGGTGGACACCAGCTTCGGGTCGTTGAACGAGCTGACGCGCGCGATTCGGCCGCCGACGACCGTCAGCACCTGCACGCCATAGGCGTCGTAGCGGCCGTCGGCCGTTCGGCGGTACGTGACCAACGCCGGTTGTCCGTTGCTACGGGCGGGGACCATGTGCCAGTGGCCGTCGCGGAGCACGCGGCGCAGCAGGAAACCGACGACCGCGTCGCGGCCGGTGAACCAGGTCGGGATCGGCGGCATTTCCAGTTCGACGTCCGCCCGCAGCAGAGCGACGAGCGCGTCGGCGTCGGCACGGGTGAACGCGTTGACGTAGTCGTCGAGCAGGGTGCGCACGGCGGGTTCGTCCGGCTCGATCAGGTTCTGTTCGGCCGGGGCGGTCTCGGCGATCTTCGCGCGGGCCCTGCGCAGCGTGCTGTCGACCGCCGCGCTCGTGGTGTCCAACATGGTGGCGACCTCGTCGGTGTGGAAGGCCAGCACGTCGCGCAGAGTCAGCACGGCGCGCTGCCGAGCCGGCAGGAACTGCAGCGCGGCGATGAACGCCAACCGGATCCCGGCGCGCGCGGCCACGATCGCGGCCGGGTCGCCCGCGCCGAACAGGTTGTCCGGCGCGGGTTCCAGCCACGGCACCGACGGATCCCGCTCCGCGACGGCGACCCGGTGATCGTCGGACGGCGCGGCGAGCCCGGAGGGCAACGGACGGCGCGCGCGGGTTTCCAACGCGGTCAGGCAGGCCATGGTCGCGATCTTGTACAGCCAGCGGCGAACCGAGGAGCGGCCCTCGAACCCGCCGAATCCGCGCCACGCGCGCAGGTAGGTCTCCTGCACCAGATCCTCGGCGTCGTGAATCGAACCGAGCAGCCGGTAGCAGTGCGCGAGCAGTTCGGACCGGAACGGCTCGGCGACGGTGGCGAATTCGGTGTTCGAGGGCATCGTGTTCACGATAGAGCGCGCAGCCCTGCTCCACCGACCTGATATTCGGCCGCGCTTGCCGGGTTGTCGACGACCTCGGTCACGGCCTTGGCCAGCAGTTCCGGGGTGAGCACCGGCGCGAGCCGTTCGACGAACGCCTCGACCGAGATCCCTTCCCTTGCCGCGTAACCGGTGACGCCGCCCGCGCCGACACCGGTCGGGGTCAGCTGCGGCAGCAACGCGACGAAGCGGATGCCGAGCGCGGCCCTTGTCGATTCGTCGGCGGCGTAGTTGCGCAGGTACCGGATCGCCGCCTTGGCGCTGGCATACCCGCCACTGAGCGGCGATCCGGCGAGCGCGGCGCCACTGGACATCGCGACCACGACGCTGCCGGCTGCGAGCGGTTCGCGCAACGCGGCCGTGATCCAGGCGAAGGCGTGCTTGGTGTCGACGTGCCAGTTGCGGCTGAACGTCTCCCAGGTCTGTTCGTGCACGGGCGCCACGTGCGGGGTGGCGCCCGCGTTGAGCACGAGCAGGGCCGGTTGGTGTTCGTGGATCAGTTGGCGGGCCAGGGTTTCGTCGGTGGCGTCACCGACGACGGGCGTGAACGCCGCGCCGAGCTCGGCCCGGACGGCGTTGAGTTCCTGCTCGTCGCGGGCGATGCCGACGACATGGTTGCCGGCGGCGACGAGCGCGGCGGCGGTGGCGCGGCCGAAGCCGCGGCTGGCGCCGGTGACGATCGCGATCCTTGATGATTCGGACATGGTGGGCTCCGAGGGGG